>JAGAPK010000005.1 GCA_017623295.1 Lachnospiraceae bacterium | reverse complement strand
TCGATTTCAGCATCGATTGGGTTCGGGAAACCTGCAGCGATTGTTGTATCGATTGGAAGCAATAACTGCTTTCCTGCAGCTTCCGCCTTAGCCATCATTTCTTTACAGTAATCAATCTTCTCATTGTCTACCAATGAGTTACCAACTTCGTATCCTTTTGCTTTTAAGAATGTGAAAGCCATACCACCACCGATGATAAGTGTGTCACATTTCTCAAGAAGGTTGTTGATAACGTTAAGTTTATCAGCTACTTTTGCACCACCAAGGATAGCAACGAAAGGTCTAACTGGGTTTTCTACTGCATTTCCTAAGAAGTCGATTTCTTTCTGCATTAAGTAACCAACTGCATTTTCGCCGCCTTTAGCGGAGATGAATTTTGTAACACCTGCAACAGATGCATGTGCTCTATGAGAAGAACCGAAAGCATCACAAACGTATACGTCTGCAAGATCAGCTAACTCTTTGCTGAATTCTTCACCATTCTTTGTTTCTTCTGCACCACGAAAACGTGTATTCTGAAGTAATACAACATCTCCTTCGTTCATAGCTGCAACAGCTGCTGTAGCTGCTTCGCCTGTTACATTATAGTCAGCAACGAAATTAACTTCTTTGCCAAGTTTCTCAGATAATCTCTTAGCTACCGGTGCTAAAGATTCGCCTTCGTTAGGACCATTTTTAACTTTACCGAGGTGAGAACAAAGAATTACTTTACCACCATCGTTTAACAATTTGTTGATTGTAGGAAGTGCTGCAGCAATACGTGTTTCGTCTGTGATTTCGCCATTTTTAAGAGGTACATTGAAGTCACATCTTACAAGAACGCGTTTTCCTTTTACATTGATGTCATCTACGGATTTTTTATTTAATCCCATTTTTATTTCCTCCTTATATGAAATAAGGTCCGGCCCAACGAGGCCGGACCATAATTGATCTTAGCTTAGATTCTTATCAATACTTAGATGAATTAGCCTAACTCAGCGAAGTATTTGATTGTTCTAACCATCTGGCTTGTGTAGCTGTTCTCGTTATCATACCAAGAAACAACCTGAACTAAGTTGTCTTCGCCAACCATTGTCTGAGTTGCATCGAAGAGAGAACCAAATCTCATACCGATGATATCGGAAGATACGATTTCTTCTTCATTGTAACCGAAGGATTCGTTAGCTGCTGCTTTCATAGCTGCATTGATTTCATCTTTAGTTACGGATTTCTCAACTGTTGCTACTAAGATTGTTGTAGAACCTGTAGGAGTAGGAACACGCTGAGCGGAACCGATTAATTTACCATTTAATTCAGGAATAACAAGACCGATTGCTTTAGCAGCACCTGTGCTGTTAGGAACGATGTTTACAGCACCTGCACGAGATCTTCTTAAATCACCTTTTCTCTGAGGACCATCAAGGATCATCTGATCACCTGTGTAAGCATGAATTGTGCTCATGATACCAGATTTGATTCCTGCTAAGTCATTAAGAGCTTTAGCCATAGGTGCTAAACAGTTTGTTGTACAAGAAGCTGCGGAGATGATCTTGTCATCTTTTGTTAATGTTTCATGGTTTACATTGTAAACGATTGTAGGAAGGTCGTTTCCTGCTGGAGCAGAAATAACAACTTTCTTAGCACCTGCATTGATGTGTGCCTGTGCTTTGTCTTTAGATGTATAGAAACCGGAGCACTCTAATACTACGTCTACTCCAAGTTCTCCCCAAGGACAATTGTTTGCATCTGGCTCTTTGTAGATTTTAAGAGTCTTTCCATCAACTGTGATAGAATCTTCACCAGCTGTAACTGTGTCAGCTTTCTCATATTTACCCTGAGAAGAATCATATTTTAACAAGTGAGCCAACATTTTAGGGCTTGTTAAATCATTGATTGCTACTACTTCGTATCCTTCTGCACCGAACATCTGTCTGAATGCAAGACGACCGATACGACCAAAACCATTAATTGCTACTTTTACTGCCATTTTAGTTTCCTCCTAAAATTGATTAAAAATTTTATATTATTTTACCAATCTCAGAAGAAACTCCAGATTGATAAAATTTTGTCAGCAGGTTTATTGTACCTAATTTGTCCTAAAAATTCAAGACGTAAATCAAAAATATTTGGAATTTAATGTGATTTCCTTCATAAATCCTAATTTTCTCATGGTATCTCGTGAAAACATTGCCATTTTGAACAAAATAAACTACACTTATTTTAAGAAAAAAATCCTTAATTGGAAAACAATACTCATTATAAACAAAAGGAGCAAAACTATGCCAATCAAAGCTGATTATCACTTACACTCCTCTTTTTCAGGAGATTGCGATGTACCAATGGAAGAAATGGTCTTGCAGGGAATTCGAATGGGGTTGTCCCATATGTGCTTTACGGAGCACAACGATTTTGATTATCCCGCTTCTCCCGATGAACCGGATAATATTTTTGAATTAAATCCGGACTCTTATTTATATGATTTTCTGAAACTGAAGGAAACATATGCGGACAAAATAAAATTGCGCTTCGGCTTGGAACTTGGCTTACAGCCTCAGATTTCCCGCAAAAATGCTGCGTTTGCCAAAGCACATGAATATGATTTTATTATTGCCTCTTCCCATGTCTGTAACGGAAGAGACCCTTACTATCCTTCTTTTTATGAAGGCAGAACACAGGAAGAAGCATATCGCGAGTATTTTGAATCAATTCTCGCCAATTTGAAAGTGTTCAGTAATTTTGATGTTTACGGACACTTGGATTATGTAGTTCGCTACGGCCCGAAGAAGGACGAAGGCTACACTTATGAGTTATACCAGGATATTATTGATAAAATTCTGGAAAAACTGATTTCCAGTGGCAAAGGCATTGAAATTAATACCGGTGGACTTTCCAAAGGTATGAAAGAAACAAACCCTTGCTCTGACATTGTCCGCCGCTTCAAATTAATGGGCGGAGAAATTATCACGATTGGTTCTGATGCTCACACTCCGGATAAAATCGCTGCACATTTCAAAGTCGCAGAATCCGTCTTAGCACAATGTGGATTCGGGTATTACTGTACTTTTGAAGGGCGCGAACCCACCTTTCACCGGATATGAGCCATCAAAAAAATTTACTTTATCTTCTGCCTCATCTACTTTTCGGAAAATAGCCATCCTGGCTGCATTTTTCTGACTGATGTTAACACAGATAATGTATCTGCCTTCTTTGTCAGCAAATCCTTTTTTGCATTTAATAAAAAAGGAAACGCCTGCTCCAAAGAAGGCTTTCTTTATCAGTTCTTTTGTTTCTTTATCATAAACTTCGCATAACTCAATTTCATTATTCACTTTTACATGGGTAAATTTTGATTCTACCATTTTTCATCACTCCTCTTCTTACGAGTCCCTATTGTAACATAGAGTCTGTGAAAATATCGTGAAGGAAAATGATAGATTTTCTTAAGTTTTTCTTAGGAAGCCTTTACAGGCGCATAATTACGCCACCGCCAAGCACATGCTCATCCTCATAAAAAACTACTGCCTGTCCCGGTGTTATGGCACGAACCGGTGCTTTAAAGGTACATTTCACGGTATCTTCACCCACTTTTTCAATAAGACATCTTTCCCCTCTGTGGGCATATCTTATTTTTGCAAGCACCTCTCTTGGCTCTGTTAAATCTTCTATACTCATAAAATTTAAGTTTTTACAGAATAATGTATCCGAAAAAACATCCTCATTTTCACCAATAACTACTTCATCGGTTTCCGGTCTGATATCGGTTACAAAAACAGGATGCCCCATTGCCAGATTCAATCCTTTTCGCTGGCCGATGGTATAATGTGTGATTCCAAGATGTTCCCCTAATACGTTACCGTCTTTGGTCACAAAGTTTCCTTTTCCCGGCACTCTGCCAGTTGCTTCTCTGTCAATAAAAGCAGCATAATCATGATCCGGAATAAAACAGATTTCCTGGCTATCCGGCTTATGCGCTACCGGAAGATGTTCTCGCTGCGCAATCTTTCGAATCTCATCTTTCTCATAATCTCCCACCGGCATAAGTGTATGCGCAAGCTGATATTGTGTCAGATTATAGAGGGCATACGTCTGGTCTTTGGCTGCTGTTACCGAATTACGAATTGCATATCGTCCATTTGGAAGCTGCACAATTCTGGCATAATGACCGGTTGCAATATAGTCGGCACCAATTTCCATGCTGCGCTGCAAAAGGGATTCCCATTTTACATACCGGTTGCAAGCGATACAAGGATTCGGCGTTCTTCCTGCCAGATATTCCTCTACAAAATAATCCATTACTTTTTCTTTAAATTCTTTCTTAAAATTCATAACATAATATGGAATATCCAGATGCTGCGCCACTCTTCTTGCATCATCTACTGCAGACAAACCACAGCAGCCACCATTTTCTTCTTGTGCTGCCTGCTCCTCATCCTGCCATATTTGCATGGTAACACCAATGACATCATATCCTTGTTCTTTTAACAAATATGCTGCAACGGAAGAATCGACACCACCTGACATACCTACAACTACTTTTTTCTTCATCTTCTATGACCTTTCTTAACTTAGTTCTTCTTGTATTCTTTTTCGCATAATATGAAATGATAAATCTTTCTGCGGGTGTTCCAATGAAAACAAAAAATCCTCTTTTTATCGGAACTTTTATACTGACTATTACCGGATTGCTCAGCCGTTTTATTGGCTTTTTCTATCGCATTTTTCTATCCAAAGTATTTGGTGCAGAAGGTATGGGCATCTATCAGTTGATTTCTCCCGTACTTGCACTTTCCTTTTCTCTGACAGTATCCGGTATGCAAACTGCCATTTCCAAATACGTTGCAAACGAAACCACCACGCACGATTATAAAACTTCATTCCGCACACTATGGGTAGGTTTTCTGCTTTCTATGGCAGTTTCTTTCGGCTGCATGTTTTTCATTTACGGCTTTTCCGATTGGATTGCTGTAACCTTTCTTTTGGAAAAAAGAACAGCACCCTTACTTCGTATTATAGCACTTTCTATTCCAATGGCTACGGTTCATTCCTGTATCAATGGATATTTTTATGGCATCAAAAAAACTGCCATTCCGGCTTTGTCCCAGTTAGCAGAACAAGTTGTCCGGGTAGGTTCTGTTTATTTGATTTATTACATCTGTCTGCAACGCAATATGACTCCTACCATCAGTTTTGCGGTTGTAGGACTCGTGATTGGCGAAGCTGCCTCCATGATTGTATCGGTACTTGCCATTTTATGCCGTTCTTTCCATATATTTGATGGAAAAATCAGAAAACCATCGGGTTCTTTCTCTGGCAGTCATCTGATTGCAAAGTATTATCAGATTACCAGAAATCTATTGCATCTGGCAGTTCCTTTATCTGCCAATCGAATTATTATCAATATACTGCAAAGCATTGAGTCCATTTTTATCCCGAACAAATTAATGGCATATGGTTTAAGCAATGCAGATGCTCTTGGCGTTTACGGTGTTCTCACCGGAATGAGTCTGCCGCTTATTCTGTTTCCTTCCGCCATTACCAATTCCATTTCGGTACTTTTGCTTCCCATCGTATCAGAAGCAGATGCAACCGGCAATCACCATACGGTCACTAAAACCATTTTAACTTCCATTAAGTATTGCTTATTGCTTGGCTTTGGCTGTACTGCCTTTTTTCTTCTGACAGGTCGATTGGCCGGAAGACTCCTGTTTGACAGCGAACTTGCCGGAAGCTTTATCCTGACACTAAGCTTCATTTGCCCATTTTTATATATTGCCAGCACCTTAAACAGTATTTTAAACGGACTTGGCAAAACAGGACTTACCTTTGTTTATAGTATTATTAGTCTGCTCGTCCGCCTGTTGTTTGTATTCTTCGCAATTCCGATTTGGGGCATCAAAGGTTATCTGTGGGGCATGCTGGCAAGTCAGATGGTACAGACTACGCTATGTACTATTTCTGCACTTCGCATTTCTCACAGTACCGCTTGCGATTCTCTACCTAATATACTATAATATATGTGTTTTAGCCAGAAAAACAGGCAAAAAAATACAATTAAGAGGTGTAGAAAAATGTCTTTTCAATATGTTACTAAGCTTCCAACTCCGGATGAAATTCGGGCAGAATTCCCAGTTCCGACTCATCTTGCCGAGTTGAAAAAGCAACGCGATAAAGAAATCAGTGATGTTATTACCGGAAAAAGTAACAAGTTCCTTGTTATTATCGGACCTTGCTCTGCGGACAACGAAGATGCTGTTTGTGATTATATCAGCCGTCTTGCCAAAGTCAATGAAAAGGTAAAAGATAAACTAATTCTGATTCCGAGAATTTACACAAACAAACCAAGAACTACCGGCGAAGGCTACAAAGGAATTGTAAGTCAGCCTGACCCGGAGAAAAAACCGGATTATAAAGCAGGACTTATTGCAATGCGTAAAATGCACATCCGTGCAATGGAAGAATCCGAATTAACCGCTGCCGACGAAATGCTCTATCCTGACAACTGGGGCTACGTGGAAGATATTCTTTCCTATGTTGCCATTGGTGCACGTTCCGTTGAGGACCAGCAGCATCGTATGACGGTTAGTGGTTTTGATGTGGCAAGTGGTATGAAAAACCCAACCAGCGGCACACTTTCCGTTATGCTAAACTCTGTTTATGCTGCACAGCATCCTCATTCCTTTACCTATCGAGGCTACGAAGTGCAGACCACCGGTAATCCACTGGCCCACACGGTACTGCGTGGAGCGGTAAACAAAAATGGCCAGAGCATTCCGAATTATCATTACGAAGACTTAATGAAACTTTTTACTTTATATAATGAATTTGATTTAGTAAATCCAGCCTGTATCATTGATGCTAACCATAACAATTCCAACAAAGCATTCGAACAGCAGGTTCGTATTGTAAAAGAAGTTATGCACAGCAGAAAGTTAAGTGCTGATATTCATAAACTGGTAAAAGGTGTTATGATTGAAAGCTATATTGAAGAAGGCTGCCAGAAAATCGGCGAAGGAATTTATGGAAAATCTATTACAGATCCATGTCTTGGCTGGGAAGCTTCCGAAAAACTGATTTATGATATTGCAGAATACGAATAAAAATTAGGCTCATCCGCGAGGGTGAGCCTTTGCATATACTTCTCTTATATGATTGTGGTTTAAATTTGCATAAATCTGTGTTGTAGAAATATCGGAATGACCAAGCATTTCCTGTACACTTCTTAAATCTGCACCATTCTCAACCAGATGCGCCGCAAACGAATGCCTTAAGGTATGCGGTGTAATATCCGCTTTAATATCTGCTTTCTTTGCGTAATATTTAATCAATTTCCAGAACCCCTGTCTGCTCATAGGTTGTCCCGAACAATTTGCAAACAAAGCATCGGATTTCTTATCTTCCATCATTTCTTCTCTCGTACCGTCCAGATAACGACTTAGTGCATTCTTTGCTGCACTTCCAAAAGGAATGACTCTTTCTTTATTGGCATCCTTACATACCAGAAAGCTCATCTGCATATTTACGTCCGAAACCTTCAGCGTAATTAACTCCGTCACACGAATACCGGTTGCATAAAGAAGTTCTAACATCGCTTTATCACGAATTTCTTTCGGTGAATCACCACTTGGCTGTTCCAACAATCTGACAACTTCCTCCGGTGACATAATTTCCGGTATCTTTTTCTCAATCTTCGGTGCCTTCAACTTCTCAGAAACATCTTCTGAAACAATACCTTCTTGCATCAAATAATGATAAAAAGCCTTAATCGAAGCCACATTTCTGGAAACCGTTGCAATCGCAAAATGATTATCTTCCAGATATTTCATATAATCATTCAATTTTCCGGCAGTAATATCCTTTACATCCTGAATACCTTCTGCATTCATAAAATGGCAGAGTTTCTCCAAATCACGCTTATAAGACATCTCTGTATTGTTAGATGTTTTTTTCACATTATGTAAATAAGATATAAATGCTGCAATTTGTTTTTCCATGAATCCGGAGACCCTTCCCCATAAATTATTATGTTAATTAAATCAACGCCTAGGTAACATTATAAGCAGATTTTTTGAGAAAAGCAAATGGATTTTTTACTGATTTTTCGGGCATTTTAAGCACTCTGCACCGAAAGCACAACATATCGTCAGAGTGTCATTTTATGTCTACTATATCTGGGAAAAACTTTTTAAAAAATTTTTAAAATGAAATGCACAATTTGGGGATTTACATAACTTTCTAATATACATCCGACAATAACAAGAAAAAGTATTCCGAGAAAACTAACAGCCGATTTCAAAAGTAATTGTTTTCCACTTACCGGATATCCCTCCATATTCCCACTTTTTCCATATAAGGTTCGATTACATTCCATTCCCCATCGAAAAAGCAGCAAATAAGCCGGTATCAGAAAAATCGCCTGCGGAAAAATACTGGCTGCCATGAAAAAAAGACCTCTAATGCCATAACGGATTACTGCCACAGAAAGAATACAGCCTGCGCTGATTCCCAAGTAACAAACATATCCGCATACAATCGGAAGTCCTATCATTGTTGAAGCAAGCATACCGATAATAATAACTATGGAAACTCTGTGTTTTAAAATATATCCAAGAAGATAACTGCCATTCAGTTCACACTCTTCCAGTTGCTCCAACATGGCTGTATTTAAGAGTCCATCTTCCTGTACCCAGAAATCATGTCTGATATTGACAAATAATATTCCTAGAAATAAACCCATAATAAACAGATACAGCAAATAGTATCCATTTTTGTTTCCTTGCTTCATAGTCATGTATATCTATCCTCCCGACTATCTAAATATATGTCGGGATGTTTGCTGATATACACCATAAATAATGTTATTATTTATGATTATTATAATGTTTTATTATTAAAATGTTATTCTTATCTGCAATACTTATTTTTGTATGCCATAAGAGCTGACACAGTCTTGCCATCCTGAATTTTGCCTTCATAAATCATCTGTGCCAGTTCCTCAATGTCATACACTTCTACGTTAATAAATTCATCTTCATCCAAGTGTTGCTTACTTGGTATTAAGTCAGTTGCCAGATAGATATCTATTTTTTCATTACAAAAAGCAACCGTTGTGTATATGGAAATCAAAAATTCCAATTTGCCCGCCTTATATCCGGTTTCTTCTTCCAGTTCTCTTGCTGCTGCAACATCTGTTGGTTCGCCCTCAAGACCACCGGCAGGTATCTCCAGAGTTTCTCTATCCAGTGCATTACGATACTGTCTTACCATAAGAAGTTTTCCTTCTGCATTGACCGCTACTACCGCTGCTGCGCCTTTATGTCCGATAAAATCCCATGTTGCAATATTTCCGTTAGGCACTTTTATCTTATCCTGATAGTAATCAAAGAGAATTCCTTTGTGTACCAGATTTCTTTCCAGACGTTCATATTTTTCCATATATTACTCCATATCATCAGCCAAGCTTACAATTAAACCAATGCTTCGCCTAATAATTTATTTACACTGACTAATTTTACACACAGAACAAACAAATCTGTTGCTGCAGCCATCTCTTCTGGTGTAGGAAAAGAAGGTGCGATACGAATATTGCTGTCTTTCGGATCTTGACCATAAGGGAAAGTTGCTCCGGCACCCGTTAATACAACACCGGCTTCTTTACATTTTGCTACAATTGCTTTTGCACAGCCTTCCATAGCATCGAAAGAAATGAAATAACCACCAAGAGGTTTTGTCCATTCACCAATATCCAGACCAGCTAATTCTCTGTCTAATACTTCTAATACTGCCTCAAACTTCGGGCGCATGATATCAGCATGTTTTTTCATATGTGCTAACATGCCATCCAGATTTTTGAAGTATCTCACATGACGAAGCTGATTAATCTTGTCATAACTGATTGTCTGCACTGTCATAGATTTCTTAATAAAATCAAGGTTCGCTTTGGATGCAGCCATAGCAGCAATACCTGCTCCTGCAAAACTTACTTTAGAGGTAGAGCAGAATTCTAATACTAAATCAGGATTTCCTGCTTTCTCGCATTCACTTAAAATTTCCAGAATTTCATCCTGTTTATCCTCATAAAGATGATGAATTACATAAGCATTATCCCAGTAAATTCTAAAATCTTCCGCTGCCGGTTTTAAGTTAGCAAATCTTCTGACTGTTTCATCAGAATAAGAAATCCCCTGTGGATTGGAATATTTCGGTACACACCAGATTCCTTTTACTGCTGCATCCTCTTGTACATATTTCTCTACCAAATCCATATCCGGACCAGTCGGTGTCATTGGAATCGTAATCATTTCGATACCAAAGTGTTCTGTTATTTTAAAATGTCTGTCATATCCCGGTGCAGGACACAGAAATTTCACTTTATCCAATTTGCACCAAGGTGTGCTTCCCATAACACCATGTGTCATAGAACGGGACACAGAATCATACATAATACTTAAACTTGCATTTCCATATACAAGTACATTCTCTGCCGGAACCCCCATCATTTCACCCATTAACTGTTTTGCTTCCGGGATTCCGTCCATGATACCGTAGTTTCTGCAATCCGTACCATCTTCTGTTTTCAGAATAGAGTCAGAATTTAACACATCCATAATGTCCATTGCCATATCTAACTGTGCCGGGGTTGGTTTACCTCTGGACATATCAAGTTTCAGCCCTTTACCTTTTGCATCTACAAAAGCTTTCTCAAGCTCCCCTTTTAAGGAAATAAGTTCTTCTTTGCTCATTTCTTTATAGGATTTCATAATACTTTCCTCCACCTCACGAATGTACTTTTATTTTCTCGTGTAATATTATTTATATGTGTTGATTGAATAATTGTATACAATCATACACTTAGTGTATTCTACTACATAATATTTATTAAGACAAGTAGAAAATGAAAAAAACCCCAAATCTCTTTCGATTTGGGGTTTTATACATCATAAATCTGAAATTATACTATTTCGCATAGTCAATGACACGACTTTCACGGATTACATTTACTTTAATCTGTCCAGGATATTCTAATTCAGCTTCAATCTGTTTTGAAATATCTCTAGCGAGTAATACCATGTCCGCATCAGTAATCTGTTCTGGAACTACCATAACACGAATCTCTCTACCTGCTTGAATAGCAAAAGATTTATCAACACCTTTGAAATTGTTTGTAATGTCTTCTAATTGTTTTAATCTGCTTGTATATGTTTCTAATGTTTCTCTTCTTGCACCCGGTCTTGCAGCTGAGATAGTATCTGCAGCCTGTACCAGACATGCAATCAAGCTCTGTGGTTCAACATCGCCATGATGTGATTCTACTGCATTGATAACAATCTGTGATTCTTTGTATTTCTTACAAAGTTCAACACCCAACTGAATGTGGGAGCCTTCCATTTCATGGTCAACAGCTTTACCAATATCATGTAATAAACCGGCACGTTTAGCCATTCTAACGTCCAATCCCATTTCTGCAGCCAATAATCCAGATAACTGTGCTACTTCAATAGAATGTTTCAACGCATTCTGACCATAGCTGGTTCTAAATTTCATCTTACCAAGTAATCTAACAAGTTCCGGATGAAGACCATGCACACCTACTTCCAGTGTAGCTGATTCACCTTCTTCTTTAATCATTACTTCTACTTCTTTTTGCGCTTTTTCCACCATTTCTTCAATTCTGGCTGGATGAATACGTCCATCCACAATCAATTTTTCAAGCGCAATTCTTGCTACTTCACGGCGAATTGGATCAAATCCGGATAAAATAACTGCTTCCGGTGTATCATCAATAATTAAATCAACACCTGTCATTGTTTCAAGAGTTCTGATATTTCGTCCCTCTCTACCAATGATTCTGCCCTTCATTTCATCATTTGGAAGCTGTACAACAGATATTGTTGTTTCAGATACGTGATCAGCTGCACATTTCTGAATAGCTGTTACAACATATTCCTTCGCTTTCTTATCTGCTTCTTCCTTTGCCCTGCTCTCCATTTCTTTAATCATGACAGCAGTTTCATGTTTTACTTCATCTTCAACAATTTTCAATAAGTAATCTTTTGCTTGTTCGGAGGTTAAACCTGAGATTCGTTCCAGTTCCTGTAATCTTTGCTCATTCAGTTTTGCAATTTCTTCACGCTGCTTAGCAAGAGATTCCTCTTTCGCTGCTAAACTTGCTTCTTTCTTTTCAATAGCATCTGCTTTTTTATCGATGTTCTCTTCCTTCTGCTGAACTCTACGCTCATATCTCTGTGCTTCAGCACGACGTTCCTTGATTTCCTTGTCCAATTCATTCTTAGAACGAATGGTTTCTTCTTTGGCTTCAAGTAACGCTTCGCGTTTCTTTGTCTCAGCTGTTTTGAGAGCTTCATCAATAATCTCTCTGGCTTTCTCATCTGCATTACCCAGTTTTGCTTCTACTACCTTCTTACGATAATTCGTTGCTACTACTGCTGTAACCGGAATGGATATAACCAGTGTGATGACTACTGCTATCACAACACCTAGCATATACAGGAGCACCTCCTTATTAAGTTTTCATTGTACATATCTATTCTAGAATGCAATTTCAAAAACATTCTAATTAGCAAATTACAACAAACTAATTCTACCTCTAAAATCAAGTTATGTCAAGTAAAAGCACTCTGTTGATTACACTTGAATGAAAACCCTTCCGATAAAGAAAAACGTACATTTTCTGCTTTTCTTCATAAGTCGCGGTTGCTGCATGATAATTTTTCTTCCGTAATAAATTCTGTGCCATTTTCAATTCATCGATTTCTATGCCATCCTCTTTCAATTCATCAAACATTTTCATAATCGTTGTTCTGGCAATCCCCTTGTTAAGTAAATCATTTATAATACGGGTTTTACTTCTGCCTTCCATATGATATTCGATATAGCTTCTGGCATAATTTTCATCATTGATATATCCGTAAGAAATAACATATTCCATTGCTTCTTCTATAATTTCTTCCGGATATCCACCCTGTCGCAGCTTATCTTCTAATTGTTTACGGGTATAATCTTTTGATTTTAAAAGATTCATACTACGCAATTTGGCACGTTTAGGAAGAATTTCATGAAAAAGACATTGATATGCTTCCTGTGACAAGTCTTCTCCCTGTTTCATAGAAAAACGTTGTAATTCTCCCCGGTATACGACAAATTCCGTACCATCTTCCAATTTTACTTTATATCTTGCCTTAGTAACATTTGTTATTTCTACAATTATCATTTCTATTCTTCAATTTTTTCTGCCTTTTCTTTTGTTGCTTTGGCTGTTTTCTCCTGCTCAGGCTGTTCATCTATTTCCAGATTAAAGAGTTCACGAACCTTACGTTCTACTTCCACACATACTACCGGATTATCTTTCAGATACTGCTTCGCATTCTCTCTACCCTGTCCAATTTTATTGCCTTCATAGGCATACCATGCGCCACTCTTATTGATAATTCCATTTTCTGCGGCCAAATCCAGAATATCTCCAACACTGGAAATACCCTCTCCGAACATAATATCAAATTCTGCCTCTTTAAATGGCGGTGCAATTTTGTTCTTTACAACCTTTACTCTTGTTCTGTTACCAATTACTTCGCCACCCTGTTTCAAAGATTCGATTCTTCTAACATCTAGTCTGACGGAAGAATAGAATTTAAGCGCACGACCACCGGTTGTTGTTTCCGGATTACCAAACATAATACCAACTTTTTCACGCAACTGGTTGATAAATATAACAGTACAATTTGATTTGCTGATAACTGCTGTCAATTTACGCAATGCCTGTGACATCAAGCGAGCTTGTAAGCCCACATGGCTATCTCCCATATCACCATCAATTTCTGCCTTAGGAACCAATGCAGCAACAGAGTCAACTACTACAATATCAATTGCACCGGAACGAACCATAGTTTCTGTAATTTCCAATGCCTGTTCACCATTATCTGGCTGTGAAATATATAAATTATCTACATCAACACCGATATTTTTAGCATAAACAGGGTCTAACGCATGTTCTGCATCGATAAATCCTGCAATACCGCCTCTTTTCTGTACTTCTGCAATCATATGTAATGTAACCGTTGTCTTACCACTGGATTCCGGTCCGTATATTTCTACAATTCTCCCCTTTGGAATACCGCCTAATCCTAAAGCAATATCAAGGCTTAAAGAACCGGTCGGAATTGTTTCAACATTCATCTGTGCCGCCGGATCACCTAATTTCATAACTGCACCTTTACCAAACTGTCTCTCTATCTGCCCTAAAGCGGCATCCAATGCTTTTAATTTTTCTTCTTTTTCCATGATATAATCTCCTTTTTGCACTAGAACATTCGTTCTGATAATAGAATAAAACAAATGTTCGATTTTGTCAATATTTACTTTGTTTCTTTTTTATAAAGTAATCTTATCATTTTTATAGTCCAATAAACATCCCTTTATCCCTCCTTTTAAATAAATTTATGAATTCTTTTGCTAATGCTTTGAAATGATTGGTGAGATACCGGAAATGCAAAGCAGAATATAAAAGAACATCCATATAGGATGTATTTAATGTATCATAGCTTTTTTCAAAAAGCAAGAGCACCTCAGTCAAGGTGCTCTCAAATACCATTATTATATACTTTATTATGCTCTCATACTTTATTAGAATATTTTTAGATAATCCTCATAATCCGGATAAGTAACCGTTACCCATCCATCTTCATAATTTAATCCGATTTCCATGCCCTGTGGGATATAGAATACAATCAGATTAGAAGATGATAAATATTCTGTAATTTCCTGATCAGACATCTCATCCAATCCATCAATACTTCCATTCTGTTTATCGCTTCTCACACGGAAATCCACTGAAAAATCATCATCGATATCAAGCAAATCGTTATTATCCAGAATAACCCCATTTTCCATATCAATATTGATACAATATAATGAAACAGAGCTAAAATAGTCGGAATATACATCTTCTGAGAAAACGATGCTCAGAACGTCTTCATCCATATATGTTACATAACCGCCTGCATAAACACCAAAGTATCCATCTTCATCCAGATAATCCTGATATTCTTCTTCAAAATATTCTGTAAAGAATTCTGCTTCTTCCGCGATCTCTTTATTTAACTTATCCAGATTTGGCACATCATCACCAACGATAACCGGATAATCTACAGAAATAGAAACATTGTCTAAATCGGTTTCATACTCATAGTATTCCCAATCGATGGAATAGGAAAGGTCATACTTGATGTCATTATGTAACGAATAATAGCCCTCGTCATCATAATCGTCGTAATCATAGTCATCATCGTAATCGTAGTCATAATCTTCATCATAATCATAATCATA
>JAGAPK010000055.1 GCA_017623295.1 Lachnospiraceae bacterium | reverse complement strand
CTTTTCAAAAAATTTCTCATTTATATATCTGAATACATTTAAGATATATATCGTCATACCATCTTACCATATTTATAATTATTTTATATTTTTCATTTTCCTATTTCAACTTATTTCTTTTTCGGTTACACTGTTTATATAGTTTTTGTGCAGGAATAACACAACATTCCTTCCCACATTATATTCAGGGACAATGGAGAATCTTTATGGAAATACTTTTTTATCGTTACAACAGTATATGCGAACCGGATATTATACAGGTATTTAAAGATTTTGGCATCACTGTACATACAGAAGACATGGAAATAACTGACAAACATGTCACTCCGGCACAATGTGCCACCAAAGTGACCGAATGGATTATGGAGCATCCGCTTGCTTTCGTATTTAGTATCAATTTCTATCCGGCGATTTCATACACTTGCAATCATTTCAAAATTCCTTACGTCTGTTGGAGTGTGGACAGCCCGGTAGCTGAACTTTTTTCAAATGCTCTGAAAAATGAATGGAACCGTATTTTCTTATTTGACAAAGCTCAGTATGCTTTCTTTTATCCGTATAATCCGGAACACATTTATTATCTGCCTCTGGCAACGAATGCTAATCGTTGGGAAAAAGTGATTCTGGATATGACGGAAGATGATTTTGTAAAATACGGACATGATGTTGCATTTGTCGGTTCTCTTTATTCCGAAAAATGCCGTTATGACCAACTGTCGCATAAATTGTCTGACTACACACAAGGATATGTAAATGGTCTGATTCAGGCACAGATGAAGGTTGCCGGCTACAACTTTATTTATGACACTTTACCGGAACGGGTCATTTCAGAAATTGCA
This sequence comes from Lachnospiraceae bacterium, assembly GCA_017623295.1. GTDB lineage: Bacteria > Bacillota > Clostridia > Lachnospirales > Lachnospiraceae > UBA3282. Next base: position 98,033 of record JAGAPK010000055.1, on the reverse strand, counting down.
TCCGCTGATCCTGATTTTTATAAGGGAGAAGATGTATTCACTGACACAGACCGTTATCTTGTTGCCCATCAATATATTGGAATAAAAATGGCTTGCGTGGAACGACAGGAAATTTTATCTGCTTTATCACAGCATTTCGATGTTGGTCTATATACACGAAGTAGTACCGATTGTCTGCCAAAAGTACATAATATGGGGCCTGCCAATACGTTGACAGAAATGCCGAAGATATTCCATGCCAGCAAAATCAATCTGAATATTACCATGCGCCCAATTGAAACGGGATTATCCCTTCGTATCTGGGATGTACTCGGCTGCGGTGGTTTTCTGATTACAAATTATCAGACGGAAATACCGGAATATTTTGAAATCGGCAGGGATTTGGAAGTCTATGAGAATACAAATGATTTAATTCAAAAAGTGAATTATTACTTGCAACATGACAGTGAGCGCATGGAAATCGCTTTGAATGGCTATGAAAAAGTGGCAAAATACCACACCTATGAAATGCGACTTGCAGAGATGATAAAAATATTAAGCGGACAGTAAATACTGCCCGCTTTCTGATTTTTGCCTTGGATATTTTCTATCCTAACAAATTCTGTAATGCTTCCAGTCCATCCAAGTTCATGGATTCTTTATTGGAATCCTGAATCTGTACATAGACTTCTTTTCGATAAATTGGTACTTCCTTCGGTGCGCTGATGCCAAGCTTCACCTGTTCGCCTTTGATTTCCAACACAGTAATTTCTACGTTATTGTTGATAACCAACGCTTCGTTCTTTTTTCTGGATAAAGCTAACATTTACTCACCCGCTTTCTTATTTGCATTCAAGATATCATAAATTGGGAATTTCACCTGGTAATTATCACCGTCAACAATAACCTGAATTGCTTTTCTTTCTGTTGAATTGATAACGATTGGTCCCTTCAAATTTACAGACATTTTTGTCAAATCCTTAGGCACCGTCACCGTAACAAGCACTAACATGTCTTCCGGAGTTAAGTTTCCCAACTGTTTTAACAATTCGTCATCCACTTCCGGATTATAATCAGGACAAACTAAAAGCGGATCCATAACCGGGATTGCAAATGCTGTTTCCTGCAAAGATTGCAGCCAATGAATTGTTTCGTTTCCTTTTTCGGAATCATGAATCAATGCAAATTGTGTTAAATCAGGAAATCCAACAATTCCTTGCGGAAATGTAATTATTTTATCGTCATCAATTGTAATCTCACCAAATACTTTTGTTGTAACCTTCATAAGCTTTCCCTCTCCGTGGGATAAAACTTTACTTCTAGTATTCCCACTTTTTAAATGTAATTCATCAGATTCGTCTGCATAATTTTACTGGTTGCCATAAGAGATGCTTCGTATGTAAGCTCAGAACTCTTAAGCTGTACAGCAAGTTCGCTGACATCTACATCCTCGTTACTACTCTGTAAGTCCTTAAATGTAGCTTTCTGATTCATTAATCTGTCACTGATTAATTCAAGACGGCTTCCTCTTGTACCATTATTGGTAATTGCCACATTCGTATCATCAATATATGACTGATATTTTGTAATCTGATTTTCAAACTTTGTCTGAATATTTTCTCTAATATAAGTATATGCCTTATTAGCAGCATCCAGATTTTTCTGGAACTTCTCATAGTCTGTGCTGTCTTCTGCAACACCTGCCATTTTCTCTTCGATGTCAGTAATTTTTGTTTCAATATCCTGCAACTGTTTCAAATAGATATCAAAATCATCCATATCTCTCTTAGCAGAATGTGTAAAGACTTCTCTTGCCTGTGTATTAACCTGAATATTTTGATTAAATCCTACATCATAGAAAATATCCTGATCCAGACCATCTGCATTATAGGTAATACCATCACTGGAACATTTAAAGTAATGAACCGGATTAATATCTCCTTCTACCCAATTGCTCTTGGAATAGCTAACTGTTATTTTGGTATCCTCAGAAATATTGTTCGTATTCTGATAATAAGCCTCGCTGAAAACAATTTCACCGGTAGATGGAATATAAGCAATCTCACAATTTCCATCAGAAATTGCCTTGTAAGCAGTTTCTGCATCTGTATACTGTATAGCATTTACCGTTGTTGATGCATTGTTTCCCTGTTTCACAGTAAAACTATATGTCGCACCATCTCCACCGGCAACTTCATTCACATCATTATAGGATAAACGAACACGATACATTGTTGTGTTTGTAACCTGTAATTCATCATCAATATTACTCCAGTCAGTATAACTGATAGCGGAAAAATCTTCATATCCCATAGATTCTTCAATTTCAAAGGTTTTGAGATTCGCCGGGTCTTTGGTAAAATCTTTGATATCTTCTGCGGTAAAAGTAATCGGTGTATCTGTTCTATATCCGGAGAACACATATCTTCCCGCATAGTCTACATTACCACAAGCATAAAACTCATCTGTCAAAGCTTCCATCTGCGTTAAAATAATCTCTAAATCTTCAGATTTCAAAGACTTCTTAGATGCATCTGCTGCCTGTTTGTACAAATCAGTTAAAACATCATCCACCTGATCTAATGCATCACCCGTTAACGTAATCCACTGGTCTGCATCCGGGGCATTTTTGTCATAATACTGTGATACCGTAGTAACATTGGTACGAAGGCGCAATGCTCTGATTGCAACAACCGGATCATCTGACGGTCTTGTAATTTTACTTTGATTTGTCATCTGACTACTCAGCTTATCCTCCAGAATCTTATTCTGGTTGATGTTATATAAGGAATTATTTCGCATGATTTTATTTGTTATTCTCATGATATAATCTCACCTTTCTTAAGCCCTTATAAATTCAATTTATGCTCACTTCTTAAAATCCTGTTTCTTATACTCTTATTTCTTATACTCCTGTTTCCAGAATCAATCTGTCATAAACTTCTGTCAGAGTCGAAATCATTTTCGATGCTAATGTATAAGAATTCTGATATTTTACAAGGTTTACTGCTTCTTCATCCTCATCTACACCGGAGATAGATGTTCTCTGGTTTTCAATACTTACTTCCAGACTTAAATAAGTATCGTAGAAAGTATTGGCATCACTTGCATTCAGTGCGGCATCGGAAAGTACACATTCCAGGAAACCGCCTGCATCTCTTCCACGAAATACAAACTGATTCGTATCCGTCATCATAGAGATTACTTTCTCTACCTGTTTACATTCTTCCACACCATTGGAAGCATCACTTCTTGTTCCAAGTAATCCAGGAGATTCTATTAAATCATTATTAACAGCAAAGTTACCGGCTGTCAGATAGTAATAACCTTTACCATTCTTCCTATAATCATTCAGTTCCGCTTCTGTAAACTGTCCATCTGTTGTAACATAATCACCTGTGAAAAGAATTCCGGCATCTTCGCCTTCGCTTGTTACACCTTCTGTAAAAATATTATTTACAGTCTGTGCAAAATCACGAAGCCATTCATTCATCTGTTCCATGTAGTAAGGTACACCTTGATATTCCACACATGCACCAATACTTGCTTCTTTCCCTTTTTTACCGGTAATTAATGGAGTATCGCTCTTTATATTATCGATAACGAAGGAATATTTTCCATCCCCGTTATAGGACCAGTCTGTATAATAGTAAACAGTATTACCAATATTAATTGTACCGCCTGTATCAGACAAATTACATTTGCTCATACTGTTCAGATAATCTGCTGTCGTTGCTATTGTTACGGTAGTTGTTTCTTTGTTGTAAGCAACATCGGTAACAGTACCGTTAAAATATTCTCCGTTGTTACCATCGCGCATCTGAATCAATCCGCGAAGTTCTCCATACATGGATTCATTATATAAACCAAACTCTGTACCATGTGACCAGACAATATCATAAAGACCGTCAATATCCGTCTGATTTACTTTTTCATCATCACTTCTTGCTACACAAATCAACTGATTGTACTCGTTCATATCTACCAGAGTCTGTCCACCGGCAATTCTGACAATCAGACGATTTGCTCCGGTTTCATTACCTTCTGTATCATAAACAGGAACTTCTGTTGTTTTCATATCTACAATTGCAGAAAGCTCATCTAGCAAAACATCTCGTTTGTCACGAAGTTCGTTAGCAGTCGTTCCGGTCATTTCAATAACATTAATCTGTTTGTTAAGTGTTGCCAAATCCTGTGCAATGGAATTAATTTTATCAACACGAATCTTAATTTCATCATTAACGTCGGCCTGTAAATTCTGCATATCGCCATACATATTGTTAAAGTAATCCGTCATACTTTTAACGGTAGAAATAAACTGTGCTTTTGTTGAATCAGAGCTCCCGTTCTTGGTAATTTCCTGTAACGCATTGGATACCTGATTAAAAATCGTTTTAAAACCGGTTACGTTATCATCGGTGAAATAATCTTCTACCATTTTCATGTAATATGCTTTTACATCATATTCCCCGAGTCTTGTTTCATTATCTCTGTATTTTGTATCATAAAAGCTGTCACGAATACGTTCAATTGCAATCGTATCAACACCGGCACCGGCACATCCATAGGTTGCAAAAACGCGAAGTGCATCATTTGCCTCCTGCTGTACTGCCTGACGACTGTATCCTTCTGTATTTACATTTGAAATATTATTGCCGGTTGTATTTAAAGCTGCATTCGCTGCTCTTAAACCTGAAGATGCAATTGTTAATCCAAAAAATGTAGATGACATGTTCTCACCTCTTACTCTCTATCTAAAACTTATCTTCCTAATGTTGTAAGGATATGCTCCAGCATTTCGCTGATTACGTTTATGTATCGGCTGGATGCATTGTAAGCATTCTGATACATAATCATATTGGTTAATTCTTCATCCGAAGAAACACCTACTATCTGTTCTCTTGCGCTGCTAAGAGAATCAACTGTAACAGTCTGGCTTTCCTGAATCGCTGCAAATACAGAACCGGAGTTGGCAACCTGTGCTACCAGATTCTTATAATAATCATTGAAGCAAACCGGTGTCTGCACATTTGGATTCAAGGTATATATCGTTTCCTGGAAAGCCTTTTTCATTGCTTCCATAGTTGCATTATCTTCCGCAGAATCTGATAAACGGAATCCTAATAAAGAAGGATTCTGACGAAGGTCCATGTTAACTTCCAAATTATTAACATTCCATCCTGTTTCTACCACGGTTCCATCTGCCAATGTAACAGATTTCTGTTCGTCAATAATTTTGGTAAACAACTGAATCGGATTGCCGTTATCATCCCTTAAATAAGTAGAATTCGGATACTGTGCAGATTCTTTCTCAGCAGCATCTGCCAAAATCCCATTAATCTTAGTTGTAACTGCATTGATTAACTGGTCAAATTCCGCCTCAATATTCATAATAATTGACTGTGAAATATGAGTATCATACCAGCCCTCTTCGTATTCACCATCGGTATTAATATCCTTGATTTCTAAGGCGGTTGCTCTATGGTCGCCTCGCGCAAGCAAAAGACCCTTCAAAGAACCAATATCTGTATTCAAATCAGAAGCAATTGTTCTTGTTAAATCATATACTTTCGCTGCATCCAGGCTTTCTTCGGTTAATACCTTATGTCCTTCTGCATCATAGGTATATGTTGCAAACATTTCCCAATAAGGAGTATAGAATCCAGTTTCCGGGTCTTCGTACAACGACATGGTGTTTACCAGACCGCCTTTTACCAAATCAACTCCCTCAAATTTTACACTCACATAACCGAGGTCGTTTTCGGAATAAGAAATGTTTCCCATTTTGCCTAATTCATCTAAATAATAATTACGCTGGTCTCTTAAATCATTCGCTTTTTCCACATCGCCAGCTTCTATTCCAACAATCTGTTCGTTCAGGGCCTCAATCGCCTGCGCGTACTGATTGATTTTGTCTACGTCATTCTTAACGGACACGTTCATATTATCCTGATAATCACATAAGCTTTCATACACTGCTGATGCTTTGGTAATAAACTCATAGGATCGTGTCACAAATAAATTCTGATTTACAGCACTCGTCGGATCTTTACTTAATTCCTGTACTGATGTCCACAAGTTAGAGATTGCTTCTGAAAAAGCGTGTCCTTCATTGGACTCACCCAGAATATCTTCTATTTCTTGCATTGCATTATAAGAAACTTCATAAAAAGCATTTCTACCGGACTCACGTCGATAGTTTAAATCCAGAAAATAATCTCTTACCTGTCTTGTTTGGGTATAATTAACACCTAGACCTAACTGCTGCCAGCTTACTGTAGAACTCTTAGAAATAGTATTATAACCTTTCGTTGCCAGTGCTACCTGCTGTCTAGTATAGCCTTCAGTATCTAAGTTAGACATGTTATGCGCTGTTGTGTTCAACGCATTATGTGAAGTTTGTAATCCTGATACGCCTAAGTAGAGGCTTCCCATCAATGACATAACGTTACCGTCCTTAACAATCTATTTTTACTGTTTGGCATCAAATGATTTATGGCTCATGCCAATCATATCGCCAGTATTATATGCGCCCTTATTATAATTTGCAGTTTCCGGTGCTGCCTTCATCGACTGAAGAACATTCATATTGAATTTCACCATATCAAGTGCACTCTGAATCAATTCCCGGTTCTGTTCATTTATTCTTGCAACATGTTTTACATTTGTCTGCAATTTATCAAAAACAGCTGCTAACTTCTGCTGTTCCTCTGGTCTTGACCCGAGCATCTTGATTAAATCTACAATTTTTAATTTTGTAACATCCTTGTTAAGTACATTCGCTATATCCTTCACAGCCTCATTTCTTATAACGTCTAAACGATTGATTCTGCTTACGATAAGCTGCTCTTCATCCGTGATTTGAGCTAATTTTTCCAAATCCTCTGACACAATGACAGGTGTTTTCTGCATGGACAACGCCAATAAATTCTCATATTCTGCATTCTCTTTTTCCAAAACATCTATCAAGTTTTCCATTAAACTTGCCACGCTAAAACCTCACCTTTCATTGTGCCTACAGATTGGAACTCTCTTCATACTGCTTTAATAATTTGTCTGCAAAGCTCTCGCCGCTCACCTCATAAGTACCATTCTTGATACTTGCTTTGAGAGGAGCTACCAGTTCTTCCCTGATATCACTGCTTGCGGCAACTGCTGTTTTTGCAATCTGGATATCCTTACCAAAACTGGAAATCTGTATCTGGTCAGAAACACCATTTGCTACTACCTTATGCGCTTTTGCAGTTTTCTTTGTGCTGTACAACTGCTGAACCTGAGTATATGCTTCAATACGCATATCGGACTCCTCCTTTCTATCCATTTCAAACAGTCCTTTCGTGGCTGTTATTAAATTTATCGGATAATTTCGAAAAGACTTTAGAGGATACGCTATTTTTTTTCGTTTTCCTATTTGTTCCTTTCAAAATACATCCTCTGCCATACGGTCAAGTTTACCGCATGTTTCTTCTCCCCATGAATAGTTCGTCATATATCTTCCATCAAATAAGGTATCTTTGATATCTTTTCCATCTATAACATCATAAAAATCACATTTCACTTCCTGCCTGTTAACATGGCAGCTTCCTCTGGCACTTACAAATACATTATCAATCTGATATTTTTGAAAAAGACTTCTTAAATAAATAACAGATTTTCTATATAAACATTTTACCCTTTCATCATAACTTCTATCTTCCCAAAGTAAATCAATTGCTTTCTTCATTGTAACTTCTCCGCCTTCCTTATCAATGCAAAGTGCAAACAATTCTTTGGCTTTCTGATTCGTAAATTCTACAAATTTTCCATCAATAAACACATCGAAATCTCCAAATGTACGGACAATCACTCTTTTTCCTAATCTTCCTGATAAATATTGCGCTCTGTCCAGAACGTCTGCAACCTCTTCTGCACAGTAAGGCTTTAATATAAAATAATCTGCCTTGACGCAAAACATCGCATCATGCAGGTATTTCTCATAGGCAGAAACATAAATAATAATGATATTCTTATGAATTTCTCTTAACTTCCTTCCAAGTGTGATTCCGTCTATATCCGGCATCTTAACATCCAGCAAAGCACAATCTACCGGATGCGTTTGTGCATATAAGAGAGCATCCGGTGACTGATCAAATGTTCCAACTAAGTCAATATCTCTTTCATCCATTTCCCTTTCAAATTGCCTCATACTGCACAATTCATCATCTACCAGAATCGTTTTTATTCTCACAAAAATTCTCCACCCTACTTTTACGGAATCAAAGAAGGCAAAATTAAGATTATTATATAGAACAAGATATGGAAAAAAACCGGAGAAGAATTGCCTATATCGCAATTTTTTCCGGTTTTTCTGCATTTTTATACTAATTGATTATTTTTTTAACATTTAGCTCAAAATATCCAAAACATTACTGAGGGCATCTAAAGCTTTTCCTGCTTTATCTGCCGTACCTGTTTTGCTTGTCTTACTCTGACTTTCGCCATTGGCACTACTGGACTGCGCAGGATTTGGGAAATAATTGGATGCTGTAGGTGCAAGCAAAATCTTCCCGCTTCCACGATATACATTCACAAGTCCTTCACCGGATACTGCTGAGCCAAGCAGACTCTTACCGGATTTTTCTACCGTAAAGTCCAAAGAACCAGACCATGCAATTGCCATGTTTCCATCAATCTTCATGACATCGTTCTCTAATACCACTTCAATCAATTCTTCGTACGGCACATAGCTTTCCAGTGCTGCAACTCCATTACCGGATAAAGATAAGTTGAAAAGTCCTTCACCACCAAGCAATGCAGATGATACATTTTTTCTGGCAACAGTACGCTGTGTCAGACTGCTGTCACAAGCAAGGAATAAACCATCATCAAGCACAATGGTTCCCCACTGGGATACATCTACCAGAATAATATAACGGTATGTAGGCTCTAACATCATGGTTCCGTTTCCCTGATAAATCGGTTTTACAGCACTTTCATTTGTAACCGCAGAACTGACCATTTTCCCTAAAAGGTCGCCAACGCCCTTTACATTAGTGGATGTGGTTACATCACCGCTCATCCACTGCATAGCACCTGCCTGAACAATATAGCTGCTATTGTTAAAATCTAAAAATAATTGTCTTTTTCTGACATTCATTTTAAATGCAAAATAATGATTCAGGGCAGAATTAGCAGAAACACTCAAATCTTTTTCATGCTCTAATACATGGAAGTTTCCCATAGAAGCAATTTCTTTTAAATTACTGTTATTTAAAATACTGCTGTTTACCATTTCTACCTCCTATGCCGTAGGTGCCATTAAAATCTTACCTGTACCACGATATACATTTACAAGTCCTTCGCCTGATACAGCGGAACCAAGCAGACTCTTACCGGACTTCTCTACGGTAAAGTTCAAAGAGCCGGACCATGCGATTGCCATATTTCCATCAATCTTTACAACATCATTCTCTAAATTAAACTCAATAAGTTCTTCCTTCGGAACCGGGCTTTCCAAAGCCGCAATACCATTTCCAATAAGTGATAAGTTAAATAAACCTTCTTTACCAAGTACAGCAGAAGAAACATTGGATCTTGCAACTGTTTTCTGTTGTATCGTATCTTCACAAGCCAAGAACAAACCATCATCCAAAACAATACTTCCCCATTCGGAAACATCAATTAACAGGATGTGTTTATAAGTAGGCTCTAACATCATAACGCCATTTCCGCGATAAGCAGGCTTAATAGCAGATTCTTTGGTAACTGCTGAACTTGCCATTTTACCAAGAAGATTTCCAACACCTTTGACACCGCTTGTCATTTCTACATTACCAAGCATCCACTGCATAGCACCTGCCTGTGTAATACAACCTGTCTTGCCAAGTTCCACAAATACCTGACGTTTTCTGACATTCATTTCGGAAGCAAAATACGCAGTAACAGCATTCATCGGATTTACACTCAAATCCTTCTCGTGTTCAAATACACGGAATGGTCCCATCTGGTTAACCACTTTCATGTTCTGATTGTTTAAAAAGTTATTTAGTTGAAACATTCTATTCTCTCCTCTCTTTTGTTTACCACTCATGCATCTTATATTCAATATCCTCATCTATAAGCTCAAGCATAATATCAGCTATCTGGGAATCGAACTGACTTCCTTTACCTTTTTCAATTTCGCCACGAACAATTTCCTGTGCAAGCACATCTCTATAACTACGCTTGGAGGTCATCGCATCATATGCATCGGCAACACCAATGATACGTGCTATCTCAGGAATTTCATATTCTTTCAGACCGTCCGGATAGCCTCTGCCGTCAAATCGCTCATGATGCCATCTTGCACCGATTGCAATATCCGGAATCTCTGTTATCTCGTTCAGAATATTTCCACCAATTCCCGGATGGGTTTTGATGATGGCATATTCTTCATCCGTCAATTTGGAAGGTTTGTTAATAATCTCTCTTGGAACACCTATTTTGCCAATATCATGAAGCAATGCTGCATATTCCAGTCGTTCCAGTTTCTCACCAGCATATCCCATTCTTTCAGCAATCATTACAGAATACTTGGCAACTCTCGTGGAATGTCCGTTCGTATAGGAGTCTTTCGCATCGATTGTGCTGGCAAGGGCTTTTACCATCTGCATCGAAACACGCTCTACGCTCTGTCTTCGCTTCTCTGCCACATCCGTCTGCTTTTCTACTTCTTCTTTCAGATTTTTCTGAAGATAAGAAAGTTCCAGAATTCTGCGGATTCTCTGAATAGCAACATTTTTGCGGAATGGTTTTCTGATAAAATCAATTGCACCTTCACTAAATCCCTGTACTTCCGTATTTTCGTCTGCATCAGAAGTCAAGAAAATAACCGGCACTTCTGCATATTGCGGATTTTGTTTTAAAATGGAAATCACGTCATGTCCATCCATCTCCGGCATATGTACATCCAATAAAATCAAATCCGGAACATATTTTTCCAACAATTCCAAGGCTTCTTTACCTGAACTGGCAACATATACCCGATACTCTTCTTTTAACATTTCCGAAACTGCCTTGCGGTTTAAATCATCATCATCGACCAGCATGATTTTCGGCTTCGCGCTATTTTCCTCAGTGCCATTTCCTTCAGTGTCATTTTCCTCAAGATTTCCTTCGGCAGAATTTTTTTCTATGGAAATAGTCGCAAGCTTCTCACACATTTCCTCGGTCAACCGCATAACATCTTCCATTGCAACATCTGCTACATAAGCACTAAGTTCTCCTAACATAGACTGCATTTGGGTCGGAAGTTCATAGCTTTCCAGCTCTTTCATAGCAATGTCTGCTTCATCCAAATCAAAGCTATCCATCGCATCATGTAGGCGCATCAAAGTTTCCCTTACTTCTTCGGTGGACACCTGTACCATTTCCTCATCCGGCGTTTTGGCATAATCTACTAATACAGCCTTATAGCTTCGATATAGTTTCAAAACTTCCGGTGTACGTTCTAAAATCGGTTCCTTTTCTCCTGCATTTCCAAGCTTTTCCATCTGATAGAACAAATCTGATAATTCCATTGCTCCAATCATTCGCGCTGTATTTTTCAATGCATGAACTTCTATTGTATAGTCCCGAAGCATATCTTCTGCAAGAAATTTTTCCAGTTTCTCACTCTTTGGATCAATCAGCTTATAAAAATCTCCCAACAGTTCCAAAAATAGTTTCTGAGAACCACAATTTCGGATGCCTTCTTCAACGTCCAGTCCTTCAATAACCGGGAGACTGTCACCGCTTGTTCCATTTTCTACTTTTGCCTGGTTCACCATATCGGTCTGTTCTTCCGCTGTCTTGGCTACCATAGTTACCAGCTCTTCCGGCAACCATTTCAGAATACATTTACCAATCGCCTTTAGCTTAATCGGTTTTGCAACGAAATCATTCATCTGGGCCTGTAAAAACAGTTCTCTGGCTTCTGATGTCGCATTCGCAGACAATGCAACAATCGGCAGTTTCTGATAGAATTCATCATCTAACTCACGGATTGCTTTGGTTGCTTCAATTCCATCCATAATCGGCATCATATGATCCATGAAAACAATATCGTACTTTTTCTCCTGTACCATCTGTACGGCTTCTTTTCCGTTTACAGCAACATCTATCTGCATCTGGAATGGCTCTAACAGTCCTTTGGCAACTTTCAGGTTCATTTCATTATCATCTACGATAAGAATTTGTGCTTCCGGTGCGAGGAAATGCAATTCCTCTTCTCCCACACTCTGGAATACCATTTCTTCATGATTCAGCAATTGACAGAAATTCAAGCTGTACACCGGCTTATTTAAAGCGGTTGCTTTACCATTCATGTGATTTTCCAGCATCGGGTTTTGTAATACGCACAATACGCTATCATTTTCCTTCACACATGCCCGTTCTTCTTCTGACAGAGATTGCAAGTCATCCGTAATAAGAAAATCCACTTGTTCTAATGCTTCCTGCGCAAAATCGATACACTTCACATCATAAGCATTGGCAAGCTTCACAAGCTGCTGTTGTACAATGTTGTTCGCAATTTTAACACCAATTACACTCTTCTGTTCTTCTTCTGACTTAAGCTTTGCTGCGTATCTTGCATCTACAACTTTCTGAGGCAAGCTAAAATAGAATGTACTTCCCATACCATACTGACTTCGCACCCCGAGATTACCATGCATCAATTCTACAAGCTGTTTGGAAATAGCAAGCCCAAGCCCGGTTCCTTCTTTATAACGATTCTTCTTCGTATCTACCTGTTGGAAAGAACCGAATAATTTACCGAGATCCTTTTTTTTGATACCTTGACCGGTATCTTCCACCAAAAACAACAGTTCAGCATTATTTTCATCTTGCATCTCAACTTTTACCGTAAGCTTTACATAGCCACTTTCGGTAAATTTAATCGCATTGTTCATAAGATTGATAATAACCTGTCGCACTCTCTGGGCATCTCCCCACAATTTTGTCGGCATGTTTTTATCAATATCATATAAAAGTTCCACCTTTTTATTACCAATCCGATTTAAGAAAATCATGGAAACGTCATGGAATATAGACATTGGTTCATATTCCTCTTCGATAATTTCCAGTTTGCCGGATTCTATTTTCGAAAAATCCAGAATATCATTGATAATTGTGATAAGTGCAGTTCCGGAATTTTTGATATTATTCAGATATTCTCTTGTCTGCTTCGAATGATTTTCTCGAAGAAGAATATCTGTCATTCCTACGATTGCATTCATAGGAGTACGGATTTCATGCGACATATTGGACAAAAATGCGGATTTTGCTTCATTTGCCGCTTCAGCCTTGTTTTTCTCCATTTCTACCCGTTGCATTTCCAGTGTCTTAACATAATAGTAAGAACGTCTGCTTCCCTGCATAATCAGCACAATAATTGTAACCGTCAGGAAAAAAGCCGTAATTCCAAGCAGACACATATTTAAGATATACTGTCTGGTAAAAACATCATCTGCCTCGCCCGAAACCGGTTTTGTGGACAACGTAATGGAAAATACCATCATCAGAATACCAACAATGCAAAGTAAAACACTTTCCCAACATTCCAAATGACGGTATACTACCTCTTTACGAAAATTTTCACGCCATTCTTTGCCGTATATGTAGAACAAAATCAACATAACAGCTACAATACCATAAATCAGATAATCATACAGCAACATACCAACTTGTGAAAATCCTAACAAATTCGCCGGCATTACCAATATTGGAACAAACAGTCCATTGATAATACCTGCAATCGGGATAAACAAAAAGAAACCTTGAATACGCTTCTCACTTCTTGACAGATAAATATTAAATCCACCCAATAGTAGTAGAGTAGCATTGGCAGTGCTTTTTCCAAAAAGCTGATATGCTATACAGACTACAATAAAGCTAAGCAGATAATATCGTGTCTGTTTTCTTTTCTCCAATCCCTGTTCCAGAAAAACATATTGTTTTATCAGAAAGAATGCTACAAATATAACATAAAGCTCAATCAGCTCATTCATACTGTATATCATAATTATACCTCCGCGCTGGGAATATCCTTCCTTTTGATATTACTAGATATAACGGATTTTCACAACACAAATCTTCTTAAAATAACCTTAAAAATACCTTAATCCAGATTATAACACAAAAAGCCTTGAAAAATATCAAGACTTCTCGTGTAATAAGTATTTTGTTAAGAACGTGCGATACTACAAATTGTTTCAATGCATGTTTCAATTCCAAGCGTAGAGGAATTTAATGAAATATCATAATAATCTGCAACACCAAATTCTGTATTAGTATAGTAAGCACAATATTTCTTTCTTGCCTTGTCAATTGCTCGCATTTCTTCACTGATTTTTGCCTCTGTTGCATCCGGCATTTTCTCTTTCATATGCTCTATACGCCAGTATGGAGCTGCGTGAACAAATACATGCAAACTATTATCAAACTCTTTTAAAATGGTATTGGCGTTTCTGCCGACAATTACACAATTGCCCTTTTCACCAATTTTACGAATTACTTCTTTCTGCACTTCAAACAATTTTTCATTTAAAGGTCTGTTATAGAAATCGAACAAACTCTGTGCAAAGCCAAAATTTGCCGGAACTTTTTCATCCCATTTCAATATACTTTCCACATCGATATTAGACTCTTTGGCAGCTTTTAGAATAATAGCCTTGTCATAAAACTCATAACCAAGTCTTTTGGCTACTTCTGTACCGATTGCACTTCCGCCTGCTCCGAATTCACGACTGATTGTTATTATTTTTCTCATAGGCATCACTCCTATAATACTTTATTTAAGAAATCAATAGTTCTTGCTTCCTTCGGATGAGAAATAACCTCTTCCGGAGTTCCCTGTTCCACAATGTATCCGCCATCCATGAAAACAATGCGGTCTGCTACTTCTCTGGCAAATCCGATTTCGTGGGTAACAACTATCATTGTCATTCCATCAGCAGCAAGTTCCTTCATAACATTCAAAACTTCGCCTACCATTTCCGGATCAAGCGCTGAAGTAGGTTCATCAAACAGCATAACATCCGGGTTCATAGCAAGTGCTCTGGCGATTGCCACACGCTGTTTCTGTCCGCCGGACAACTGAGACGGATAAGCATCTGCTTTCGCATCCAGCCCTACGCGTTTGAGCAGCTGCATACCTTTAGCTTTCGCTTCTTCTTTTGTCATTTTCTTCAACTCAACCGGTGCTAACATAATGTTTTCTAACACGGTCTTGTGAGGAAAAAGATTAAAATGCTGGAATACCATTCCGATATTTTCACGCACTTTATTAATATCTGTATTTTTATCTGTAATTACATTATCATCCACTACAATCGTGCCTGCTGTAGCTCTCTCCAGCTGATTTAAACATCTTAAAAAGGTGGATTTACCGCTTCCCGAAGGTCCTAATAATACAACTACTTCGCCTTCGTAAATATCAATGCTCATATCTTTCAAGACTTCTAATTTACCAAAGTCTTTTTTCAAATTTTCTACATGAATAATAGCTCTTCTATCTTCCACGATTTACCCTCCTCTCGATGCGTTTTGCAATCTTACTCAGAGTAACAATAACTACCATATACATAACACCGACAATTGCCCATGTTTCCAAACTCTTGAAGGTATTACCGCTGATGGTTTTACCCATATTGGTAAGTTCCGGAAATCCGATAACAGAAAGAATAGAGGTATCCTTTAAAGTAATGATAAACTGGTTAATAATAGAAGGAATCATGGTACGGATTGCCTGTGGAAGCACAACCAGTCTCATACTTTTGCCATAAGTCAGACCAAGACTTCGACTCGCTTCCATCTGTCCTTTATCCACGCTTTCGATACCAGCACGAATAATTTCAGCCATATATGCACCACAGTTCATTGCAAGTGCAATGGTTCCTGCCTGAAGTGCTGATAAACGAAACTCCGGGAATATTGCTTTCATCCCTGCCGGGACACCGAAATAAATAAAATATGCCAATACAATCAGTGGCACACCTCTGACTGCATCTACATATACTGTTCCAATAAAATTAAATACACGGTTCTTACCTACATTCATCAATGCAAAAATCATACCAATGACCATAGCAAAAACCAGAGACAACAGTGTTAAAAGCAGCGTCTTTCCTAATGCGCCCATCAACATACCTGCATATGTCTCAATAATCTGCATGATAGAACTCATTTGTTTTTCTCCTTTTCCTTTTTTATATGGGATTTATGATAAAAAACGTGAGAAATCTTTAATGGTTCCTCACGTTCGCACAAGTTTTATACAATAGAAAGCGCGCTATACACGCTTTCTATTGTCATGAATTATTTCAAGTATTTATCAAGAATTTCCTGATATTTGCCGTTTTCTTTGATATTAGCAAGTCCGGCATTGAACATATCCAATAATTCCTGATCTGCTTCATCCATAATAGCGAAACCGTAAGGAGCACCTTCACTTTCCATTCCTTCCGGAATCTTAAGTGCAAGACCGCCTTCTTTAATAGAAGCTGCCATGATAGGTGTATCTTCTACGCAAGCTACGCTGTTTCCAAGAATAACATCCTGGTACATTGTCGGTGAATCTTCGAATACAGTTACTGTAAATCCATATTCATCTTTTAAGCTGTTTGCGAAATCTGCACCAGCTGTACCGTTTTTAACTGCTACGTTCTTGCCAGCTAAATCTTCAAAGCTTGCAACATCGCTGTCAGCAGCAACTACGAATGTCTGTGTTGCATCATAATATCCGTCAGAGAAAATCCAACCAGAATCGATACGTTCCTGTTTAATAGTAGCACCTGCGATGATACCATCAGCCTGACCAGCCTGAACTGCTGCAACTGCTGCATCCCATCCAAGGCTCTGTAATTCATATTCGAATCCCTGATCCTCTGCGATTGCTGCAAGGATATCAACATCGATACCTACGAATTCATTGTTTTCATTTGTGTACTCAAAAGGTTTAAATACAGTATCTGTTGCGATAACCCATACTTTTCCTTCTGTAGATTCAGCTGCTTCTGTTTCTTCTGCAGCAGCATCTTCTGTTGCTTCTGTCTCAGCAGCTGTGTTTGTATCAGCAGATTCAGAAGAACCGCATCCTACTAACATTCCTGTGAGCAGAGTTGTACATACTAATAATGCTAATGACTTTTTCATAATAAGTCTCCTCCCATATAAAATTTGGATAAAAACAGGCAGAATACAAACTGCGAACGTATGAATCACTTTCACACTTTTGTCCCCTGCCCCAAATCCACGCATAATATTATATAGGAATTGTCGTGGTTGTGTCAAGGATTAGCTTAGAGATGTTTTTCCTTATAAATATCCTTACTCAAAATCGTAAACTTGACTGTAATGCTGCCTCCATACTCTTTGGAATTTCCAATTACTGTAAGACTTCCCTGGTTCTTGCCCGCCTTTACATTGGTTCCGTAACTGAGTATATAATCAGTGCCTTCTGTCAATCTTGAAAGTCCATATGCTCCGTTCTCCGCCGTTAAAATATCCTCATCACGCTCGCCTGCCTTTGTTGCCGACTTAACAGCTTTGGCACTGCCGATATAAACTTTCACCGCATCTCCACACGGTTTTAATTGCCCACCGGTATAAACAGGATTCTCCACCACAATGTATAATTCATTCTTTTTCAATGCTTTCTTGTAAATTTTCAATGGTACCCGAATCTCTGTTACTATTTCCCCGTTTTCGCCAACCAGACTATAACTACTTCCTTCCGGTATGGTAATAACCGCTACAGGTGTTTTGGCATCGATCTCGCCATTTACATATTTTGTTACATTTTCCTGGTCATTATTTTCATAGGTCACAACATAATCTTTTTTAGCACCGGCACTCAATGTTTTCTTTCCGTCTACAATCTTTATTTTGGGTGCATACCGATAGTTCTTTCTCGTATTCCAAGCCATCATCGTAACGCTGATATCTTCCTGTGTCAAAGTCCCTTCACTAATATCGAAATACACTGCCACAGTTCCCGCATAATTACCTTTTCCCGTGATGGTCATGCAAGGCTTTTTATTATCTGCAATTGTCTTTCCAACTGTAACCGCCTTGTTATTTTTATAACTTATCTTATAGTCTGTTCCTTCTTTTAAAACAGTGCCTGTTTCTCTATTTATGAGCTGTAATCGATCAGAAAGCTTTGCGCCTTCCTTCGTGTAGTATACCGTTCCTTCAAATCTTACACTACCATCATCTTGGTATTGTATACTATTCTCTCCAGAAACAGACACTACAGTAGTGACGTCTGCTATATCCTTAAATTCCGCTGCCGTAATTTTGAAAGTTTTCTTAAAACTGCCACTATAACCGGAAGTAGTTTTTGCCGTAAAAGTCATAGTAGCTGTGCCCTTCTTCAGATTATTCGCATAACTGATTGTGTAATCTCTTCCATAAATAAGCGCATCGTCTACACTGCCACCCTTTGGATAAAGCACAACCCCATTCTGTGTCAAAGCTTTTCCGACATAGCTCATTGATGTTTGGAAGCTTGTACTATCTACAACGATATTTTTAGTATTAAAAGCCGTTCCATTAATCTTGAAATTAACATTTTTAGTTCCTGCATACTCACCAATACCTGTAATAGTCATGGTTGCAGTTCCTACTGCTGTATTATTTGTGTAATCAATGGTAAAATCCTGTCCATATACGAGAAACGTCTTACCAAACTTCACTGTAAAAGCATCATTTCCACTGATTTCCTCACTCGTAACACCATCTTCTCCCACGATATAATATTTTTTCGCAGAAGCATCATAATATGCCGGAGTCAGGGTAATTCCACCCTCTAACTCCTCCCGAGTTTTGCCTTTTATTGTCTTTTGGTTTTTTCCCAATGTAATAGATGCATTCTTGATTAAATGATTCTTGTCCGACACATAAATAGTCTTGGTAATTGTTCCTGTATAATTTCCGGTACCTGTAACAGTCATCAGAAATGTTCCGTAGTAACCTGACGGAATGACAGGGAGTGTATTTTTTTCACCATTCTTGCTAATTATACTGCCGTTTTCTAAAACATTGTTTTGCGCATCATAAGCATTCAATGCCGTCAAAACCACTTCATAATCTGTTCCAGCTTTCATTGCCTTTTTATATCTTAATGAGGCAAATGGTTTCAGCGCATTTCTAGTGTTGACAACTAACTGCTCTGTATATTTCATTACAAATCCAGATGACAGTGTGCCATTCCCTTCTTGCTGCTGCGCTGAAATAGATGCTGCATCAATATGAAAATTCTGATAAATAGTTCCCTTATAGTTTCCTTTACCGGTAATAACTATATAAGCAAGCTTAGTAGTAAAACCATTATCACCTTCTATCCCTGTCTGACTAATACCACCCAGTTCTGCCTCATCTGCAGTATCGGCATTTATATTATTGTAATATTTTATAGTATAGTCTTTACCTGCTTTTAAGAGTGTTTCTCCATCACCGGAATACACAAGTACTGTCGGTTTGAGCGCACTTCCGGTATAGGTTGGGTTCTGAATTTCCTGAATGCACAAATCAGCGCCTGTTATATCCTGCACCGGTGCAACTACCCAACAAGCATACAATGTGATATCGCCCTGTACTGTATTCGTACTAAAATTCCAGACTTTAGTACATGCTTTATCCTTATACCATCCCTTAAAAATATGTCCTTCAGCTTCAGGTACTTCCGGTTCATCGATCAAACTGCCTGCTGCAACACTAACAACCTGCAAACTTTCAGCGATACATCCATTGAGATCAAAAGTAACGGTACATTCCACGTTCCGTTTCTCCATGACAAGCACGCCCTTCTGATAGGTAATCGTATAATTCATACCAGCATCTGCATTTGCCGGAATAATATAGTAACTGCCCGTTTCGGTCAAATTTATATCATCTTTGCTTAATTCATTTCCATCCAAATCAGTATATGAAAATGTAGGTTCTGTTATCAGTTTATCGCCTTCCACCAACTCCTTTACCTCATATTTATATAAATCAGGTAAACTTTTGGATTCTCCTATATAAATAACATTCTCCAAAGCCGCAACAATTATCGATGCTTTTGATATTTCAAACTGATATTCCACACTTCCGGTATAATTTTCATCGTCCTCTGAAACCGATACTGTCAGGGCATATTTTCCTGCATTGACAGGTGCATTATCAGAATTGGTATAACTACTACCATCAGCTTGAACTCCGCTATATTTGTAGTCAAGTATTACCTTATCCGTTATATCTGTATTATCGGAAGTCTTTACCATTGCATTTCCACTGTAGGAAACTGCAGTGCCACTATATACACTGTTCTGTATTGTAATTCCCGAAATTTCTACATTCTCTTTTATAATCGGTTTTGCAGACACAGTTAACTCTACAGTCACAGTCAAACCATTATAGGTTATTTCCAGCAACTTTGTTCCCGGAACAGCCATATCTATTTCGTCTGCGTTTGTGCTATAATCCGTAACTTTGGTAATTGTTCCGTCACTGCTATAAAAGCTTACTGTCAAATCATCTATATTTAAAGTGTCACCACATTCGAATGCTGTCTTTATCTTTTCTACTGTAATATGCGGTTCTATACTGGAAGGCACTTTATTTTTGGTTACCTCTATACTGTAACTAAAGTTTTGAGGTAACTGCGTAATTGTCGTTCCATTTGGTCGATACCAGACATCTCCGGTACCAACAGGGAGTGCAACTGCTAATGTAAGATTACATGGTGTATAGATTGTTGCTAAACTACCGCAATTTGAAAACATATCAGTCACAGACTGCATATCCTTCGTACTAAGATTACTTAAATCTACGATGCTCAGGCTACCACAGCCATTAAACATATAGGAGGCATTTATCATCCCTGTTACGTTAATTTCTGCTGATTTAATATTGCTACGGTAAAGATACCAGGGTGCTCTGTCAGCAGTGGTCACATCTGAAAAATCGCCGGTTCCTGTAACTGACAGCTTGCCTTCTTTGTCAATTACCCATGTGATTTGTCCATAGCTCTCATCAACAGTTCCTTTTGCAATATCTCCCGCAGTTACCGTTACACTGCAGACTGCCTCTTTACCATCTGCTGCCGCCGTAATATTACATTTACCAGCTGCAACTGCTTTTACTACGCCATTTTCCACCTCCGCAACCGCATCATTACTGCTTGTCCACGTCACAGTGGAATTGGTCGCATTTTCCGGGTAAACCGTTGCAACCAACGTAGCTGTTTCGCACGTAGTTAATGCGAGGCTTTCCTCGCTCAATTCAATACTTTCCACCGGAATAGTGGCTGACTCTCCCGATCCAATCTTAATATCTGCTGTTAATACAGTTTCTTTTTCCGTCATATTCGGAGTCTGGTGAATGGAATAAAGCACTTTTCCCTGGCAATAGGCACTACCATAAATATATCCGTCTGTAGTATCTGCCGTGAACTCAGTACACTTTTCGGTCCCATCCAATGCTATGCTATAAATAGCTGTTTTATCATTATAATACAAACGATTACTTGCTAAAAACAATCCGGAATAGGTACCACTCCAATAACTATAGTCATTCCCCCATACCGTCCATTTGCCTATGTTAACGATTGTTGTTCCTGCATTTGTAACATCTGACAAGCTACTTTTTTTAATAGCCCAGTCAGCAGATGATATATAGTAACAGTCATCTCCCTCTATAACCAACGGTGATTTGCAGCTTTTCCAAAAAGCAGCATCATAACTTGTATCAATAGCGGTATAATTTACTACACTACTACCGCTTGTCACTTCCCAGTCACTGTGTCCTGAAAAAGCATCATCACTGCAAAACATATATGTATGGCACGCTCTACCAATCAAATCCCATGTCGGATCATCCCATGTAACATCTACCTGATAGTATTGTCCATTTAAAACAATTAAATTCCATGCGTGATTCATGGTATCGCTGCTTACCATGTAACACTCAATTCCAACCTGATTAAGCAAATATTTATAAGCAAGTGCATACCCATTACAAACAGCAATACGATTAACCAACACTCCATAAGCTGAGTAAGAAGTATCCGGAATCGTGTTAGCATCCAGATTCTCTTTATCATATTCACAGTTCACAACCAGATAATCATGTAATGCAATGGCTTTCTCCAGTTCGCTCATTTCTTGATTCACAACAGATAGAGCCGTTTCCTTTGCCTTTTGAAAAGCAGTGTCATCCAAAGTATCGTCATAAGTAAGTTTAAGACTGTAAACAGTCGTACCGGCATAGGAGTACGAATAACTTCTTTCAACAAAATAAAGATCGGGATGCTCGTTTAAAATACCACTAAACAGACTCTTCAAACTGCTAACCGATATATTATAATTTTGAATATCAATCGTTGTATTACGCATTAACATCTGCTGATAGAGATATTCTTCTATGCTATCTGTACTCGTTGTACCGGTATCATCTGCATCCATTGAAGTCATGCCAGATGACGAAGTTTCTCTTTCCTTCGATGGTGAATCTCCAAACTGATAGACTCCCTCCATTTCTGCATCTGCCATCTCCAACTGTGAAGTTTCTTGTATTTTTATCAAACTAGCAGAATTTTCTGTTTCCTCGTCTTCTGCATCAGATTCGCTGTTCTCTGAATTTTCTTCCGTTTCCTCGTCTTCTATATCAGATTCGCTGTTCTCTGAATTTTCTTCCGTTTCCTCGTTTTCTACATCAGATTCGCTATTCTCTGAATTTTCTTCCGTTTCCTCGTCTTCTATATCAGATTCGCTGTTCTCTGAATTTTCTTTTTCTCCCTCATTTGTATCTTGGGACACCGTTTCTTTCTCGGAATTTGTATCTTCTATATCAGAAACCTCATCCGCTATCTCCTGTGATATTTCTTCCGCTCTGACAGTCACTGTCGAAAACTGCAATGACGAAATAACAAGTGCAGCAGCCAAAATGCCTGTAGTAACTCTCTTTCTTAGCTTCATACCCCGCCTCCTAAATACGTTTACTTCAATAATAATAATTTACTAGATAATCAATAGGAAATCAATAATTGCACATATCTTTGCAACAAAATAAACCTTTTTCCTATGATAAAGGTTTACTTTATGACTAAAATATACTAAAATTGATTCTGGATAAAAATATAAAAGGAGAGATAATTATGACTATTTCACCATTACAAAAAGCTAGATATGAGTACGCACCAAAGCTTCCTGGAATGCTTAGAAACGGCATTGCAGACATCTGCGTAAAGGAAGGCGAAGAAACTCAGAGCGTAGCTGATCAGGAAAAAATCAAAACACTTTTCCCTAATACTTACGGCAAAAAGGAAATCACTTTCCAGAAAGGCCAGAACACATCTGAAGCAAAGAAACAGGTTGTAGGTGTTATCCTTTCCGGTGGACAGGCTCCTGGTGGACACAATGTTGTTTGCGGTTTATATGACGCTTTAAAAGCAACAAACAAAGAAAATGAACTTTATGGTTTCAAAGGCGGTCCAAGTGGACTGATCGAAGATGATTACCTCATTTTTGATGACGAATATATCAACCAGTTCAGAAATACAGGTGGTTTTGATATCATCGGTTCCGGTAGAACAAAACTTGAAACAAACGAACAGTTTGCTATCGCTGCTGAAGTATGTAAAAAACACGGCATTACAGCTATCGTTATCATCGGTGGTGACGATTCCAATACAAACGCTGCTGTTCTTGCAGAATACTTTGCAGCTAATAACACAGGCGTTCAGGTAATCGGATGTCCTAAGACAATTGACGGTGACTTAAAGAACGAAGATATCGAATGTTCTTTCGGTTTCGATACTGCTACAAAAACATACAGCGAAATCATCGGAAACATCGAAAGAGATGCTAACTCCGCTAAGAAATATTGGCACTTTGTTAAGGTTATGGGACGTTCTGCTTCCCACGTTGCCTTAGAGTGTGCTCTTGAAACTCAGCCAAACATCTGCTTGATTTCAGAAGAAGTTGCAGCTAAGAAAATGTCTCTTTCCGCAATCGCTGATTACATTGCTGATTCCGTAGAAAAGAGAGCAGCAAAAGGAATGAACTTCGGTGTTGCAGTTATCCCTGAAGGCGTTGTAGAATTCGTTCCTGAATTCTCTGTATTAATTCAGGAAATCAACGAACTCCTTGCAGGAAGCAAAGCAGATGCATTCAATGCTCTTCCAACATGGGCAGAAAAATATGCATTTATCGAAAATGGTTTAACAAAAGAATCTATGGAAGTATTTGCAATCCTTCCACAGACAATCCAGCAGCAGTTATTCTTAGAAAGAGATCCTCACGGAAACGTACAGGTTTCTTTAATTGAATCTGAGAAATTATTCTCTGCACTTGTAGCAGATAAATTAGCAGCCAGAAAAGCAGCAGGCACATACAAAGGCAAATTCAGCCCACTTCATCACTTCTTAGGATATGAAGGAAGATGTGCTTTCCCTTCAAACTTTGACTCAGATTACTGCTACTCATTAGGATACAATGCATTCATGCTGATTCAGTATGGTTACAACGGATACTTATCCAAAGTTTCCAACCTCTCTGCTCCGGCAAATGAATGGGTTGCAGGCGGTATGCCAATTACTAAGATGATGAACATCGAAAGAAGACACGGCGAAGATAAGCCAGTTATCAAGAAAGCCCTTGTTGAACTTGATGGTGCACCATTCAAGTATTTCGAAGCTCACCGTGACGAATGGGCAGTTGAAACATGTTACAAATTCCCAGGTGCTATCCAGTACTACGGACCAACAGAAGTTTGTGATATTACAACTGTAACTCTTGCTCTTGAGCAGGCAAAATAAGATTTTGTAATGTGAAAAGGACTCGGAATTTTCCGGGTCCTTTGGTTTTTCTATTTTATATAATTTTCAAGCAGTTTAAAAATTGTGGTCGTTTTTATCGTGGTTTATGTTTCCAATTGTCTCAAAAACATAATTGCATTATTCTTTTCTTTAAATTGCGTTTCTATTTTATCGCCATTAGAAAAATATACACTTATCTCATACTTGTATATTTTATTACCGTTACTTTCTTCTGGCTTATTTGTAATATATTCACATGCATCTGTTATACTTAAAAATTCTTGTATTCCACCATACAGAGCTAATACACGAATATTTTCTATATTCCTAGCAAGTGCAAGATTTATTTTTTTAACAAATGATTTCCATTGCTTTTCATTCGCATCCACCAATGCCTTCTTCAACTTTTTTCTATCATCTTTGCTCATAGCTTCCATTAGAGCAACTCTGTTCTGTAATTCTTCTTCAGAAGTAGTTTCATCCCAATGAGCATTTATTCCTTGTTTTCTATATACTTCCTCTATCATACTAGTAGGGAAATATAATAATTCAAATCCTTCCGAATGCATCTGTTCCAAAGAAGTATTTGTAAATTCACCAGCTAAAACCGCTCCAAAAAATGGACTAGAATCACAATATCTAGCAACAAGCGGCGTTATGGCTGCAGAGATTTCCTGTGCCTTTGCTTTTGCATGTTTTGTATATCTTCTCCATGCCACCTCTATAAACACTTTAGGCTTTCCATACTCAGCCTCAGTTCCACTCTTTTCCATTACAATGTCAAGCTTATGGATATTTCCATTAATATCTTCCCATTTTACTTCCTTGTTTCCACTTCTAGCGGCTCTTTCATGTTTATAATCTAAATATAATCCATGATTATCAGCTATCGGTTTACAATATTCATACATGGCTTCTTCTAATAAATCCCCGATTATTTGTCCAAAACGATGCGCAGGCGATTTTGCCATTTTTACCCCCTAACCCATAATCTTCCCTCTTTCAAAGGAACAGTATGTTTTCTATTTTTCCATTTAACATTTCTATCTCGTGTTTTCTCAAACCAATATTCCTTAAATCCAGCATTGACAGCAAGTTTCCCTAACCATTCATCAACCGGAACATATACGCCATATGGAGCAGAGTCTCCTATTACAAAACAAACCAAAGAATCTTCTTTACATACTCTTCGTAAATCTTGCCATATTTTCGCCAAATCCAAGAAGTATAACGCAATCATTGTGTAATAATTCTTTTTACCACCATGATTCTCTTTTTCAGCTTCCAGACTTTTACACACCTCGTATATCTCATCATATATTGGTGTCAATAAAGGATCTTTTAAAAATTCATATGTTTTAGGTTTTTCCTTTGAAACCATTTGAGAACATGAACGCACTAATCCAGGTCTAATAACTTTTTGCAAGTCTCCCCATGATCTTATTTCACCTAATACTGACAACTCTAATCTAGTTGCATCCGCATAATCATAATTATTTGCATAGGGCGGAGAAGTCACAACAAGATCAATTGAATTATCTTCTAATGTCGATTTTTCTCTCGCATCTTGCATTAATAAAGTCGATCTTTTTTGTACATTATACGATTGAAATTGATTTATATCATCAACCATTATATCTATTTGCTTTTCAAACGCTTCATAAGCGCCAGACACCTTAGCTTTTGTCTTATTTGGCAAAACATATTGCCATGTCGCAGTACCTGCATGTGAAGCTGCTCTTAGCATAGATACAAAACCAACCCAAACTATACTATATTCTTTTGAATTATTCTCATAATGCTTTAAAGCTTTCTTTAATGATGTAATTTGTAATAAATTACTCTCGTCATAGCATTTTGTAACTATTTCTGGAAAGGTATCCGCTGTGGTTTCATTCTCTTTAGCGTATATAATAACTTCCTTTGCTAAATCACTTACTGAATCAACAGAAACATCCCACATCAATTTAGCCGAAGCGATTCTATTTACCAGTGGATGAGATTCATACCCATATGATGTTACACCAATCTTATCGCACGCCAATAGTGTCGTTCCCGAACCGGCAAACGGATCAAGCACAACAATATTCTTGTTTTCATTTTTTTTTGAGTATTCATTTACTACTTGTTCTACCCACTCAGCTGAAAAACCAGCTGTATATCTGTACCAACGATGTATGGGTAACGACATATTATCTTGGAATGTAGAACTCAAATCTTTCTTTTTCATCTAATTCTCCAACTTATAAAAGGGCATGTTATCACATTGCCCTTTTATATCATATCAAGTCGCTTTCTGCCATAAATAATTAGGTTTAAGTTGGGGTTAATATTATTTTCGCAATTGCTCTCAATCCTTGATTTTAAGCCACTTTATTTATCCAGACTCTTCATTGTTGGGAACAACAATACATCCCTAATCGCCGGTGAATTCGTAAGCAGCATAACCAATCTGTCAATACCGTAACCGATACCACCTGTCGGAGGCATACCGATTTCCAATGCATTCATGAAATCTTCATCAGTTGTATTTGCTTCTTCGTCACCTGCGGCAAGTGCTGCTTCCTGTGCTTTGAAACGCTCTCTCTGGTCAATTGGATCGTTCAGTTCAGAGTAAGCATTACACATTTCACGTGCAGTTATAAATAATTCAAAACGCTCTACATAATCCGGTTTGTCCGGTTTTCTCTTTGTAAGAGGAGAAATTTCAACCGGATGATCCATAACAAATGTAGGCTGGATTAAGTGTTCTTCTACAAACTCTTCGAAGAAAAGATTTAAGATATCGCCTTTTGTATGGCGTTCTTCATAATGAACACCTTTTTCATCAGCAATCTTCTTTGCTTCTGCTGTATCTGCAATCTGGTCAAAGTCAATGCCTGTATATTCTTTTACCGCATCAATCATAGTAATTCTCTTGAATGGAGAACCCAAATCGATTTCAACGTCGCCATAAGGTACTACGGTTGTACCGCATACTTCCTGAGCTACATGGCGGAACATATTCTCTGTCAAATCCATCATACCGTTGTAATCTGTGTATGCCTGATATAATTCCATCAGAGTGAATTCCGGATTGTGTCTTGTATCAAGACCTTCGTTACGGAAAACTCGTCCGATTTCGTAAACTCTTTCCAGACCACCAACAATAAGTCTCTTTAAGTACAATTCCAAAGAAATACGAAGTTTTACATCTTCGTCCAATGCATTGTAATGTGTTTCAAAAGGTCTTGCTGCTGCACCACCTGCATTAGAAACAAGCATTGGTGTTTCAACCTCTAAAAATCCGAGTCCATCTAAGTAACGTCTGATGGAGCTGATGATTTTAGAACGCATAACGAAAGTTTTCTTTACTTCTTCGTTCATAATCAGGTCAGTATATCTCTGACGATAACGGATATCAGTATTTACCAGACCATGATATTTCTCCGGAAGAATCTGTAAACTCTTGGATAAAAGAGTTACTTTGCTTGCATGGATAGAAATTTCTCCTGTCTTGGTTTTGAATACTTCACCTACGATACCAACAATATCACCTACGTCATATTTTTTGAAATCAGCGTAAGGTTCTTCTCCAATACTGTCTCTTGCCACGTAAGACTGAATATTACCTTCCAAATCCTGTACGTTACAGAAAGATGCTTTACCCATAACACGTTTGGACATCACACGTCCTGCGATAGAAACGCTCTTGCCTTCCAAATCATCAAAATTATCTTTGATTTCCTGGCTGTGATGTGTCACATCATATTTTGTAATCTGAAAAGGGTCTTTGCCGTTTTCCTGTAATGTTGCAAGTTTCTCACGTCTTACTTTTAACAACTGGTTAATGTCCTGTACCTGTTGTCCTTTTTCCTGATTCTGCTGTTCTGCCATCTTAATAACCATACCTTTCCAAAATCCATAGAACTTCCGCTATGGACACATACTTAGTTTGATCTCTGTATTTCTAAAACTTTATACTGTAAAATACCGGCCTGTGTTTCAACATCTACTACATCACCGACTTTACTTCCGATTAAAGCTTTACCTACCGGTGATTCATTGGAGATTTTACCTTTTAAGCTGTTTGCTTCGGTAGAACCTACAATTTTGTATTCCAATTCTTCATTATATTCCATATCAAGAATTTTAACCTGACAACCAATGTTAATCTTGTCTAAGTCAACTTCGTCTTCTACAACAACTTCGGCATTTTTTAAGATTTTCTCTAATTCTTCAATTCTTGCCTCAATATCACGTTGTTCATCTTTTGCTGCATCATATTCTGCATTTTCGGACAAGTCGCCTTGTTCTCTTGCTTCTTTAATTTTCTGTGCAACTTCTTTACGTTTTACAACTTTTAAATCGTGTAACTCGTCCTCATATTTTCTAAGTCCTTCATAGGTTAAAATATTTTTCTTTTCTTCCATGACAACTCGCCCTTTCTTTATTTCATATTGGAACGAAAGATTTTTCCTTCGTCACTTGCATAAATGAACTAATTTATCATACCCACTTTTTACCGTAGTGTCAAGGTATTTCAATGGAGAGAGGTAGGAAACCTCTGCACATTTTCGCTTTAATAACATTTCTTTTTTCCCGGATGCAGCTACATCCAGATAGGTATCTCCATCTCGCATCATCCGAAATGGTATCGCTCCTGCATAGCCGTAATCTATGAAAAATGTTCTCTCCCCATTTCGCTGCGTATTTTCTCTGCCATATCTCTTATACCCACTCTGGCTGTCGCGCTCCTTCGTTCCAAAAATCTGCGCCATCAGCCCATATTCATAATAGAAAGCATCTGTATAATCCTCAATTGCTTCCTGCCACCTATCCTGTTCTTCTTCATCCGCTTCATATAAAATTGTCAGATGATTCATTCGTGAGAAAAAAGGTTGCATCATCTCGGCAAAATACCGCATCTGCAATTCTGGAAACATATCTTTTCCCAGCAAAAGAACTACCGAATCGAAAGGCGTCTTTTGTAAACCCAATATTTTAGTAGATAAAAAGAAAAAAATATCCGGTATCTCTTCTTTTTCCAGATTAAGAAATTCTGCAATGTCTGGATGCAAAACGATTTGTTTCTCTTCACTCTGCACAATCCGTTCCTGTGCATCTCGCATCAGCCGAAGCAGTTTTTTCGGTTTCCATTTCTTCTGCTGCATTGGAATCATTATTGCATAAATTGTCAGATTGTCCTGTTCTACCATGAAACAGGGCAGTTCCTTCCTTTGCCAGAAATGTTTTCTATTGACCTTTTGATTACATGTTTCCTGCGTAACATAATAAAGTATTGTTTCGTTTCCCATATGAGAATATACGCTACATTTGCTTTACTAATTCCTCCAGGGCAGCAAAATTTTCAATCGCATTGACCTGTTGTCTGAGTTTCGCAGAGTTTGGCATTCCGGCACTGTACCATGACACGTGCTTACGCATTTCCCGCACACCGGTATACTCGCCCTTACATTCGTATTGCAGTCTGCAATGGCGAAGCATCATTTCTTTGCGCTCTTCTCCGGTAGGAGGTGGCAGAACTGTACCATCCTTAAGGTACGCTGCTATCTCACGGAAAATCCAAGGATTTCCACGACAGGCTCGTCCAATCATAATACCGTCACAACCGGTCTGTTCTATCATTTTGGCTGCACTGACACCATCCACGACATCACCGTTACCGATAACCGGAATGGAAACGGCTTCTTTGACTTTCGCAATGATTTCCCAGTCGGCTTCGCCTGCATAGAACTGTTCCCTTGTTCTTCCATGTACGGCAATTGCACTGGCTCCGGCATCTTCCATCACTTTTGCCATCTCTACTGCATTGATATGGTCCTTATCAAAACCCATACGAAATTTAACCGTAACCGGCTTATGAATAGCTTTCACAGTTGCTGCTACAATTTCTCCGGCAAGCTTCGGGTTTTTCATAAGGGCAGAGCCCTCGCCGTTATTGACTACTTTCGGTACCGGGCAGCCCATATTGATATCCAATATGGAAAAAGGCCGCTCCTCTATCTGTTTCGCCATTTCGCTGATAATCTTCGGGTCGGAACCAAAAAGCTGCAAGGATGCCGGAACTTCTTCCGGATGAATTTCAAGCAGTGCCTCGGTATTTTTATTCTTATACATAATTGCTTTGGCACTTACCATTTCCATGCAGACAAGCCCTGCGCCCTGTTCCCTGCACAACAAACGAAAAGGCAGGTCGGTTACGCCTGCCATAGGAGCCAGAATGATATTATTCTCTAATGTCACATTTCCTATCGTTAATTTCGTTAATTTGTTCAATTTTCTTCACCATCCATACCAAGTTCTTCGTCCAGTATGTTTTCATGCAAAATAAACACTCTGTAATACAAACTTAAAGATTCAAACATCTCCTGTCTGTTTCTGCGGATTTCTCTTATCATAAGTCCACTACTGATTTCATCATAAAGCAAATCGTTTTCTTCTGCATTCGTTTCTAAAGAAACCGTACCGTCTTCTTCAAATACAATGGTAAAAATACCACCTACTTCCTCTGTAAAAAGTACACAGATTACATGCAAATCTTCTTTGATCGATTCGGGAATTCCCGCAAACTGTTCATTAAAATAATATTTCTGCTCATAGGCATTTGCACCGCAAAGTACCACTCTTTTATCGTCCATTTTTCCTCCATTTCGAATCATTTGCGCTTCTACACATATCCATACAATCCTCTGACAGAAACCTCTCCCGCATACACGGTTTCCATTGTACCATCCTCTTTTTCCACCAGAAGTTCTCCTGTTTTGCTAATGCCTCTGGCAATGCCGGTATACTCCCCTTTTGGGTCCAACACTTTCACTTCGGTATTTAGGTTAATCAGATGTTTCTGATAGGCTTCCTGTAATTCGGATAAATCTAATTTTCTGACAAATATGTCATAATTCTTTTCAAAGTAAAATAATACTCGTTCTACCACAGCAGCTCTGGATACCGGTTTGCCAGATTCTATCTGCAATGAGGATGCCGTCTTGCTGATTTCTTCTGTAAACTCTGACAAATGATTGTTCACATTGATACCAACACCAATAACTATATAGTGAATATAATCCAGTTCTGCACTCATCTCTGTCAGAATCCCACAGACTTTTTTCTTATTAACGACAATATCATTCGGCCATTTTATCGCCGCTTCCAATCCGGTAAGTTCGGTAACTGCTTCTGCAACACTAAGTGCCATGACTAAAGTAAGCATAGAAGCCTTATCCGGAGCAAAATCGGGCTTCAGTGCAATCGACATGTACACTGCTGTTCCTGCCGGTGACTCCCACTCTCTTCCCCGTCTTCCACGACCTTGTTTTTGCTTGTCTGCCACCACTGTTGTTCCGTGTGGTGCGCCTTCTTCTGCCAGTCGCTTCGCATCGATGTTCGTGGAACCGGTTTCGTCGTAATAATATATTTTCTGTCCAGCCCAATCCGTTCTGATTCTGCTTACAATTTCACTTTCCGAGAAAACTTCCGGACAAGAAAGCAATCGATATCCTTTTCTAGTAACGGATTCTATCTGGTAGCCTTCTTCTTTCAACTGATTGATTACTTTCCAGACAGCAGTTCTGGACACACCAAACTGGTCACACAACTGCTGCCCCGATATGTAGTCTTTACTGTTCCTAAGTAAAGCTAAAATATCTGCTTTATCTGTTCCCATAATTAACTCTTTCTAACTACTCCGGCATACCCAGTGTTACTGCCATAACTGCTTTAATCGTGTGCATGCGATTTTCTGCTTCATCAAACACAATAGACTGTGGTGATTCAAATACTTCGTCTGTTACTTCCATCTCATTGATACCGAATTTCTCACTGATTTCCTTACCAATCTTGGTATTCAAGTCATGGAATGCCGGAAGACAATGCATAAACACAGCTTTCTCACCAGCATTTTTCATTACTTTGCTGTTTACCTGATACGGCATCAAATCATGCAGACGACTTGTCCAGACTTCATCCGGTTCACCCATAGATACCCATACGTCAGTGTAAATAACATCTACATCTTTAGTTCCTTCGTCTACGCTTTCTGTCAGACGGATGCTGCCACCTGTCTGTGCTGCAATTTTTTCACACTCATCTACTAAATCTTTCGCCGGGAAATATTCTTTGGTCGTACATGCGGTAAAGTGCATACCCATTTTTGCACAGGCAACCATTAAGGAATTGCCCATATTGTAGCGGGCATCTCCCATGTATGTTAATTTAATACCTTTTAAATACCCAAAATGCTCTCTGATTGTCAGTAAATCGGCTAACATCTGTGTCGGATGGAACTCATTGGTAAGTCCATTCCAAACCGGTACACCGGCATGTTTGGCAAGTTCATCTACAATTTCCTGTTCAAAACCACGATACTCGATTCCTTCATACATACGTCCAAGAACACGTGCGGTATCGGCAATACTTTCTTTCTTGCCAATCTGGGAGCCTGACGGGTCAAGATATGTAGTTCCCATACCCAAATCATGTGCTGCTACCTCAAAAGAGCAACGGGTTCTGGTACTTGTTTTTTCAAAAATAAGGGCAACGTTTTTTCCGCGAAGAAAATCTACCGGAATACCCTTTTTCTTTTTCTCCTTCAAATCTGCTGCCACATCCAGCATATAAATGATTTCTTCCGGTGTAAAATCCAGAAGTTTCAAAAAATTACGTCCTTTTAAATTCATGTCGTTTCTCCTTTGCTCTTTATTCCACAATAGGACGGTCCTAAAGAACCGTCCTACATAAATTACATTATTATCTGCTTTCCTATTTCAAAATCTCTTTTGCAGATGCTGCGAGTCCCGCCATTCCCTGAATTTCAGAAGGAATGATAATCTTGGTTGCCTGACCGTCTGCTGCCTTCTCAAATGCTTCGAGGCTCTTAAGTTTCAGAACAGCTTCATCTGCTCCTGCTTCACGAATCATACGAATACCGTCCGCAGTTGCCTGCTGCACTTTTAAGATTGCTTCTGCCTGACCTTCTGCTTCACGAATCATCTTTTCTTTCTGTGCTTCTGCACGAAGAATTGCAGACTGTTTCTCAGCCTCTGCTTCCAGAATTGCGGATTCCTTATTACCCTCTGCAACTAAGACAGTAGATTTTTTCTCACCTTCTGCACGGAGAATTGCTTCACGACGTTCACGTTCTGCTTTCATCTGTTTCTCCATTGCATCCTGAATAGCTGCCGGTGGAATAATGTTCTTTAACTCAACACGGTTTACTTTGATTCCCCAAGGATCCGTTGCAATATCAAGAGAGGCTCTCATCTTGGTATTGATAATCTCTCTGGAAGTAAGTGTCTGGTCAAGTTCCATCTCACCAATGATATTTCTAAGAGTCGTTGCTGTCAGGTTTTCAATCGCCATAATTGGATTTTCAACACCGTAAGCAAATAACTTCGGATCAGTAATCTGGAAAAATACTACTGTATCAATTCTCATGGTTACGTTATCTTTTGTGATAACAGGCTGTGGTGCAAAATCAACTACCTGCTCTTTTAAAACAACTTTTTTGGCTACTTTATCCACAATAGGAAGTTTGAAGTGAATACCTACCGGCCACGTCTGCTGATAAGCACCCAGACGTTCTACTACATATGCATGAGCCTGTGGCACAATCTTCACACAGGATGCCAATAATATAATCGCCAAAATAAATACTACTAAAATAAAATATACTCCACCCATTTTTAGCCCTCTTTTCTCTCTTCTACGATTAACTTCACGCCATCAATTCCCAATATAGTAACAACTGCACCAACCGGTAATACTACGTTATTGTAACTGCTTCTCGCAGTCCACTCCATTCCACCGGCATTTACTTGTCCGGTACCTTCTATATTGTTAATTTCACTGATGACAATCGCCTGTCTGCCAATCAGACTTTCTGTATTGGTTCTGATTCTGTCTCTATTAAAATATTTCACTGCTATCGGTCTTGTGAAGTAAAGCAAGAGTGCAGATACTACCAAAAACACTATAATCTGTAGCCAAATCGGTGTTCCCGGTATGGAAACAAGTGCTGCCACTAATGCTCCACCTGCAAACCAGATTGTTGTAAGTCCCATGGTAGCCAGTTCAATAATAACAAGAACCACTAAAAGAACAAGCCACATTATTGTTAAATTCAACGTTGTCATTTGTTTTCACCCCTTTCTTATCCATCTTACTATATTATGCGGATAGAAACAAGGGATTCCTACCAGAATACCTGGTTGTCAATAATAAGACCATCATGATTACCGGCTCTTCTAAAGTGCGTAGCAGTACCAACATTTGTTTCGCCGTTTATCGCTGCCTGTGCTGCCTGATAACAACTTTCCGGTATGTTATTATTGTTATAAACTCTTGCTACTTTACCACTCATCGCCGGTGTAAACTGGCCGGAAGAGTAAATAACGCCATAAATCGTATTTGGATAAGCCCCACTTCGTACACGATTCATAACAACCGCGCCAACTGCCAGCTTTCCGTTATAGGTTTCGGAACCAGCCTCACAATAAATGAGTGCCGCAAGAAGTTTCAAATCATCTTCGCCAGCTGCAACTGCCCCTTGATTTTCAGTCAGTTTACGCTGTCTTTCTTCTTCCTCACGCTTCTTAATGGCTTCCATTGTTTCGCCTTCATCAATGTGAAAATCCACGTTAACGTATTCGGCTGAAACATACCCGATTTCTCCTTCATAGTCTACACTAATCCAGTCCTCGTCAATCACTTCTACAATTTCCAAACCTTCATCCTGCGCAATTAACGCATGAATTTCAGATTCCGTATTCGGCTCTGTACGAATTCGAAGAGTATCTGTTTCAATGGTCGCAATCAGATTTCCAACCTCATTTGCCAACGCTTCTGCTTCCTCGTCAAACAAAAGATATTCATCGCTTGCCCATCCGACTAACTCTCCGGATTTAATTTTCGTCCATCCGTCTTTTCTCTCCAAAATCTTGCCGCCGCAATCTTTGTAAAGAAGTCCTATTTTTTCAGAATCCTCTGTTGCTTCTGCACGTACATTCAATGCAACCTGCACATCTGCCATCACCAGATCTGATTTTTCCGCCTCTGCAGCAGCCGCCGCCTCGACCATCTGTGTCAGTTCTTCCACTGCTTCTTCGTCATCCGAACTTACACTAGGGTCAATGATATCAGAAATACCTACATTTAATGAATCCAAATATTCTTTTCTGGTGGATGCTTCAGCATCTATGTTTATTCCATACAGCATACTCAGGCTTAAGAGGAATCCCAGCAGCATAAGGACTATGCCTCTGTGTTTTAACATCAATGCTTACCTCCGTTTTTCATTCATCGGTTTTTGCAAATATTACCAAAAATATTACAAAATTGTTAAATTCATAATTTGCAACATTTTAGCAAAACGCCCTTTCTTTGTCAAGTTTACGCAGCTTGTCCCCGATTTATGAACGAAAATAAGCGTAGAATAATTACAATTTTTTAGATTTTTCTACACAAGCTGCCAAAGCATCCATTACAGTTCCACGAAATCCTTTTTCTTCCAGAACACGAACACCGGCAATCGTTGTTCCGGCCGGAGAACATACCATATCCTTCAATTCTCCCGGATGTTTACCGGTTTCCAACATTAATTTAGCGCTTCCATATACTGCCTGTGCTGCAAACTCGTACGCTTGTGCTCTTGGCATCCCTGCATCCACTGCCGCATCTGCCATTGCCTCAATAAACATAAATACATATGCCGGAGAACTGCCGCTAACCGCTACTACTGCATCCATTAGATTTTCTGTTACCACACTTGCCTTTCCGAAACTTTCTAATAATTTCACGCTATAAGCTTTTTCTTCTTCGGATACATGGGCATTCACACACACGCCGGTACAGCCTTCCCCTACCAGTGCCGGAGTATTCGGCATACAACGCACCAGCTTAATCTCTTTTTCAAAAGCATTTTCAATCCATGCAATTGTCTTACCGGCAACAATGCTTATGAATAAAGTTTCCGGTTTTATTACACCTTTGATTCCGCAGATAACATCTTCCAGAAACTGTGGTTTCACTGCCAGAATTATCACATCTGCCGCTGTAGCAACTTCCTCATTATTCTCTTTTGTCAAAATGCCATATGCTTCCGCTGCTTTTTCTCTCATCGCTGCCGATTTATCGCTACCGATAATATCTTCCGGTTTTACAATTTCCTTTTGCAGCATACCGCCAATAATGGCACTTGCCATATTTCCCAGTCCAATAAATCCTATTTTCATACTTTTTTCCTCTTTTCTGTGTACATTTTTATTACTCAGTGTAAAAACATCTTTTCGCACTTTTAACATCTACGCTGTCTTGCTGCTTCATATATCAATATGGATGTCGCTACCGCAGCGTTTAATGACTCTACTTTTCCTTCCATTGGAATTTTTATATAAGTATCTGCCAGCTTAGCAGTTTCTTCCTGCAAGCCATTTCCTTCATTACCAATTAGAAAAGCAGTGCCTTTTTTATAATCACATTCATCATAAAACTTCGTACCTTGCAGATGTGCTGCATAAGTCGCAATGTTTTTCTTTTTTAATTCCAAAATTGTTTCCTGCAAATCTGTTGTATAAACAAACGGCATCCGGTAAATGGAACCCATTGTAGAGCGGATCGTCTTTGGATTGTAGATATCTACCGTGTGACTGCTCATGATGACACCTGTCACACCCGCTCCTTCTCCTGTCCGGAAAATAGTCCCCAGATTCCCCGGGTCCTGTATATCTTCCAACACTACCAACAATGGATTTGCAACTTCAAACATCTTCTCTAAGTCATAATGATACTGCCTAACGACACACAAAATGCCCTGTGGTGTCTGGGTATCCGATATTTTCCGAAATACTTCGTCCGTTACAGTTTCATAAGAAAAAGGCAATCCAGCAAGCTTCTGTTTACAAGCTTCCGAAAGTTGTCTCAACGCACTCTCTGATACATAAACCTCTTCCATGCGTTCTACGTCCGCTTCCAGAAACATTTTCACTCCTTCGACAATGAAAACGTCTCTTTCACGCCTTGCTTTTGCCCTCTGATTCAGTTGTATGATTTCTTTGATTCTCTTATTCGTCGGACTTGTAATCATACTCTTTCCTTTCCCCAAACTTTTTTATACAAAACTTCCCCGCAAGACAGCTTTGTCTACGGGGAATCACTTTACAATACATAATAAAACAAAAATACTTTATAAAGAAAGAATTCTGCTGACCTGATATTCGTATTCCGGAATATTTTTTTGCATATTCAAGGCTTCTTCAATATCGAAATCCAGGAATTCGCCATGCTGATAACCTACGACTCTGTTGGATTTGCCTTCGCACAGAATGTCTGCTGCATATGCGCCCATAATAGAAGCATAGTAACGGTCTTTACAGGTTGGTGAACCGCCTCGCTGCATGTAACCTAAAATCGTTGCTCTTGTTTCAATACCGGTTGCTGCTTCGATACGTCTTGCCATAGAAGTAGAATGTCCGATACCTTCTGCATTGATGATAATATGATGTGTTTTACCACGTTTTCTGTTGTTGATAATATTGTTGATAATCTGCTGTTCGTTATAATCGTATTTCTCCGGCAAAAGAATATCTTCCGCACCATTGGCAATACCACACCATAATGCGATATAACCGGCATTTCTACCCATAACCTCGATGATACTGCATCTCTCATGGGAAGAAGATGTATCACGAACCTTATCAATCGCCTGCATTGCTGTATTGATAGCTGTATCAAAACCAATTGTATACTCGGTACAGGAAATATCCAAATCGATTGTACCCGGAATACCAATCGTATTGATTCCGTGTCTTGCCAATGCCTGTGCACCACGATAAGAACCATCACCACCAATAACAATCAAACCGTCTATTCCATGTTTATGACAGATATCAGCACCTTTCTGCTGTCCTTCTTCTGTACGGAATTCGGAGCAACGTGCTGTACCAAGAATGGTTCCGCCTCGCTGAATGATATCGGAAACATTCCATTTCTCCATATCCATGATTTCTTCATTCAAAAGACCCTGATAGCCTTTTTTAATACCTTTAACTTTCACACCGTTAGCCAATGCTTTTCTGACAACAGCACGAATTGCTGCATTCATGCCCGGTGCATCGCCGCCACTTGTTAAAACACCTATTGTTTTAATCTCTTTTGCCATATTTCTGCATCCTTTCGACCAACATAATTGCCCAACCGAGTTTATTTTACTCTAAATATGGGGTGTTTTCAATCTTTTTTCACTTTACTTTATACAACTCGAACATTTTCTTTACCAAATAATACTTCTAACTGTTCTATCAGTGCCAAATCAGCGTTCACATTTTGATTTGGCGGAAGTTGTTTCATCGCTTTTGGATTTTCAATATAAATGACAACGTTGTCTTTTCCTTCCGAGTCATGTAATACTGCCATCAGCTCTGCTTCTTTTTCCTCATAAAGTTCTTTGGTCGGGAATTTAATCCACAGTTTTTTCGGAATCTCATCAAAAGCTGTAATCTTCTCACAAATCAGTTTTGCATCCTTATCTTCTTCCGCAGAAACTCTCCCCTTGACGAAGACTTTTTGGTCTTCTATCAGTTTATTCGCGTTTCTTTCATAATCTTTCGGAAATACAATGACTTCAATGGTACCAACCAAATCTTCTATTTGCAGAAAAGCCATTACCTTTTCATTTTTGGTATATTTCAGTTTTTTATCCGCAATCATTCCACCAACCGTTACCGATTGTCCATCGGCAACATGCGCCGTACCGGTTTCTTCATCCAGATAAAAATCGGCAGTTGTATTCGTAATATATTTTTTCCAGATTTCCTGATATTCTTCCAAAGGATGTCCGCTGATATAAACACCGAGCACTTCTTTTTCAAAGCTTAACTTCATCTCTTTGGAGTATTCTCCCACATCCGGCATTTTCACTTCAAAGCTTTCCTTTTCTTCCTCGGAAACAATATCAAATAGTGACATCTGTCCTGCCATATTGTTCTTTTTGTCCTGATGAATGTTATCCATAATCTGCACATAAACACTCATGAACTGCTTTCTGGTGCCTCCGAGGCTGTCAAGAGCCCCCGCTTTGATGAAGTTTTCTACCGCACGTTTGTTAACATCTTTATCCGCAACCCTGGTAATGAAATCTTTGAGGTTTGTGTATGGACCTCTTTGTCGTCTTTCTTCTACCACTGCTTCAATTACCGGTCGCCCTACGCTCTTAATCGCAGTCAACGCGTAACGTATTTCGTTACCGGATACGGAGAAGCCGATTTCACCCACGTTAATATCCGGTGGCAGAATCTGAATCCCCATATTGCGGCATGTCATAATATATTCCGATACTTTTCCCGGGTTATCAATCACCGAAGTAAGCAATGCCGCCATAAATTCTACCGGATGATAATATTTCAAATAAGCCGTCTGATAGGAAACCACCGCGTAACATGCCGCATGGGATTTATTAAATGCGTATTTGGCAAAGTCCATCATCGTATCATAAATCTGGTTTGCCACTTCCGCACTGATGCCATTTGCCACGCAGCCCGGTACGCCTTCTTCCTCATTACCGTATGTGAAGTTCTTACGCTCCTGTTCCATCACATACTGTTTTTTCTTACTCATGGCACGGCGAACCAAATCGCTTCGTCCCATCGTGTAACCACCCAGTTCCCGTACAATCTGCATAACCTGTTCCTGATATACGATACAGCCGTAGGTCGGTGACAAAATCGGCTCTAACTGCGGACAGGCATAAGTAATCGAAGACGGGTCGTTTTTGCCCTTGATGTATTTCGGAATAAAATCCATCGGTCCCGGACGATAAAGAGAAATACCCGCAATAACATCTTCCAGGCTCTGTGGCTTCAATTCCTTCATGAAGCTTTTCATACCGCCACTTTCCAACTGGAACACACCATCTGTCTTGCCGGTTCCAATCGAAGCAAGTACCGTCTGGTCATTATAATCAATGTTATCAATATCTATCAAAATACCGGTGCTTTTCTCTACCATTTTCACCGCATTCTGAATAACGGTTAACGTACGTAGTCCCAGGAAGTCCATTTTCAGAAGACCAAGTTCTTCAATTGTTGTCATTGGAAACTGCGTGGTAATAGAACCATCGGAGCCTCTGGACAACGGAACAAATTCTTCTGCTGCCGCCGGACAGATAACAACACCTGCCGCGTGCATGGAAGTATGTCTCGGAAGACCCTCCAGACGTTTACACATCGTAATCAACGTATTCACCTGTTCGTCTTCCATATATAATTTCTTGAATTCCGGATTTAATTCAAGTGCTCTGTCTATCGTAATATTTAATTCATTCGGAATCATTTTGGCAATGGAATCCACATAAGCATATGGCAAATCCATAACTCGTCCCACATCACGGATAACCCCTTTGGCTGCCATCGTACCAAAAGTAACAATCTGTACAACCTTGTCAGAACCATATTTTCGACCAACATGGTCAATAACTTCCTGACGGCGTTCGAAGCAGAAATCCACGTCGATATCGGGCATGGAAACTCGCTCCGGATTTAGAAAACGCTCAAACAGCAGGCTATATTTTATCGGGTCAATATTGGTAATTTTCAAACAATAGGAAACAATACTTCCCGCAGCCGAACCACGTCCCGGCCCTACTACAATGTCATTTTCCCTGCAGTAGTTAATGTAATCCCATACAATCAGGAAATAATCGACAAATCCCATTGTTTTAATAATATCAAGTTCGTAATCCATTCGCGCACGCAGTGTTCCATCATCCTCCGGATAACGTTCTGCCAACCCTTCAGTGCAAAGCTTATTCAGATAGCTCCAGGAGTCATATCCTTGTGGCACCTCATAATGCGGCACTTTATACACACCAAATTCAATCTCTACGTGACATCGGTCTGCAATGCGCTGTGTATTTTCTACGGCTTCCCACGCATAAGGAAAAAGCCCTTTCATTTCTTCTTCACTTTTGACATAATACTGACCGCCCTCATAACGCATACGGTCTTCATCTGCCAGTTTTTTACCGGTCTGTAAGCAAAGCAGAATATCGTGCGGCTGTGCATCTTCTGCATAGGTATAATGCACGTCGTTGGTTGCCACAAGCGGAATATCCAGTTCCTTACTCATATTCAAAAGTGCTGCATTTACGGTTTTCTGTGCCGGAATTCCATGATCCTGTAATTCCAGAAAATAGTTGCCTTTTCCAAAACAATTTTCATACTTTCTGGCAACCTTCTTTGCTTCCTCAATCAAACCTTTCTGGATATATCGCTGCACCTCTCCGGCAAGACAGGCAGAAAGCGCAATAATGCCTTCATGATACTCCTGCAAAATTTCCATATCCACACGCGGCTTATAGTAATAACCTTCTGTAAAACCACGACTGACAATCTTTATCAGATTCGCATAACCGGTATTGTTTTCTGCAAGCAATACCAGATGATAATATCTGTCCTCTCCACCGGTCAGTTCCTTGTCAAAACGGGAATTTGGCGCAACATAAACTTCGCAGCCAATAATCGGATTGATGCCTGCTTCTTTGGCTGCCTTATAAAAATCAATAACACCATACATGACACCGTGATCGGTAATAGCAGCGCTGTCCATGCCAAGTTCTTTGACTCGTTTGACATATTCTTTTATCTTATTGGAACCGTCCAGAAGACTGTATTCTGTGTGGACGTGTAAATGTGCAAAAGCCATATTTTCCTCCGTACAACGCACACTATTTTTATCTTTAACAGAACCTATTATACATTATCTTTTGAAAAAAGGATATGCCTTTCGACATATCCTTTTCGCTACCAATTACTTTATAAATATTTCTTAAGAGCATCTACCTTGTCCAATTTCTCCCAAGGTAAATCTAAATCATTACGTCCGAAGTGACCGTAAGCTGCTGTCTGTTTGTAAATCGGACGACGAAGGTCTAACATTTTGATGATTCCAGCCGGACGCAAATCAAAGTTTTCACGAATGATATCTACTAATTTCTCATCTGAAAGTTTTCCGGTTCCAAAAGTATCTACCATTACGGATGTAGGCTGTGCAACACCGATTGCATAGGATAACTGGATTTCACATTTATCAGCCAGTCCTGCTGCTACGATATTCTTTGCAACATAACGAGCTGCATATGCTGCAGAACGGTCTACCTTTGTACAGTCTTTACCAGAGAAAGCACCGCCGCCGTGACGAGCATATCCACCGTAAGTATCTACGATAATCTTACGTCCTGTAAGACCTGCATCACCGTGAGGTCCACCGATAACGAAACGTCCTGTAGGATTGATGAAGAATTTTGTATTTTCATCCACCAGTTCAGCAGGAAGAATCGAATCAAATACATATTTCTTAATGTCTGCATGAATCTGTTCCTGTGTTACATCTTCATCATGCTGTGTAGATAATACAACTGCTTCCAGTCTTACCGGTTTGCCGTTTTCGTCATATTCTACAGAAACCTGACTCTTTCCATCCGGTCTTAAATATTTCAAAGTACCATCTTTACGAACCTTAGTCAACTGAAGTGCCAGTTTGTGTGCAAGAGAAATCGGATAAGGCATATATTCCTCAGTTTCATTGGATGCATAACCAAACATCATACCCTGGTCACCTGCACCGATTGCTTCGATCTCTTCTTCAGACATTTTGTTCTCTTTAGCCTCTAATGCTTTGTCAACACCCATAGCGATATCTGCCGACTGCTCGTCAATTGCAACCAAAACAGCACAGGTATTTCCGTCAAAACCATATTCAGACTTTGTATAACCGATTTCTTTTACGGTTTCACGTACTACTTTCTGAATATCTACATACGCATTTGTTGTAATTTCACCTGTTACCAATACAAATCCTGTACAAGCTGCTGTTTCACAAGCAACACGGCTCATAGGGTCTTTTGCCATACATGCATCCAAGATGGCATCAGAGATAGCATCACAGACTTTGTCAGGATGTCCTTCTGTTACGGATTCGGAAGTAAATAATCTTTTTTCCATTGTCTTTTCTCCTTTTCTGCTAAAGTAATAAAAAATCCGCTTATTAAATCAAATAAGCGGACCTGATAGGCGATAATCAAATCC
Organism: Lachnospiraceae bacterium; assembly: GCA_017623295.1. GTDB lineage: Bacteria > Bacillota > Clostridia > Lachnospirales > Lachnospiraceae > UBA3282. The sequence goes on along the minus strand of JAGAPK010000055.1, from coordinate 54,179 downwards.
TCTTATTGTTCGAACTGTCATAAGGCAGTATATTCGCTCAGGCTGGCACCTTCCTTCTCAGGGGTTGCCGTGGCTTCACAGATCCTATGTATCTCCACCACTCTGAATAAGAGAAAACCATGTTCTTAAGAAAGAACGCACAATATTGAATTTTCATATCTGTACATAAAAGATACACCGCTTTCACTTTTCTGTCAATAGATGAATAAAATATATTGCAGTTCTAGCCAAAAATAGGTAAAATTATTTTAAGAGTATAGAAAGGGGGAATCACCATATGCGAAGAGTTTATACAAGCGAATTGGTTCCCGGCATGATTACTGCCGAAGACATTTATCATTATAACAGCAACCAACTTATCCTTCCGAAGGGTCTTGTACTGACAGACCAGGCTATTACACGTTTAGATGACTATTCCATTATAAGCATCCGTATAGAAGATGATGAAGTTTCTATTCCAGCTTCTTCTACCGGCGCGGATTACGGAGGAGAAACCTATTTCAAACAGATTCGCTCCAGTCAGGAATTTAAAAAGTTTAAACAGAAATTCCAGAGTGAAGTATCCGAGTTTAAAGATCATTTCAATGATGTTGTCCGCAAAAATGCTCCGATTGATGTAGACGGACTTATGGAAAAATCTTTGGCTTTGATTAACGAAACGCATAGTTCTGTCGATTTATTGGATATGATTCATAATATGCGTGACTTTGATGATTCCACTTATGTACATTCATTGAACGTTGGCCTGCTTTGCCATCTTTTTGCAAAATGGTTGCATATGTCTGATGAAGAAGCCAACCTGGCAATGATGTGCGGACTTCTGCATGATATCGGTAAATTGATGATTCCGGATGCCATCCTAAAGAAACCAGGCAGACTGACTCCGGAAGAATATGAACAGGTAAAAGAACATCCTACAAATGGTTATATTGTTTTCCTGCACCAGAATATTGATATCCATATCAAAAACAGTGCTCTCATGCACCATGAGCGTTGTGACGGAAGTGGTTATCCAATGCAGTTAAAGGGCGAACAGATTGACCCATATGCCAAAATGGTTGCTATCGCCGATGTCTACGATGCAATGACTTCTGCAAGAGTTTATCGTGGTCCTATGTGTCCATTTAAAGTAATTTCCGTGTTTGAAGAAGAAGGCATCCAGCGTTATGACCCGAAATACATTCTTGTTTTCTTAGAACACATTGTGAATACTTATATTGGAAACACCGTTCGTTTAAGCGACGGCAGAACCGGCAAAATTATTTATATCAACAAAGACTTTCTTTCTCGTCCAACCGTTCAGGTCGGCGATAAATTTGTTGATTTAGCAAAAGAGAAAAACTTAACGATTGAAGCAATTCTTTAAAAGAAAAAGCACATGAGTGAAATTATCACCTTGTGCTTTTATTTTGTACTAAAATATATAACGTTTTATTTAACTTACTTTTAATTTGAATTTCTGCAGCTCACGCTCTGTTGTTACTTTATCAATCTGTGCTCCAAGTGCCTGCAGTTTCAAATGGAAATCTTCGTAACCACGTTCAATGTACTTAATATCATCCACTGTCGTAAAGCCGTCTGCAGCAAGCCCTGCAATAACAAGTGCTGCACCTGCACGTAAATCCGGTGCGGTAATACTTGCTCCTGTGTATTTGCTTACACCATCGATAATCGCCGTATTTCCTTCCACTTTAATGCTGGCTCCCATTCTTGTAAGCTCATCCACGTATTTGAAACGATTCTCAAAAATACTCTCCGTTACAATACTGGTTCCGGTTGAAAGTCCAAGCGTCACAGTAATCTGTGGCTGCATATCTGTCGGGAATCCCGGATATGGTAATGTTTTAACATGTGTATGTCCAAGTGGTTTTGATGCTACCACTCTGACCGCATCATCCGATTCTTCCACTTCACATCCAATTTCCAACAATTTTGCACTAATGGATTCCAAATGCTTCGGAATAACATTTTTAACCGTAACATCACCCTTTGTCACAGCTGCCGCAAACATAAAAGTTCCTGCTTCAATCTGATCCGGAATAATCACATATTCCGTTCCATGCAGTTTTGAAACGCCTTTAATTCGAATCACATCAGTACCGGCACCTTTGATATTAGCACCCATACTGTTAAGGAAGTTCGCCAAATCTACAACATGTGGTTCTTTTGCCGCATTCTCAATAATTGTCTGGCCTTCTGCCATAACAGCAGCCATCATAACATTAATCGTTGCACCAACCGTAACCACATCCAGATAGATATGATTTCCCACTAATTTCTCGGCTTCGGTAATAATCAGACCATGCTCAATTCTGACATTGGCTCCCAAAGCACGGAAACCTTTAATATGCTGATCAATCGGTCTAAGTCCGATATTACAGCCACCCGGCAAAGATACCTCTGCCTTGTTATATTTTCCAAGTAACGCACCTAATAAGTAATAAGATGCTCTGATTTTTTTGATATAGTCATCCTCGATTACCAGACCGTTAATCTGGGATGCATTAATTTTAACGGTATGTCTGTCAATTCTTGTAACAATAACACCAATGCTTTCCATAGCCTGTAATAACACATTAGTATCTCTGACATCCGGTACATTTTCTATCAAAACAGTTTCATCCGTCATAGTAGCTGCTGCCAAAATCGCAAGTGCTGCATTCTTTGCACCACCGATTTCTACTTCGCCGACTAACGGATTTCCACCTTTAATCGCATATTGTTCCATAATAATCCCCTGTATCATCAATGCAAACGCAAAAATTTTTCAAACATTTAACTTACAGTATACCATAAATTACGCATTTGTAAATGGGCAGATTGCTAAATGAATCCGTATAAAAGCCCTGATTTTTAATTCAAATAGTCCAGAGGATTTACCTGGGAACCATTAATCAATATTTCAAAATGCAGATGTGGCCCTGTACTAATACCGGTATTTCCACTCAAAGCAATCTTCTGTCCCTGTGAAACGGTTTGTCCAACAGATACTAATACTTTACTCAGATGTCCATACCTGGTCTGTCTTCCGTCGGCATGCTGGATATAAACTACATAACCATAGCCACTTCCCCATCCGGCTTTGATTACCGTACCTCCAGAAGATGCCATAACTGCCGTACCAACCGGTGTACCCCAGTCAATACCCTTATGATAACTACTTGCACCTCTGGTCGGTGATTTTCTTCTACCAAAGTTAGATGATAAACGTCCACCGGAAATAGGTTTGATATAAGTAGGCGGAATTTTAGTTCCTCGCTCTACAATCTTAGGTACCGCTTCATAAGTAATTTCTTCTTTCAGTATTTCGCGTCCAACTTCTTCCTGATTACGATAATACACATCTGCTACAACAATTCGATGACCCGCTGACGGTTCCTGCAATGTCTTGGTTTCTGTCGTGTACCACTCATCGTTGTCAATGTAAATAACTTCTGCCTCATAATCCTCTTCGTAATAGACTTCTTCTACACGTTCTACCGAAAGTTCCGGCTCCGGCACGGTAACGATAAGTTCATCTCCCACTCGGATTGTAGAATTGGCATCATCAATGGTTTCATTCATGGCAATCAAATCTTCCAGAGTCAGATTATTTTTCTCTGCAATCTGAGATAAAGTATCGCCAGATGTTACTTCATATATTTGTTCTTTTTCCTGTTCCTTCGTTACCTGCTCAATGGCACTTTCCAAAGGAGTCAGCTCATAGTCCTGCAAATAAGCCTCTACAACTTCTACGGTATCGCCAAATTCCAGCGATTGCAATCCTAATTCATAGTCAGAAAAATCTTTTTCAACTTCCGGTTCCACTTCTGCAAAAACCTGATCGATTTCTGCATCAATACCGGCACTCATAACCATCTCCTGTTCTTCCTCTTCTGCCTCTTCTGTTGTATAGATAGCAGTTGTGAGAACATTCAATTCTCGTTCCGGGTCCATGACAAGGTCTACATAATACTCATTGCCTGTATCATATTTTTCAATAGATGCCTGTAATAATGCCAACACTTCTTCTGTACTGGAAAGATTTACGGTATATTCATTGATTTTAACCGTATAAGAACGATTCAGGGTTTCTTTTACGTTTTTCTTGAAAACGGATATCATATTGTTGGTAATTGTCGTATCATTATCAATTTTGCCCCAAAGCACTTCCTTGCCTTCGTAAGTAATATCGCTGTCAACAAGCACCATTTCATCACTCATACCGGCAATCTTTTTACGTGCTTTAATCAAACAATCATCTACGCTCTCCACATCACCAACAATGCCTACCTGCTCTCCATTCAAGTAAACCGTAAACATATTATCGCCGGTACTTTCTAACTTCTGATAGCTTGGCAGGAAAAATGCAAATACCATTGCTGCAAATACTGTAACCTTAATATATGCAATTTTCATTTTTTTATAATGTCTGCTTATTTTTTTCATTTTTCTATTTTATATAACCATTATCGGAAAATATCTCTTTGAAATGGTAAATCCTCTTTCGATTTGTAACAAAAATGTAACATTTTATATTTTATCAGCATTTAAGCAAATTGTAAAGGTTCAAGCCAAAACTACAAATCTATGGTAAAATATTTGCAAAGGAGAAGTACCATGAGCAAAACGGAAAGAACAGATAAAATCTTTTTTCATATCGACGTAAACTCTGCTTACTTGAGTTGGAGTGCGCTGGACAAATTACAAAATGGCTCCGATATTGACTTACGAACCATCCCTGCTATTATCGGTGGAGATATGGCCAAACGTCATGGCGTCGTTCTTGCCAAATCCATTCCGGCAAAATCCTATGGCATTGTGACCGGTGAACCCATTGTCAATGCCATGCGCAAATGTCCCGGACTTCTCATCGAACAGCCCAATCATCATTTATATCATCAAAGAAGCGAAGAATTGATGCATCTGCTTTCTGACATTTGTCCGGATATCGAGCAGGTCAGCGTAGATGAATGTTATATGGACTACACCCCGGTACAGGAGCTTTTCACATCTCCGGTAGATGCTGCGGCTTACATTCGTACGCAGGTTTATGAGAAACTGGGTTTCACCGTCAATGTTGGTATTTCAGACCGCAAAGTGCTTGCCAAAATGGCTTCTGATTTTAAGAAACCGAATATGACACATACACTTTTTTCTAATGAAATACAAGAAAAAATGTGGTCTCTTCCGGTTTCTTCCTTATTTATGTGTGGACATTCTTCCGTAGAAGCATTGCGAAAGCTGGAAATTATTACGATTGGGGATTTGGCACAAACAGATGTGACTATCCTGACTTCCCATTTGAAAAGTCACGGAAAATTACTTTGGGAATATGCAAACGGAATTGATGACTCCGTCGTGGAAACAATTCAGACCCAGGCAAAAGGAATTGGTAATTCTACTACCCTGCGCCAAGATGCCCAGACAAGAGAAGAAGCCTGTCACGTTCTTCTGACTCTGGCAGAATCCGTAGCACGTCGGCTTCGTGAAGCCGGTCAGAGTGCTGAAATGATTAGTGTCGAAATCAAATACAATACTTTTAAAAAGGTTTCACACCAGACTACATTAACCACACCAACATCCGGCAGTGATACCATTTATCAGACCGCTTGTGCCCTTCTGGATGAACTGTGGGATGGCACACCGATACGACTGCTTGGAATCCGTTCCTCCAAGCTTTCTTCCAACTCAGAACCGGTACAACTCAGCCTATTTGATATGCCTGTCATAGCAGCATCAGAAAACACTTCTGTGCCTCGTGTTTCTGCCACAAAAGAAGCACAGTTAGAAAAAGCACTGGATTCCATTCGACAAAAATATGGAGCCGATGCCATTGTACGCGGCAGTCTGCTCCATTCCGATTCCAATATAAAACCCTCTAAATAGTATGAATACTTTTAGAGGGGTTCCTTTTGTTCCTTTTACTATTTTCATTTTTTTACACTGTAACCGAAAAATCCGATTTCCTTACCCACAGAAAGATACCTGCCGTGCGAATAAACTAAGGGCTTTGCATCATTTAAATGAAATCTGCCCTTCTCATCCATATACTTTTCATCGGCATGCACCGCTACCACTTCTGCCATAAACATATGATGTGTACCGAGTTCCTTTTTCTCAGTTACTCTGCACTCAATGTTAACCGGACTCTCCTTTACCATCGGTACATTAACCTTCTCTCCCGGAATCTTGGTCAGCTTCATATCTTTCCATTTATCAACATTCTTGCCACTTTTGACACCACAATAGTCTGTCGCGAATGCAAGTTCTTCTGTCGTCAGATTGATAACAAACTCTCCTGTTTCTTCTATCATATGATAAGAATATCGCTCCGGGCGGACAGAAATAGAAACCATAGGCGGGTCTGAACAAATTGTTCCCGTCCAGGCAACCGTAAACAAATTGCTGTTTCCGGCTTTGTCTGCCACGCTCACCAACACCGCCGGTAAGGGGTATAACATATTTCCCGGTTTAAAGTTCTGCTTTCCCATATTACTCTATCATCCTTTTAACAATTATTCTGTTTAATATGTAATTTCAAATTCAAAACATCATTGTTATTTAGAACATTATTATCATTTAAAACATTATTTACATTTAGAACATTATTGTAATATTGAAAAGATTTACAACAATATCAATAATGATTAACAGCATAATACAAATAGACAAAGGTACTACCGCTTTCTGCTTCTTGCTGCTCTCCTGCTGTTTGGCTACAAGTGTTTCTGTCTGCTTATTCAGTTCTTCTACCATAGCCGCCTGCACATTACGGTATACTTTGACATTTTCCTTATGAAGAAAATCGTTTGACTGATTAAAAGCTTCTTCTAACTGCTTCTTCAATTCTGCCAGAAGTTCTTCTTTATCTTCTTTGGAATCTGCTGCCACCTGAATTTCTTCGATTTTCTGAAGACTTTCCTGTACAACCTGTTTTACCTGTTCTGCATTTTCAACCGTTTTCAAGTTTACTTTGCGCATTTCCTGAAGCAGATTTTCATACTCTGTTATCTGACTCTGTAACTGCTCCATTTTAGCCGCCTCTGCTGCAGAGTTTGCTTTAATCATTTCCTGCGCATTCATTTTCTGCGCAAGTTTATCCATAAAGGTATCCATCATTTTTCCTCCAAACATAGTCCATACCACTTTCTGCAAATTGTATACTGTCAAATATTTAATCCGACAGCTTGACCTCTGTGTTCTTGTCCATTTTATCATTTTTCGCTTCTTGTGACAACCAATTTTGAACGCGCAATTTTGTGCATATTGCACAATTTTATTTCCCGTTTTTTTACTTTTTTATAAATATTAACGATACATTTACATCTTGTTCATAATTTGTTCATATTTTATGGATATAATAAATTCATAACAACAGAGAAACATGTAATGTTTAATCATTACACACATAGATAAATTTTTTCATAATAGCCCAAGTGCCGAAAGGTGCTTGGGCACTCCTCATTTTAGAGGGGATTTTCACATGAAATGCACAATAATTCAAAGAATAAACAAGCGGCAGCAAACTCATTTATAATAGGTTTCCTGCCGCTTTCATTTTACATTATTCAGTTTTTACTCTTTGTCACATTCCAGCTGCTGAATTTCTTTGTTCAGATCAAGCATTCTTTCATCCAGATTGGAAACAATCCGGGAACACTCTACTAACTGTTCTTTAATATGCTCCGGTGCATTTCCTTCAAATTTATAATGAATTTTATGCTCCAGACTTGCCCAGAAATCCATCGCAACGGTTCGTATCTGTATTTCCACCTTTGTTTCCTCGATACGGTCTGATAAATAAACCGGAACAGAAACAAGCATATGGTAGCTTTTATAACCGCTTGCCTTCGGATTTACAATGTAATCCTTTACCGAAATAACTTTGATATCGCTCTGATTACTTATCATCTCTGCAATCTGATAAATATCGGAAGTAAAAGAACAAATGACACGAATACCAGCAATATCATTTACATATTTAACCATGTTCTCAATGGTGGATTCGTATCCATGCTTCTTTAACTTCTTAACAATGCTTTCCGGCGTTTTGATACGTGATTTAATGTGCTCAATCGGATTATATCTATGTACGTGCTGAAATTCATCGTTCAGAATTTCCAGCTTCGTAGATATCTGTTTCAGAGCCGAGTTATAAATCAACGTAACTTCTTTCCAGCTGTCTATGCCATTTCTATCTGCACTTACTTCCATTTCCTTCCCCCAATACTGGCTAAACCAACTTTTACCAATATACTACATCTCTATTGTAGCATATTCTCTCTGAAAATGTACGTTTTTCACAAAATCTTAATCATTTTTTAATACTTCTTGTGTATTTTCACAAGTATTTTCTACTATATCGCATCTTTTTGCACTTGTCAAACACAACATTACCGGAACGCTTACCACAAACGGATACATGTACCGGATTAATACCGTCGGTGAAAGCAGCAATGTCAGATAATACATGACCAGAAAAACAACCGGCAAAAGCATCTTATACTCTTTTCTTTTGAAAAAGAATACTATATATAAACACAACAGCCACCAGTAGAAAGCCGGTGCAAATATTACAGACAAAACCGGAATTTTCTGATATTCATTGTCCGACACAATCTTCTCCATAAATACCCGAAGTCCCGGCAAATAACTATGCTCTATAATTTCACAGCCCGCAGGCATCGTACGGTTATCCGTAGAAAGATATCCAAAACCACTCTCCGTACCCACTCCATAAATAGTAGAATGGGATTTATCTGCCAGATACCAATATCCGATAGAGTTATCCAGAAAAGCATCTATATAAGTCATCGGAAACTGTGTTCCCAATTTTACCCATGTTTTAATCAATCCAACCGGGTTGTCATGAATTACCGCCCGGCTCTTTACCGGGTCTGCAAGATAAGGATTGTATGCTGCAAATACCCATTCCGAAGATATATAAGAATCTAATTCCGTTCGCATTGCCGCATCTATTTCTTCTTCGTGATGCACTCTTGTACGAGCCATTTGCTGCAATGGTACACTAAGCATTTCTCGCGGACTTCCATTATATGCAGAAGTCATCTGTTTTAATCCTGCACTACAAACTACAAACAGAAGTAAGGTTGCCAAAACCGCACAGACTCCACGCATGATTACACTCTTTACATTCTGATTCCTGTTTCTGACACTTTCTGCATTTTTTCTCCAAAGCAAAAATACAAACGGAAGACTTACCACATAAGCATAGACCGCATTATTACGAAACAAAAGCATGAGTACGGATATGGATAAAAAGGCAATCGCAAATCCAATCCGGTTACCGGATATTCCTCTGCTCCACTGGTACATTTTGATTACAAAAAGCAAAACCAATCCCGAAAAAAGTACATCCTTCGTTGTACTGATTGCCAGAATCGAATTGGTTGGAAAAATCGCATAAAAAGCAAGCAGAATGAAACGCATAACACAGGATGTTTTCTCCTGATACAATACCATTAATGTATATCCAAATATCATCGCCATAAGAAGCATCTGTACAATCGAATGCACTGCCATACCGGCGGAATAAGAACCTAGTACATTTCCTCCCAGATTAAAAAATGCTCCAAGAAATAATGTATGTATTAATGGATGATGGGTGCTGTAATCATTTGCAAGCACCTGATAAAGCTGCCCTTCCGCATCATATGCAAAAACGGACGGATAATATGCAAGAAAAACAGGCAGCCAGAAAAGAAAAATAACGCCGGTATAAAAAAGAAAAACCTGCCAGCCATGATATTCTTTCTGTCCAACTCTTGTTTTCACTTCACTATCGCGGAGTCTTGTCATAAATTTCAGCAGAAGCTTAATCACAAAAGAAGTAAAAACTGTCAGCAATATCACTTGTACCACCATCAAACCAAATTCTGACAGACTCCGAAACGTTCGTTGCTTCTCTCCCAATGTGTAGCCAAGCACAGTAGACAATGCAATCAGAAATCCAAGACCTATGGAATTTTTAAAATATTTGTCGTAAATTATATAAATTTTTGTTTTCATACGTTCATTGTAGCATCTCCCTATTAAAAGCAAAAGGGAAAGATTTGTTTTCCCCAAAAAGATTTTTATTTACTTTTCCGGGAATGGTTTGTATATTGTTAATATGATATTTTTATATAAAGAATAACAAAAAAACAGCAAAAGAGGTTTCTATTTCATGTTTCGTTTATGGGCAAAAGAATTTCAAAACAATCATATGTTAAAAGACACCGTTATCTGCAATGATAAAGATGACACTCGAACACATAAGGTTTTTCAGTCCCTGGACGAAGTCTGTTATCAATTCGACCTGGGCAAACCAATCTGGTTAGAATCTAATATTCAGGATTTCAAACGACACGACAAAACCCGTTTCACACAAGACAATTTCATAGAAAAAATCGATTTCGATTATCTGGAAATCCATGTAATTGAAGAAGACTAGTCTGAAAATATTGCCGCAACAATTATTTGCATTTTTGTATTTACATTTTTCTATTTGCATATTTTTCTTGACTTTGCATATTATAAGGTGTAGTATTCTAATATATTTTATGTAGTTTTGAAAACTACATATCGTGGTTTTGTTCAAGGAGGAGATATTATGCAAATAACAATTCGCGAACCAGGAAGTGCTATCACTCATTATATCGCTATGATGTTAGCCATTTTTGCTTCTACCCCACTTCTGGTAAAAGCAAGTGAATCCAACAACCGCACCGCTTTCATAGCTTTGGCAATCTTTATGCTGAGTATGATTGCCTTATATGGGGCAAGTGCACTTTATCATAGCGTTACTGTAAAAGATAAAGTTCTGAAAATTTTTCGTAAGATTGACCATATGATGATTTTTGTACTGATTGCAGGTTCTTATACTCCGGTATGCCTTATTATTCTCGGTGGCAAGCTTGGTTATACTTTGTTAGCTGTTGTATGGACAATTGCCATTGTCGGGATGTTAATTAAGATGTTCTGGATTACCTGTCCAAAATGGTTTTCATCGATGATTTACATCGCTATGGGATGGGTATGTCTCGGTGTTTTCGGAACTTTGTGGAATACTTTGCCCCACAGTGCTTTTCTCTGGCTTCTTGCCGGTGGAATTATTTATACTGTAGGTGGTGTCATTTATGCTTTAAAGTTACCGATTTTCAATAATAAGCATCAGAATTTCGGTTCTCATGAAATTTTTCATCTGTTCGTTATGGGCGGTAGTATTTGTCACTTCATTTTTATGTATTTATATGTAGCATAAAATTTTCATACTAGTTGCATATTAAAAGGGACATGAATTGCTTCATGTCCCTTTGCTCGTTTCTTTAATCATCATATCCATTCGGATTGTTGCTCTGCCATCTCCAAGAGTCTGCACACATTTCCTTGATTCCATACTGTGCTTCCCATCCAAGTTCTGCTTTTGCTTTGGCTGCATTGGAATAGCAGGTTGCGATATCACCAGGTCTTCTGTCCTTGATTACATAAGGAATTTTAACACCTGTTGCTTCTTCAAAGTTCTTCACAATGTCAAGTACGCTGTAGCCTGTTCCGGTGCCAAGATTGTAGATGCAAAGACCAGCTTTTTCTTCAATCTTCTTTAATGCTTTCACATGGCCAACTGCAAGGTCAACAACGTGGATGTAGTCACGCACGCCTGTACCATCCGGTGTGTCATAATCATTACCGAATACACCAAGTTCTTTCAACTTACCAACTGCTACCTGTGTAATATAAGGCATCAGATTATTGGGAATACCATTTGGGTTCTCGCCGATGGTTCCACTCTTGTGTGCACCGATTGGATTGAAATAACGAAGTAAAATTACGTTCCATTCCGGGTCAGCTTTCTGCATATCGGAAAGAATCTGCTCTAACATGGATTTTGTCCAACCATATGGATTGGTGCACTGTCCTTTCGGGCACTCTTCTGTAATCGGAATAATAGCAGGGTCGCCGTATACAGTTGCAGAAGAAGAGAAAATAATATTTTTCACATTATGTTTTCTCATAACATCTACTAAAGTAAGGGTTCCTGCGATATTGTTTTCGTAATATTCCCAAGGTTTTGCTACGGACTCGCCTACTGCTTTCAATCCTGCAAAATGAATACAGGAATCAATCTGCTCTTTGTTAAATACATCTTCTAAAGCTGCTCTGTCTAAAATATCTGCTTTGTAAAATTTAACCGGCTTTCCTGTAATCTTCTCTACCCTTTCTAATGATTTCTCACTGGAATTCGCTAAGTTATCAAGAACAACTACATCGTAGCCTGCATTCTGTAGTTCTACTACTGTATGGGAACCAATGTAACCAGCTCCACCTGTCACTAAAATTGCCATAAAGAACTCCTCCTTTTATCTTTCATGTCATATCTGTTTCTACTGACACTTTACTCTTTTTCTATCTGTTTCAGCAAGCATAGAATGTTGCGCAAACCTGTCGAAATGTTAAAAATAAGTCATGCAAGTCAGTTCTATGACTTATAACTCAATTCCATTATCCTTGCACAACGCCTGCGCACTTTCAACAGAATCCACACCGGTTTTATTTTTAATCGGTGCAAATTCATGATTTCTTACCACCTCATATGGCAGACAGGTATCCAGTTCATGAATCATGTCCAAAACAAGCTGCTCATATTTGTAACCATTCGGTTCTTCCGGTTTTATAAGCTCTCCGGCTTCGTTTATATAAGGAATCTTTTTCTCCACAATGTGAAGCGGTAATTTCTTAGCTACAATATCTTCCAATACCTTTTCTTTGAACAAATAATTCAGAATAACACCAAAATTATATGCCGGATCACCATTTTCATCCTTAGCATTCATCAAATCTTCGGTCAGTTCATAATACTCTACAATGGATGGTCTGCCGTCTTCCAAACACATAACACCAACTTTTTCATCCGGTGCATTCTTACGAACTACCTTAGCACCAACATCGCTTGCTGTCACAATTGTTGCACCCACGAAACAAGGATCTGCTATGCGCTGTAATACGTTATCTACTGCAAAAACATTCAGCCATTCAATTCCGGCTTCGTGAATCTTGTCCACAACGCCCCATTTCATCATGGAAGAAAACCAGCCACCATTACCATTCGGTGAACTGGAGATTTTGTTTTTGGCTTCCATATAAACTTTGCCATCATAATCGGTTGCCGGAGCCATATCCTGCATGAAAAAAGTAACATAATCCGGATTGTAGCCGAAATAATTTTTCTCCTTAAAAAAGCTTGTGGTCGCTTCATGATTCTTGTCACTTGTCATAATAAATAAATGAATCCATGTATCTGCTGCATGTACCACATCCATCAGGTTCTCAATCAGACGTTGGAAAATAAATACATCTTTGGTTAAACCAATGTTATAAACACCCTTCGGTGCATCAGAACCAAGACGAGTTCCCATACCACCGGCCAATAAAACAGCACCTACTTTACCTGCCTTAATCGCATCAATACCAACCGCTGTAAATTCATCTTTTCTTGCTTCGATTTCATTTAACTGCATGGCAGAAAGCGGCGTAATTTTACCTTTCTGGTTCAGTTCATTTTTATGCTTACATGCTTCTACCAGTGCCAAATCCATATCTGCAATCTGAGCAAGCAATTCCTCTTTCTCTTCCGTTGTCAGTTCATCATAATATTTCAGTACATGTAATTGTCCATATTTCTCAAGTTTCTCGTATGCTTCCTGATAAGTCATCCCTTTTCCTCCATTAATATCGTTTTCTACATTCCCTTTTATTTGCCCAAAACGGCAATCATTTTAATTTCATATATTTTACCATATTACTGTTTTTTTCACAATTCCGTATAGCATATATTTCGTTTAGCATATATTTTATTTACATATATTTATTTAACATTTTTTTCATTTAACATGTATTATATTCTGTGATATACTAAATAGACTATTTAATATATTGTATTTACAGTAATTCATTTACAATCATTTAGTAGTCAAAATTACAATATGGAAATGAGGAAATGAGGAAATTATGAAAAAGAAGCTTTTATATCCCCTTCTTGTCTGCACGATGCTTTCCTTCAGTGCATGCGGACAATCAGAAAAAGTAGAAAAAACAGAAGTAACCGTCGAAGAAATTCCAGAAAGCGAAGATGCAATATCCGAAAGTGAAACCTCGGATACTAAAGCCGCAGATACCGAAACACAGGAATCCGAAACTACTTCTTCTGAAGCAGCAACAGATAACCTCGATACTTCCGAGCAATCTTCTGATGTTCAAATCGAAATGAAAACAGCGGAAGACAACGTAACTGATGAAGATGGTACGGTTCTTCTTGTAAAAAGCTATACTTACCCTATTGTTACGATTGCCGGTAACGAAGCTGCTGCCGAAAAAATCAATGCGGATATTCAGGCAAAAATCGATGCCTTTGTTGCAGATACTTCTTCCGCTGATTATGCCAAAGAAGACCGCCAGTTCCGGTTAGATAGTGGCGATGAATCTTTTATGGAATATACTGAGGATATTTCCTATGAAATAACTCGAGCTGACAACAATGTCATTTCTTTCGTCATTACCAACTATGCGTACATCGGTGGAGCGCATGGTAATTATGGAAGTAACGGTATAAACTACAATGCCAAAACCGGTGAAATAATTAACTTCTCCGAATTGTCAGATGATGCGGAGAAATTTCATACAGACACACTTACTTACCTTCAGGAGCTTGCTGCAACCGATGAGTATCAAGAACGTTTCTATACTCCAGACATTGCCACGAATGGTGATTTGGAAGTGACACTTTACGCAGACGGAAAATGGTATCTGTCTACTACCGGGCTGACTTTTGTTGCTGACCCTTATGCACTTGGTCCTTATGCTGCCGGTTCAATCGAATTTGTTATTCCTTATGATGCACTGGCTGAAATGGGATTAAAAGAAGAATACGCTTATAACGAAAATCTTTGATATAAATCTATCCTAAATGATGAAAGCCCCTTTGGTCGGTTTCCTACCAAAGAGGGCTTATATTTTATTTCATATTTTGTTTTATTACATCCTGCTTTATTTCTTCTACTATCCTTTCCAGTTCTTCCTCTTCGGTACAAAATAGTCGCACCGAGGCTTCTATCGCAATCTCGGAAACCTTTTTCTCCTGTAAGAAACGAATATCTTCCGGCTGTACTGTTTCCATTCGATATGCATTAATTACATTATTTAACCGATTAAAATAACGAACCAACTCTTCAAATTCCTGTGTTCTGTCAATAACACTTTCACCCAGTATCTGTTTTTCCAGTTCGCAGACTGCAATGACTTGCATTGATAACTTTAATTCTCCAGTAATATCGGATGCTTCCATCAAAACATCCGGCCTTTTTTCCAACGATTCCAGAAAAAAAGCTTTTGCTCCGGTAAGGTCTTTTTCCCTGAAAAACTCTGCCAGTTTCTCTTTCATCTGTCTGGTTTCATATTTCTCGGTGGTCATACCAACTTTACATTCATACGCTTTCAGACCTTTCGTTTCTACCCATACCATCAGCAGAAATTCCGAAATAAATCCGTACACCCTCTTATGGTAATCATCATAGCTGCTGGCATCAATTTTTTTCTCTACCTCTGTAAAAATTGAAAACAGCCATTCTGCATATTCATCATACAACTTCTTATCACATACCATCATGTTACCAAAATAGGTTCCATTCTCATGCACAAGTTTCTCAAAATTCGCATAATATTCCGGATATTTCTCACGAATGACTTCTCCTGTTGCAACCAGATCAAAAATATTGTAATTACACTCATATCCATCAAAATAAGAGAAATTCAACTTCAACTTCTTGGACACAATAATATCGTAGTCCTTCAAAATGGAAAGGTAATCGTTTTCATTAAAAATTCTTCCTTCTTCGGTGCAAAAATATCTCCGATAATGGCAAATACCTACATAATCCGTAGTACGCACATTCTTCCATACCCAATAAACACCGGTCAGTTCCCCATAATAACAGTTCTTAGCAGAAATATTATCACCGGTATTGTCTCCCGGATAACCCAAATCTTCTCCACATGCACGTCCTACCTGTAACGGCATATAAATCTTATCTTCCGGTTCTTTGAATTTTTTATGTGTCATAGTAAAAATGGTAACTGCCATTTGCTTTTCCTTTAGATTGTGAATTTATTCATATGTTCCATCAATTCCAGTGACTCTTTTTTCAATCCTTCTGCACCACTTGCAACTGTACTACTGTCTTCTGTCACATTTCTTGTGTGCTGGCTTAATTCTTCAGCAGACTGTGTAATCTGTTCCGTTGCTTCTACCTGACTTCTGGTAATCTGCTTCATTTGTTTTGCAACCGTATCTACCTGCTCAATTGCATCTATCATCTCTTCCACACGATTACTTGTTTCACTTACTTTTCCATACAATTCTTCAAAAGTCTGTGTTGCTCCCGATACGATTCCAACATTCTTCTGAACTTCTGTTACACTACTCTCCATCTGTGCCACTGCCTGCTGTACGGTGCTTCGAATTTCTTCCGTAAGCTTAGAAATATCATCTGCAGCAACGCTACTGTTCGCTGCCAGTTTACCAATCTGTTCTGCTACTACCGCAAAACCTCTTCCGGCTTCCCCTGCCCTTGCCGCTTCAATGGAAGCATTTAAAGATAACAGATTGGTTTCTTCTGCAATATCAATAATCATATTTACCATATCGCCAATCTGTGCTGTTGTCATGCCAACTCTGTTAATCTGTTCGGAAAGTGTAGCGATGGATGCATTGATATTAGCCATACCACCGTTGATATTTTCCATATCACGTTTACCGTTCTGTGATACTACAACACTTTCTTTCATTAAATTATCAGCGGTTTCTCCTGCTCCAAGTGTAGTCTGAACCAATTCTGCCAACTGTTCCATCTGATTCGATACTTCTTCTGCTGCAACAGAAAGCTGTTCTACCATATTCCCTAATACTTCCATTGCCTGCGCCTGTTTATCAGAAGCACTTTTCAGAGAATCTGATACTTTTTCATTCTCCACAGACTGTTTGCTAAGCCAATCTGCTGTGCGGCTGATTTCTGAAATGGTCGTACGCATCTGTGTGATAAACATCTGCATATTCTTGCTCATTCTGGCAATTTCATCATTTCCCTTGGTTTCCAGATTCTGTGAGAAATCACCTTCCGCAATTCTGCCAATTACATCTGTTACTTTAGCAACCGGTTTTACAACACGATTCATCACACTAAGCACACCAAACAACAATACAACTGCTGCCACAAGCGCAATCGCTGCCATAATCCATTCCATCTGATGCAAATCAGCAAGCACTGTTTTCTCCGGAACATAACTTACCAGATACCAGTCCGTATCTTCTACCGGGCTCATACTTACATAATATTTTCCCTGATCACCATTTATAGCGGCAACGCCTTCCTTGCCATTTTCAAGTGCCGTACCAATATTCGCATAAAGAGAATCAATTCCTTCTGCATCCAAAGTTACTGCTAACATCTCTTTATCAGGATGTGCAATAATCATCTTTCCTTCTTTCGTAACCAGAAAGATTTGTAATTCACTCTGTTCCGAAATATCTGCAGTCAATCCTACTACATAGTCCAGATAAACATCCGTTGCCAAAACTCTTGTTGCCTGAGGATAATCCACCAGTACCGATGCACTTACACATATCTGACCGGTCATGGAATCATAATATGGTTCTCCGAAAGCAAGTGTTTCATTATCTTTACCATCGATATACCAGTCACGTTCTACCAGCACCCAGTCACCTTCCGGCACCCATCCGGAACCGTCCAGATAAACGCCACTGTCATCTCCCATGTATAATCCATACGGATAAGCTGCATTTTTATCACAGGTTGTTTCCATGTATTTTAAAGTCTCATCATCATTCGCAAAAACGCCAGATTCAATTGCATCCTGATAAACCTGCAATTCACTGAAAATCTGGTTTGTCCAAGAACTAATCTGTCCCGTATATACCTGTGCCTGCGCCTGTAACTCTTCCTTCGAAATCTGTAAGACCATGTTTCTTGCAAGCGCAAAGAAAGAAACAATAATTACCAATACAATCGGAATAATAATAGCTATCAGCCTTGTCCTAATGCTCATACTTTTCTTTTGTTTCATTTATAACCCTCCATAGAAGCCTTTTTGATTAGTCATAAAACATACTAATTATATCAAATTGTCCTCTCCATGACTATATTTTTATGCAAAAAACAAGCGGAAAATATGCGTTTTGGCTATCTTCCGCTAAAATAAGCTTAACTGCTCATACCCTTTATTCTCTGGAAAAGTATGGAGGTATTCAAACACTTTATCGATATTACTTTCGATATGATTTTCCCTGCATTTCTGATAAAAAAGCTGCATTAGTTCTTTGTTTTTATCACTGGGAACCTCATATGCATACCCATATTTTTTATGATATTTCTCATGCAGACCCGGGAAATGCTTATCAAGTGCCTGATAAAAATATTCCCTGTCTCCCTGCCGTAACGTCACACCCATGTCAAAGCATATGATTCCATAGACTTTTGCCAAAATGCAATAATTCAGAATTCCTTCTATATTTTCTCTGGTATCATTGATAAAAGGCAAAACAGGCGAAAGCCAAACTACTGTTGGAATGCCATTCTCCCGCATAATCTGCAATACCTCAAATCGCCTTTTCGTAGTACACACATTCGGCTCCAGTATTTTGCATAAATCTTCATCATATGTAGTCAATGTCATCTGCACCACGCACTTTGCTTTTTCGTTGATACTTTTCAGCAAATCAATATCCCGCAAAATCCGGTCGGACTTTGTCTGGATAGCAACTCCAAATCCGTAATAATCAATAATTTCGAGACATTTTCTGGTAAGTCCCAATTGTTCTTCACAATGCATATAAGGATCGCACATAGCGCCAGTGCCAATCATACACTTTTTTCGCTTGGAACGAAGTGCTCTTTCCAATAATTCCGGTGCATTCTGCTTGACTTCGATATCTTCAAAAGCATGCGTGAACTGATAACATTCACTACGAGCATCACAATAAATGCAGCCGTGAGTACAGCCGCGATAAAGATTCATTCCGTTTTGTGCAGATAAAATTCCTTTCACATCAACGAAGTGCATACTCGGTTCTCCTTGTCAGAAATATTTTGTCTGTTTTACAACTATTATAAGCGCTTAAATATGACATCAGTGTGTCACATTTCCTAATTTTTCAATCTTTTTTACACACAACAGACATACCGGAACGATATAGAAACACGCAGATACCCAGGCTGTCTGGTCTGCAAAACAAATCGCTGTAAATCCATACATTGGTACAAATACCAGACTTACTACGATTCGCGCCACCATCTCTGTCAATCCTGAAAAAATCGCTCTGCCGGAATAGCCAAGCCCTTGTGTACACATACGACATACATTCAAAATACCAAGGCTCCAGAAGAAATATCCCATACAACGTAAATACTTCTCAGATGCATCTAATACACTGACCGCACTTGCATCTACAAAAAGCATAGATAATGTTCTGCCTGCAAAAATGAGAATCATTCCTGCAGCAATACCATAAGAAACACCTATCACTACGCCTTGCCAGATTCCCTTTTTCACACGGTCAATTTTGCCCGCACCAAGATTCTGACTACAGAACACAGAAACGCCGGTTGCCAGTGCATCAAACGGACACATGATAAACTGCTTGATACGCATACCGGCTGTAAAACCGGAAACATAAACGCTTCCAAGTCCATTATTTGCAGACTGCATTACCATACTGCCGATTGCTGTAATGGAATACTGCAATCCCATCGGCACACCCATAATAAGCATTTCTTTCGCTTTATCCGCTTCAAAACAATATTCGTCTTTCTGCAAACGCAGAATCGGGATTTTTCTTCGGATATATATGAAACATAACATGCCGCTTACTGCCTGTGCCGTAATGGTCGCAATTGCCGCACCGGCACAACCCCAATGCAAAACAATAATACAGAATAAATCCAATACAATATTCAATACAGTCGAAATCGCTAAGAATAGAAAAGGTGTTCTGCTGTCTCCAACTGAACGCAATATACTAGCAAGTAAATTGTATAACAGATTAAACGGAATACCCAAAAAGATAATCAGCAGGTACTGATAGGCTCCATCATAAATATTTTCCGGTGTAGACAGCAAATGTAAAATCTTTGGGCAAAGAAGTGCACAGGCAGTCGTAAATATTATCGCTACCATTCCCGCTAATACCATCGCATGAAAAATATCCTTGCGCATTTCCTTATAGTCTCCGGCTCCGAAACTCTTGGCAATCGGAATACCAAATCCGGCACAAATACCAATACAAAATCCAAGCACCAGAAACTGCACACTGCTGGAAGCTCCAACACTCGCTAATGCATCTGCTCCCAAAACCCTGCCGACAATCGCCGCATCAATAATGTTATAAGTCTGCTGTAATAAATTTCCAATCAAAAGAGGGACGGCAAACTGCAGAATCAACGGCAGTGGCTTTCCCTCTGTCATACTTTTTGTCATTTCGTTTTACTCCTTACCCAATCTTTATCTCCATCATAATATCGGATAAGAAACGATGCAATCCTTTTTTATAAGAAACATTAATTGGCAAGATATGTAACAAGCGGCTCCAGATATTTTTGATCCGTCCAGTCGCAGGTCTGGCCAACCGCTTCTGCCAATGCTGCCTGCCAAGGTTCATAAGTAGATGGATCTTGTTTTTTCAAAGATTTTACCAACATACCGCAAAGCTTTCTATCCACAAAAGACATTGCCGACTCATTCCACGCTCCACGACAATAAAAGCATGAGATATCTTTCAAATCTTCTTTGAAATTTTGTGCTATGATTTCCTGAATAGCCTTTTCATCATAAGGAGATGCGCCTACGCAAAAAACAGCGATTTTCTTACCTTGCAGCTGCTCTCTGTTTTTCCTAAGAAAAGAAATTCCTGCAATTCCAGAAGCGTAAATGCCACCACCAAGCACTACCGTGTCATATTCTTTTACCTCTGCTATATTGGCTTTCTTCGTTTCCACGCAAGCAAAACCTGTCATCTCGGTTAACCACTGCGCATATTTTTCTGTCGCACCATATTTGGATTGATATAAAATAATACCTTTTTTCATATAAAGTTCCTTTTATCCCTTCTTAATTTATTTGTCTGTTAATTTATTTGTCTGTTAACGCCTGCTGCAAAAATGCTTCATAGGCTGTTTCCAGTTTCTGTGTGATTTCTTCCATTGGAATGCCCGGTGTTGCTGTTGTCAGAATGGTTCCGATTCCAACGTTATAAATCAGCATATTCAAATGAAGCACCCTCGCTTTTTCTATGGAAATATGGAGTGCTTCTGCAATAAATTCGGCTACCTGCGGATTGCTTTCTGCTGCATACATGTCATTCATAGAAGCTATGTTCTCTCGCTCGGTCGTTACAAACATCTTGAAAATATAAGGTTCTTCATAAGCCAGCTTTACGAATGCATATCCGTTGCTTCTGAAAAAGTCTTTTTTATCCACGTGAGCTGCCACATATTCCCCTACAAATTTTCGTGCCATGAGCCCCACATCTTTGCGTAGTTCTCCCATGTTCTCACAATAGCTGTAAATAGGCTGCACAGAACAACCTACCTTCTGTGCGATTTCCTTCACGGATATATTCTCAACTCCGCCACTTCTGGCAAGTTCAAAAGCTGCTTCCACAACCATTTCTTTGGTAATTTTCTGCTTTGGCATATGATTTTCTCCTTATGTAATTCATTTATATAACTCATTTATATAAATCGATTATATATTTGTCATTAAGATTCTGTCAACCATTTTGTAAACTTATATTTTTCAATATTTGGGACACACTAATTCAGACAATAAATTATGCACAACAAAATGTGCACAGAAATGAGGATTAATATGGAAAACAAAGATACGATATGTTTATTAAAGGAATGTGATTCCGGTACAAAAATGGCCGTTTCATCTATTAATGAAGTTATTGGAAAGGTACATGATACAAAAATGAAACAATTACTGACAGAAAGCAGAGAACACCATGAAAAACTTGGAAATGAGATTCATTCGAAATTGATAGAAAATCACAGTGAAGACAAAGACCCAAGTACAATGGCTAAAAGTATGTCCTGGTTGAAAACAAATATGAAGCTCGGCATGGATGACAGCGATTCTACCATTGCAGAGCTTATGACCGATGGCTGTAATATGGGTGTAAAATCGCTCAACCAATATTTAAATCAGTACGAGGCAGCAGATAAGTCCTCCAAAGACCTCTGTTCACGTCTGGTATCGATTGAAGAAAAGTTGTGTAAAGATTTAAGAGCGTATTTGTAAACAAATACGCTCTACTCAAACTCAATAATCTCATACTCTTATTGCCACAAACAGTTATATCCATTCATAATCGCCACCAGTAATGGCAAGGCTTAGAAGAATATCCATCTTCTCCACTTCTTCGCCTTCTACAATCTTGATTAACTTTGCGCTCTCCTGGGCTACCGGCATTTCTTCATCCAATCCAATTTCCCAGTCCAAATCTCCACCACAACTTGGGCAGATAATGCTTGGTTCTGTATCAAGTGAAAGAAAGCGATTACCACAATCTTCACATTCATAATATCCACATCTAGTTGTTCCATCTGGTACGTAATACATAGTTTTGCCTCTCATCTATCAATATTTAAACTTCTTTATACTGTGAATTTATCCAGCATTTCACCCAGTTCGTTTGCAATTTCTTCATTAATTGTTCCATTGGTGCTAGCCGACTGCATTTTTTCGCAAACTCTGTCAGAAACATCTGCTGCGTTCGAAATATTTGTTGTTTCTTCTTCTATTACTTCTACAATCCTACCGATATGACCCTCTATTGTATCCATATTATCCGAAAGCTGCTCTGAAAGCTGTCGAAACTGTTTGAACTGTTCCATAAATTCTGTTGAGTCTCTGTGGTATGCTTGTCCAATCTCCACCATTTTATCATAATCTTTACTGATTACATCCTCAACAAAAGAAGTCATTTCTTTTGAAACAGTAACCAATTCATTTACTGTGTCTACTGTAAAATGATTAATACTTTCAATTTCCTTTGCAATCTGCGCAGTCACATCTGCCAATTTACCGACTTCATCTGCTACTACAGCAAAGCCTCTTCCTTCTTCTCCCGCTCGTGCTGCTTCAATACTGGCATTTAATGATAACATCTGCGTTTGTGATGATATGGAAATAATGTTCTTCGTTAAATCCATGACTTTGGCAATCTTCATGGATGCCTCAATTTTATCGGTAAGAACATTGGACATTTCTCCAACTCTCTGACACATTTGTTCCTTCGAATTCTGACAAGTTCTTCTTGATTCCTCTGCTGTTTTACTAACCTTATCTGCGTACTCTGCTCCCGTTTGAGTTTGTTCATACAATGCTTCAGACATCCTTTTAACTTGTATCGTTGCCTCTTCAATTTCTGTCACAGAACTGTTTGTTTCCTGCATTGTCCGATTCATTTCATTTAAAGCATTTGAAATTTGATTCAATCCGGCGGTCGCCTCAAAAAGCTCCTGATTCGTCTGATTGGTTGCTTTTTCCAATTTTTCACCATTGTCTTTTACCGATAACATCATGCTGCGTAATTTTACAATAAACGCATTAAAGCTATTGGCAACACTTTCAATTTCATCTCCACTGTTAATCTGAATTTCTTGCGTTAAATCTCCACCATTTCCTGCCAGTTCTTCCATCTTGTGATTAATTACCAGTACATTTTTGGCCATCAACTGTCCTGTAAACATCGAAATAAGGAATGCCACTAATATGCTGATAGCTTCCACAATTACCAGAACTTTCGCCATATTCTGCGTTTTTTCATTAATGCTGTCTACCGAACAATCAACTCCCACAATCGCTACTACTGCACCATTATCATCATAAATTGGAGCAAATGCACTATAATAGCTTCCCCATTCATCTGTTGTCACTTCATCATCAAGAGTGATTTCTCCCGTAAAAGCAATGTCGATTTTATCATATGTTTCATACTCTTCTCCAATAGACGCCCCTTCTTCTGTATCGGCATCCACCACAAACTGTACCGTTCCATCCACTTGGCGCATTGTATAAATATATTCCACATCTTCATTTACCAGAAAGGCCTGCAATTGCTCCAATATAATTCTATAATCCTCTGTTTCTTCATCACCAGCTTGAATTCCTGCAATCTGATTGCCGTCAATTGTCGCTGCCGCCGTTTCTGCCACCGATTTGGTATAATCCCGACTGACATTCAGCAAATAATTCTTCATATAGGATATACTAATCCCACTAATCAACAAACTGATAAACAACACAATCAGCATGGAAGTTAATGTTATTTTCCCACTTAATTTCATCTTTCGCACTTTTCTCTGCATCTCCGTCTCCCCACAACAAAATTTTTACAGAAATTTTATCATATCACTAATTGCATTGCAACTTGTCATAATGGCAGGAGATTAGAGTCCGTATAAAGAATAACTGGTAAGCTAAGCAAAAGCCCACTATTACATGTACTCTTTTTTACCTACGAATATTTCATAAATACTCTGGTATCGAAAACCTTTTTTAACCACCGAACTATCCGGGACAACAATACCCAATCCAACCAATTGATTGATAATGTTGGACACTGCATTAACAGAAACACCGGACTCTTCGATAATTTCTTTTTTGGTAAATACAATCTGCCTCATAATAATCGGCATAATTTTATATACAGAATTTCCCTTAATACTTTCAATCTTCTGCATATCCTCACGATATATTTCTTTAATTCGCTCGATTTTATAAATATAACTATTGCACTGGTCAATTATGCATTGCAAAAAGAATTTAATAAATCCGGTAATATTTCCCTTTCTGCTTTCCATCAAATATCGCTGATAGGAAGGTTTATAGAATTCCAAAATTTCTGACATATAGAGAATCGGTTTCTCTTCATCAAGCATTGCCATCTGTACCGGAATCAAAGCCCTTCCCAAACGTCCATTACCATCTTTGTAGGCATGAATCGTTTCGAATTGCGCATGCGATATTGCCAGATTTATCAATAACGGGTCCGTAAATTCATCATTCATATATTCATACAAATTCAAGAGCAATTCATGTACATCCTCTGGAACCGGTGGAATAAAAATAGCACCTTCAATTCCCACGCCTCGCGGTCCAATCCAATTCTGTGTTGTTCTAATTTGCCCTGGCGTTTTTTCTGCTCCACGTACACTGTCCAAAATAATGCGATGCATTTCATTTACCAATCCAAGACTAATTTGAGCTCCATTTTTAATTTTTTGATATGCATACTCTATTGTCTTTTTCAGATTTTGAATTTCCTGATTGTCATCAGTCTTTTCCATATACTTCAGATAGTACATCTCATCCTGTGAAATCTGTGTACCTTCAATTTGTGTCGATTTATAACTTTCGTTTAACAAAATGGAATCCAAAAAGTAACTGGAATCAAACTCCAATGTATTTAATAAGGATTTGTATTCTCCATATTTTACATTAGCCTCTGCCAGTAAACGAAGCATTTCTTTATCAATTTTGTATTCTGTTGGTAATTTTTCTGCTTTATACGGCTCCATAATCCCTCTCCTTGCAAATTATGATTATATTATACCCTGAAATTAAATAAAAATCACTGTTTTTTTAAAAAAGTGATTTTTACATATTTTAGTATTGATTTTTTACACAAAATATATTTTTAATATATTTTTAGTTGCATTACCAGCAGTTGGAATCAGCATTTTAGAAGCTTTGGAAACTGCTTTAAACAGTTATGATGATTAATGGAAATAGCGGGACAATAAAAGTCCCGCTATTTTGCAACAATATTCTGCATCCAGACACCTTTTTTTACCAAAATAAATCCAATAATACATTTAATCCAGTCTGCTATCTGTACCATAGCAAAAATCGCAATTACCGGCAATGCCGTAAAGCGGCTCAAACAGTATGCCACCGGTACACTGACACACCATACAAATACGCTGTCGAATAGGAATGTCACAATGGTTTTTCCACCGGAACGTAAGGTAAAATACGTTGCATGCATAAAAGCAGCCTGCGGCATAAAAATTGCCTGTGCAATAATGAACTGAACGGCAATTGCCCTTACATCATCTGTCGTATTATAAATGCGTGGGAAAAATGGTGCTATTAAAACCATCAACGCTGCAATTCCAATACAGCAGGTAACTGAAAACGCAATAATCTTATTATCTGTATCCCTTGCTTCTTCCATCTTACCGGCTCCCAGAAGCTGTCCGATAATGATTGCTACCGCATCACCCATTGCAATAAACACGACATTGAATACGTTGTTAATCGTATTGGCAATGTTAAGTCCGGCAATGACACTCAGACCTCTTACCGAATAGCACTGGGTCAACATCGCCATACCGGAAGACCATAATGTTTCATTTACTAACAAAGGTGCTCCTTTGATAAAGTATTTTCCAATCAGATATTTCGGCACTTTCAGCGTTTTATAAATACCTACAATATAACTATTCTTTTCCTGATGCCTATGTGTCCAGACAATAACAATTGCTGCCTCCACATAACGGGAAACCACCGTTGCAATCGCTGCACCCACAACACCAAGTGCAGGCAATCCCAATTTTCCATAAATCAGAATATAGTTCAGAATCAAATTGACAAACACTGCCGTAATTCCGGCTTTCATCGGAACGACTGTTTCACCACATTCACGTAGAGTACTCACATAAATCTGTACAAACATAAAAGCAGGAAGTCCAAACAGCATTACAAGCAGATATTCTTTTCCATACGATAATGCTGCTGCCAGATTGCCACCATCACTCTCCCCATTTAAGTACATCTGAATCAGATTTTCTCCCATTACAAGAAAAATACTAATTGCACCTGTAGTCAAAATGAGTGCCATCCAGAATTTATAACGGAACGTGTGGCGAATACCTTCATCATCTTTCTGTCCAAAATACTGTGCCGTAAAAATTCCGGCTCCGGCAAGTCCGCCAAAAATACAAAGATTATAGACCATCATTAGCTGATTGACAATAGCAACGCCAGACATCTGCTCTGTCCCAATCTGTCCTACCATGATATTGTCCAAAAGACCTACAAAGTTCGTAATGCCGTTTTGAATCATAATCGGAACGGCTACCGCCAGAACCATTTTGTAAAAAGCCTTATCACCGACAAATTTTTTCTTCGCTTTGCTTAACATACCTTTCTCCTCATGTCCCTCTGATAACAAATAACACTAGTTTTCTACTAAATATCCACCAAATTGCCGTAACCAGACCATTATACATTATCTATTTATAAATGCAATGATATTTTCTGCGCATCTTTGCAAGTGCATTTCTGTAACTATATTCTAATAGAAAAAGCCTGTATTGCTTCATAGCCGACACAGACTTTTTTCATCCCATATAAAAATTTTACAAAATAAACATAAAAAACAATACAATATACGCTTTTTTCAAATCCCTGTTTGTCAATAGATATGCACTACCCATTGCAACCCCAAGAACAATTCCGAGAAGTCCGGTTGCCATATCTTTTGTAAAAATATGTGCTGCTCCCCAGGTCAGCCCACAAATAATACCACCATAAGGGATATGCACTTTGTGAAACCATGTTTCACAAGCCTTCTGCCCAAATACAATAATCAACAGAAAAAGCATTGTTTCGAACGCATAATATATGTACTGGAAACCAAAAAGTAGCCAGCCCTTTTTCACAAATTCCAGATAAACCTTAAATCCGTCCCAACTCATATAATCCACAATAAAAGCAAGTAGGATAAAAGCAATACACACACACCACTGCCAGGCTTTCATTGCAGCACCTTTTTCCAACAAAGGATATTCGTACTTTTCACCAGATTTCTTTATCAGAACATATGCAAAAAGTCCCCATGTAACGCAAGTTAAAATCCAGTGAATAATAGTCTGCATATCCGTCCAATCCTGCATCTGAGCACCATAAATTGCCGGCTCCAAAAAGAAAGCATAAAGCACTTCCATTCCAAGTCCACCAAACGCATATAAGGCAAGCCCTAAATAATCCATTCCTGTAATCTTTGCTTGATTCTCTCGTATTTCTTTTTTGTTTTTCTTTCTAACATTTTCCATCTCAATTCTCACTTCTTTCTTTTTTATTGACCTTCCTTTGTATTCTCCTTGATATTTTTCAGCGTTTTGTTCATATAACCCACCTCACGAAACAATGCCGCATAATAAATTATCACGCCAACAGCATACGGTATGGTAAACGACCAGAACATGTCGTGATAACCGTCCTCATGCATTGGTTCAAAAAAAGTGGATATCCACGTAATCAGCATTACTACACCAATCAAAATCAAATACTGCACCAAAATTACTACAAGCAAAGGACAATTCTGAAATCGATAATGCTGCGATAGTACAAAAGTTGCTAATACCGATAATACAAACATCAATAAAATATTTTGCTGATAATTTTCAAAAAGCCCCTGTACAATTGCTTCTAAAATCACTTTTCCTAATACTAATAAAGTAAAAACAGTACATACAACCGGAAAAAAATTATTTTTATCAATGATTTTCATGACACACCTCCTGTATATGCGTTAGTGCTTCCAAAAAAGCTTTCTTGAACGTTCTGTTCAAAATGAGTACTTCCCCATTGTCCATATGTAAACGCAGCTTCATATTTAAGTCCGTTTTCACACAGCCAACTTTATAAAGATTCACAATCGTTGATTTTCCAATCTGAACAAATCCGTTGCTTTCAAAACACTCCAAGAAATGTCGCATGCTGTAATCTAATTGGTATACCTCTTTTTCCTGATAAGCAAAAAGTTTTCTGTCTACCAGCTCCAGATAAAAAACACTATTCGGATGAAGCTTTACCATTCCATTCTCACTTTTCGCTGTTATACTCTGAAAAGAATCAAAAAAATCGCGAATAACCTCTACTGTTTCGGATTCTTCCTGATAATGAACCTCTACATAATCCTCTTGCAAGGAAGGTTCTTTATAATATTGTATATTCACTTTCGTACCTCCTATGTTTGCCATTATACATGGCTTATACAAATCCACAAGACAAGTTTGCGCATCCTGCAACTGAGGATGCGCATGTTACAATTTATTTTCCCAAATTAGAGTCCATAAAGTCATAAATATTACAACATAACGTCTTTGCCAAGGCGTTCAGGATATTAAACTGTGCCTTTGAAATATCATTTTGTCTTTGCTCATACATCTGCCACAATTTCTTGAAAAGATTTATTCGCATACCACTGATAATAAGCAAGCGACCTTCCAACCCAGTAAGTAGATGTACGATGAAATGAAATATAATCCGGAATGTTTTCGCTAAAATTCTTTTTTGCAACACGATATAAATCTATACCTGATTTTCCTGCAATAACTGCCGGATTGCCTTGTTCAAATTGTGCTGCCAGTCCCGAAGTAATAAAATCTTCAAAAAAAGTATCTATACTTTCATTCCGAAAGACCACCGCATAATCCAGCATTGTCGCCAACGTTATCATAGCATGACTCAAATATAATTCGTTATAAGCGTGTATCTCCATTTTTGATTTCTCCTCTGATAATATCTAACATATACAATTCATTTGTATTTATTGTTAAATTTTCCTTACTATTTTTATACTTCTTTCTGGCTGTCAAATCTCTGTTATAAAATCTCGGATAGTAAATCTCATTTTCAATAAAATCTGCTTTTACAAATTTTAATGCTTGAAATGCTTTTGTTGAAATCAGCACATGTTGAATTCCCAACTTGCCAAGTTTCATCGCTCTTCCCAAATGTTGCACTGAAATTGTATTATTCAAAAAATCCTCCGCAAAAGAAAAGTAGGAATCATCTGCACGATATCCCTTAACCATATCATATAGCGATAAGTCTATATCATTATAATGATATAGTTTCAAGTTTTGTAACAAAATAGCCGCAGGCTATCAAAAACTACAAAACCATAATTCTCCCCTCTGCCTTGGCATACTTTGCACCAATTTTACCATGAAGGATATCCCGCACATAGGTGGTCAGAATATGATAATCGGTCATACCTTCATCAATTCGCAGTTCATTACCCATAAACATATTGAAGCCACCGCCGCCTTCTTTCACAATATAATCGAGAGCTGCTAAAGTATAAACAGCATCTGGCACAATCGGCTCATATTCCCCTGCCTTATTCAAAACACGAGCATCTTTTACTCTACGTGCTCCTGCTACTGACATAAACATCTCATTTTCGTCCAAAACCACTGAAGATTTAACGCTCGTATCAACCGTATATTTTAGCCCTGATACCTGAAAGAAAACATCGCCTTCGCCAACGGCATTTCCATTTTCGGCATACTCACGCATCACATCTTTGCTGGACATTTCCAGACAGTCCAAAATTTCCTGTCCTTTCGCTTTTACCACGCAAAGCGTATTGCCAAAAGGATGTACAGCAAACAAATCAGCATAGGTAATCTCACCTGCCGGAATATTAGCACGAATACCGCCACCGTTTACAAAAGCAATATCTGCTTTTCCAATAGCACGATAAGCATCTGCGCAGAAATCACCAATTGCCGTTTCTCTGGAACGCACCAAACGAATTCCATCCTCACTATAACAAGACAACGCCACCTCGGAAACCGCAATCACTTTTTTCATTTCAGCTTCATAGGTTGCTTTAATCGAATCAATACATGCCTGCACTCTTTCATCCTTTGCTGTATAATCAGATATCAAACGAGTGCTTATACTGCCATCCTCTTCAATCACAACTTCGCCAATATGAGAAAACTTCGTACCTGCCGAAGAAAGGATTACATCTTGTCCATCTCTATTTTTCACTATCTGTTTTTCCAATACACTATGGGAATGCGCATCCAGAACTACATCAATACCTTTTGTTGCATGAATTAAATCCAGTGAGGTAAAAGGACCGGCACCTTCATTATCTCCCAAATGGGAAAGCACAACTACATAATCTGCTCCCTTGTACTCGCATTCGTCTACATATCGCTGCACACAGTCATATAATTCCTGCCCATCATTTTCATCGGCAAAATCATAAACATACACATCATTTTCCATGAAAAAAGCCGGTGTAGATGTGGCAATGCTGTTAGGAGTAGACACACCAATAAATGCTACCGAAATTTCTCCATATTGCACAATTTTATACGGTTTCACTGCTTCAATGGCACTTTTCCCGTGTCCGGTATAGGTAATGTTACAGCCCAGAAATTCTGCATTCGATTTCTCAATCAGTTTCCTAAGCTGTTCCATTCCATAATCAAATTCATGATTCCCAATAGCAACAAAGTCATAGCCGACTTCGTTCATAATATCAATAATATAACTGCCACCAGACACTCTGCCTACAAAATCCCCTTGAATGGCATCCCCGCAGTCTACTAATGTGACATACGGTGTTCTTGCCTCTGCTTCTTTCTTATAAGCAGCCAGTCCTGCATAACCTATATTTTCTTCGATACCACAATGAATATCGTTTGTATAAAGAATAATAATCATATCTTAATAAAATACTTTTCCTTCTTCCAGAATTTCCGCCTTACCATTCTCCACTCGCACAATGGTTACAGCGCAGTTCTTATGAACACCTTTTCCCCAGAAATTTTCAATTTCAGTCGTTCTAATATTCGCAAGTAGTGCTTTCAATGCACAACCATGTGTAGAAATCAAAATCGTCTTGTCCCGGTATTCCGTTTTCTGCAGCAATTCTTCCCAGAACTCACCGGTTCTCTCTATCACTTCCGTAAAACTTTCTCCGTTCGGTGGAATTCTATATTTCTCCGGTGCATCAAAAAAATTAAGGAATTGTGGGTCTGGTATATTGTATCCTTCTTTTCCACAACATAACCCTTCATAATCTCCAAAACTGATTTCCTGAATCCTTATGTCTTCTACAATAGGAATATCTCGTTTTCCAATTATAATGCTTGCCGTTTCCAGAGCACGGATTAACGGAGAAGAAAATGCACAGTCAAACGTAACGTTGCTTAGTGCATCTCTTGTTTTCTCTGCAAGTTCTCTGCCATAGTCATTTAATTCATAATTGCTTTGTCCCTGCAATTTTCTCTGTTTATTTTGATTGGTTTCTCCATGACGTATCAAATAGACTAACATTTTATACTCCTATTTTCCTCAAAAAAACGGCTGATTTTCTCATGCAAAGTTCCTGTTCCTCTGCATCGAAATGTTCAATCGCAAAATAATTGTCATACCCCGTTACTCGCAAACATTGTACAAGTTCTGCTATCGGTAAATAACCATCTCCTACCGCAACAGAAACTTCGCCCCGGTCTTTGCAATGCACATGAACCACTCTGTCCTTTAATAGCTTCCATGCTTCCATCACATCTTCTCCGTTGGTTATAAAATTACCCATATCCAGCGTATACTGCAATTCCGGTATACGATTTAAAAACCAGCGAATACCATTCATACCGGAAAGCGGCGATTTATTGTCGTCAAAGTCTTCCACTGTAACGATTACTCCTTTTTCCATTCCCAGCTTTGCCACAAAAGATAGTCCCTCTGCCATACGCAAAACTTTGGTATTGGAATCAATGTAAGCTGCCACTTTCTCATAATCCTTCATGCAAGCCTGCATTTCTTTCTTTTCTTCTTCGGATACAAAACCCGGCACAACCAGAACTCTGCCAGCTTTCACTTCCTCTGCTGTTTCTATTAGTTGCACCAATTTCTGTGTTTCATCCTGACTTTCCATCGCAAAAAATTCGTAAATGCAACTAATGCCCAAATCAGCATCCTGCAACAATTTCAAAGTTTCTTTATGCTCTAACAAATATGTCAGACAGATTTCTACTGCATCAATGCCTGCTGCCCGTACACCTCTTAACAATTCTTCCAATGATTTACCGCTCTGTTCTTTTGCCTGCAAAATATGGTCATAAAATACGGATAATTTCATCTTTTCATTTCTCCATTCTGCATTCTTATATTTTTACTGCACATTGCCTTCGTGTTTTACCCGTTCACACTCCGGATAAGTTCGACTTGCCCGAATTGGCGCGCAGAATCGTGCTGCATTACAGATAATCTTCTGAATTTCCGGCATATAATAAATCGGATATTCTTCATGCCCCGGCTGGAAATAGAAAATCTTGCCATATCCTCTGGAAAAAGTGCAACCGCTGCGAAATACTTCGCCACCGGAAAACCATCCGGTGAAGATCACTTCATCCGGCTTTGGAATATCAAAAAACTCACCGTACATCTCTTCTTGTGGCAATTCAATCATCTCAGGAATACCGGCTGCAATCGGATGTGTCGGTGCTATGCACCAAAGTTTCTCACGATCTCCATGTCGCCATTTTAAAGTCATAGTTGTTCCCATGAGTTTCTTCATAATTTTACTAAAATGCGCTGAGTGCAACGCAATAAGTCCCATGCCCGAAAGCACATGTCGTTTCACACGTTCAGCCACTTCCTCTGAAAATTCTTCCTGCAATGCATGGCTCCAAATAATAAGCACATCTGTATCCTGCAAAACTTCTTCCGTAAGCCCATGTTCCGGCATATCAAAGGTTACAGTCCGCACGGTAAAATCCTCTTCTTTTTCCAGAAAAGAAGCAATGCAGTTGTGAATTCCATCAGGATAAATCTTTCTAATGTTCTCATATTCTCTTTCGTGTTTGTATTCATTCCAGACTGTGATTTTAAGCATTGCAATCCTCCCCATCATCCAGATTATTTTCGCCCCATTTAGCCAACTCAACGAATACCGGAAGAAGTTCTTTCCCTTTCGTAGTCAAAGAGTATTCTACATGTGGCGGTATCTCGTTAAACTGTTCTCTGTGCACAATTCCAAGTTCTTCTAAATCCCGAAGGGTACTGGTCAACATGGTATTTGTTATATGCGGATATGCTTTCTTCAGTTCACCAAAACGCATAGATGGTTTCTTACACAATTCATATATGATATGAGTTCTCCATTTTCCACTCAGCAATTCCAAAGTTCGTCTGACAGGACAGTCATCTCTCACTTCCTGCGTTAGAATTCTTTCTAAATAAGCTTCTGCGGTCAGTTCTTGTCTCATCTGGCACCTCCGGTACATTATAACGTACTAAGTATAGTCTTTCTGCGTACTTGTTCCTCTCTATAATACATAGTATAATTTTCGTACTATTAGAAGTCAAGGAGAATACATATTATGAAAACAGCTATTGTTTATTATTCAAAACACCATGAAAACACTAAGAAATTAATTGATGCAATTGCCGCAGGAAACGACATTACTTTCATCGATGTAACTCAGACTAAAACTGCAGACCTTTCATCATATGATGTAATCGGATTTGCCTCAGGCATTTACTATTCCAAATTCCACAAACTGGTACTGGAATTTGCCAAAAACAATCTTCCCGACAATAAAAAGGTATTTTTCCTCTATACTTATGGCGCACAGAAAGAAGGCTATACCTCTGCCATTCAGGAAGCCATCTCCGGAAAAAATGCACAATTTCTTGGCGAGTATGGTTGCTTTGGTTTTAACACCTTTGGACCTTTTAAACTCATTGGCGGAATTGCCAAAAAACATCCAAACCAGGACGATTTAGATGGTGCTGTTAAATTTTATAACAACGTCACAAAATTCAACTAAATTATCCATTCTTTCTATTTGAATCCACTTACAAATATGCTATAATATTGCAGTTGTTCAAGGAAACAGGTGTAAATCCTGTACGAGCCCGTCGCCGTGATGTGCAATTGAGTTTTTACTCTTAATTATCATTCTAACCGAAAGCCGCAATTTCGGGACAAGCCATTGGAGCAATCTGAGAAGGCTGATTGATAATGCACAAAGTCGAAATACTTGAACCTCTGCAAACCTCAGATAATGACCGCGAGTGCCGGTTAGGAGGAAATACAATTGAATC
This sequence comes from Lachnospiraceae bacterium, assembly GCA_017623295.1. Taxonomy (GTDB): domain Bacteria; phylum Bacillota; class Clostridia; order Lachnospirales; family Lachnospiraceae; genus UBA3282. The sequence continues at coordinate 19,193 of JAGAPK010000055.1, read as the reverse complement.
AAAGGAGATACAAATTATGAAAATGACAAAAACCAAGAAACATTTGTCACTCTGCCTTTGTATCGTGCTGATTGCGGCTACGGCACTCTTTACAAATGGTTGCAGCGACAAGCAAACCACAAACAGCCCTGAAGTAACTACAGAAGCTGCCACAACTACACAAGACACAGAAGCTGCTGCACAAGACACTGAAGCTACTACACAAGATACTGAAGCTTCAACATCAGATACAGAAGCCTCAACATCAGAGAGTACTGTCCTTGGCGAAGGCGAAACATCTTTCCAGTTTACAGTTACTGACAAAGACGGCAACGAAGAACAGTTTGAAATTCACACAGACAAAGCAACTGTTGGCGAAGCCTTGTTAGACCTCGGACTCATTGAGGGAGAAGATGGCGACTATGGTCTTTATGTTAAAACAGTAAATGGCATTACTGCTGACTACGATGTGGACGGTACTTATTGGGCATTTTATGTAGATGGTGAATATGCCACAAGCGGCGTAGATACCACCGATATTACAGCAGGTGCTACTTATTCTTTTAAGGTTGAGAAATAATGAAACCAACCACGAAAGAAATTGCTATTTTCGGCATGTTTGGGGCACTTATGTATGCCTCTAAGATTATGTTGGAATTTCTGCCAAATGTACATCTAATCGGTGTTTTCACGATAGCACTAACTGTTGTTTATCGGAAAAAGGCCCTATATCCGATTTACATTTTCGTTTTATTAACCGGATTGTTTAACGGCTTTTCGACCTGGTGGATTCCATATCTTTATCTTTGGACGGTTTTATGGGGAGTAACTATGTTACTCCCTCAAAATATATCACCGAAAATACGCCCTTTAATTTATATGCTTGTGTGCTCAGCACATGGTTTTCTATACGGAACCTTGTACGCACCGGCACAGGCAATTATGTTCGGACTGAATTTTGAAGGTATGATTGCATGGATTGTTGCCGGTCTGCCTTTTGACTGCATTCACGGTGTCAGCAATTTCGTATGCGGTCTCTTAATTGCGCCGATTATTTCAGCACTTAAGCTGGCACAGAAACAGCTTTCATCATAGAAATATTTATAGCGAAAAAATAAATATTACTTCTTGGAGGAACTATATGAGTATATTAAACGTAGAACATTTAAGTCATGGTTTTGGCGACAGAGCTATTTTTCAGGATGTTTCTTTCCGCCTTTTAAAAGGTGAACACATCGGATTGATTGGAGCCAACGGGGAAGGAAAATCCACTTTCATGAATATCATTACCGGTAAGCTGATGCCGGACGAAGGAAAAATAGAGTGGGCAAAAAATGTCCGTGTCGGCTATCTTGACCAGCATACCGTTTTGGAAAAAGGCATGACAATTCGTGCTGTCCTTGCTTCTGCTTTCGACTTTTTATTCGAAATGGAAGCACAGATGAACGAAATCTGTGACAAAATGGGCGAAGCTACCGAAGAAGAATTAGAACAGTACATGGAAGAACTGGGTACAATTCAGGACCTTCTGACCGTTCATGACTTCTATCTGATTGATTCCAAAGTAGAAGAAGTTGCACGCGCACTAGGTCTGCTTGATTTAGGTCTGGACAGAGATGTTACCGACTTAAGTGGTGGACAGCGTACCAAGGTTCTGCTTGGGAAACTGCTTTTAGAGAAGCCTGACATTCTGCTGCTTGATGAGCCAACTAACTATCTGGATGCAGAACATATTGAATGGTTGAAACGTTACTTAAATGAATACGAGAATGCTTTTATTCTGATTTCTCATGACATACCATTCCTCAACAGCGTTATCAACCTGATTTACCACATGGATAATCAGGAACTGAATCGTTATCCGGGTGATTATGATAAATTCCAGGAAGTTTATGCAATGAAGAAATCACAGTTGGAAGCTGCTTATAATAAACAGCAGAAAGAAATTGCTGATTTGAAAGATTTTGTTGCCAGAAACAAAGCCAGAGTTGCTACTCGTAACATGGCAATGTCCCGTCAGAAGAAACTGGACAAAATGGATGTGATTGAGCTTGCCAGTGAAAAACCAAAGCCGGAATTCCATTTCAAAGAAGCCAGAACACCGGGACGTTATATTTTCCAGACCGAAAATCTGGTTATCGGCTATGACGAACCACTTTCCTCTCCTCTCAATCTGGAAATGGAACGCGGACAGAAAATCGTTTTGACCGGTGCTAACGGAATCGGTAAAACAACTTTGCTTAAGAGTATTCTTGGCCTGATTCCACCATTAGAAGGAAGTGTTGAGCAGGGTGATTACCTGAGTATTGGTTACTTCGAACAGGAAATGGATCAGAGCATCTCCACTACCTGTATTGAAGAAATCTGGCAGGAATTTCCCGGCTTCACACAATATGAAGTTCGTTCTGCCCTTGCCAAATGTGGTCTTACCACGAAACATATTGAAAGCAAGGTTAAGGTATTGAGCGGTGGTGAACAGGCAAAAGTACGTCTTTGCAAACTAATTAACAAAGAAACTAATATCCTGCTTCTGGACGAGCCTACCAACCATTTGGATGTAGATGCCAAAGCAGAATTAAAACGCGCTTTGCAGGAGTACAAAGGCAGCATCCTTATGGTATGCCATGAACCGGATTTCTATGAAGGTCTGGCTACCGATGTATGGGATTGTACCAAATGGACCACAAGACTTGTGTAATTGTGAAAGTTTGTCTATTTATAAAAGCTTTTTGAGGTATTTTTCAGATGGATATATTATGGATAATATTACTTATCATCGCCATTATCATTGTACTTGTTGGCATTCTTTTACTCGGTACTTATATAACTTATTTAATGGTTTTCTATGCACCCAAAAGAATTAAGGATACCGCTTACAGCATGCCTCAGGGTGAACAATATGAAAAGAGACGGGAAGGTATTGCCAAATCCATTAACGAAATGCTGGCACGCCCTTTTGAACCGGTTACCATTATTTCGCATGATGGTAAAAAATTATATGCCAGATATTATCATGTGGCAGACAATGCTCCCGTGCAAATCCAGTTTCACGGCTACAAAAGCAGTGCCCTTCTGGATTTCTGTGGTGGAAGCAAACTTGCCGGTAAAATCGGTCATAATGCGCTTGTAGTCGACCAACGTTCTCATGGCAAAAGTGAAGGAAAAGCAATTACTTTTGGCATTGAAGAACGAAAAGACTGTATGGCATGGATAAATTATGTCCGTTCCCGTTTTGGAAATGATGTAAAAATTATCCTCTTCGGTCTTTCTATGGGTGCTGCAACGGTACTTATGTCGGCTGATTTGCATCTACCGGATAATGTTGTCGGCATTATTGCAGACTGTCCTTTTTCCGTTCCGAAAGATATTATCAAAAAAGTTGCCAGAGACTTATATTTACCGGCAACTATTTTATATCCTTTCATTAAACTGGCAGCACGGCTTTTTGCTCATTTTGATTTAGAAGAAAGCAGTGCTATTACTGCGGTTTCAAAAACAAACCTTCCGATTTTGCTCATTCATGGGGAAGCAGACAATTTTGTCCCCTGCGATATGAGTCGTGAAATTCATGCCGTTGCTGCTTCTCATAGTTCCCTGATAACCATTCCCGATGCCGGTCATGGTTTATGCTATATGGTTGCGCCGGAAAAATATGAGGAGGCAGTAATCGAATTTTTGAATAAAGTATTAAACATGTAAGCAGTATTAAGCACATGAGCACTTTGCTTGTACATGAAATTTGGTTTGGCTAAATTGACACAAGTATGTAAGATAACTATAATAGAGAAAACTAATTTTTTACAGAATCGAGGACTAAAATGGAACTTTGGGATATTTATGATAAGAACAAACAAAGAACAGGGCGCACAATGAAGCGTAACGACTGGTGTCTGAAAGATGACGAGTATCATTTAACTGTTCTTGGTGTTGTATCCAGACCGGATGGGAAATTTCTGATTACCAAGCGTGTCATGACCAAAGCATGGGCTCCCGGTTGGTGGGAAGTATCCGGTGGTGCCGCTATGGCAGGCGAGGAATCTCTGGATGCCGTAAAACGTGAAATACTGGAAGAAACCGGACTTGATGTATCCGGTGCCGAAGGTGGCTATCAATTCACTTATCACAGAGAGAATCCAGGAGAAGGCGATAACTATTTTGTTGATGTTTACCGTTTTGTCATGGATTTTGACGAATCTGATGTGAAAATTCAGGGAAATGAAGCTGCCGATTTCAAACTGGCAACTCTTGAAGAAATTGAGGCATTTGCCAAGCAGGGAATTTTCTTACATTATGACAGCATAAAAAAAGTATTCTTACCTTTATAAGGGTAGGAATACTTTTTTCTTTTATAAGCTTTTATAAGTTATCCAATAATTATCGGCTGTCCATTGCTACATACTTTTCCGTTAGTAACAGTTACCTTTTCTCCGGTCAAAAGATCTGTGTAACTTCCATCTTCCAGTTCAACAGGTACTTCTGCTTTCTTTCCCTTCAAATTAAAAATACCTACTAATTTCTTGTCTTCTGTAATGTGCATACCAACCATTATGTCTTCTGCATCAAATGCCTTCAAGGTATATGTGCTGTTTGTCAAAATCGGATTTTTCTTAAACTCATATAACTTACTCATATAATCAGAAATATCATAACCGGTGTTCCAGTTAACAGTATCTTTATCAAACAGACTTGGACGGTTAGCATTTTCTGTCTCCTGTCCGCAATATAGCATAGTCATTCCTTTTTGGAAATAAATAAATGCGGTCAAATTCATCAATGCATCCTGACTGCCCGCGAAAGATTTCGCTCTATCCTGGTCGTGATTTTCCAAATATCTGAGTTTAACATAATTGGCAGAATAAATGAATTCCTGCATATTCACACGCTCAACATATTTACTAAGTGGACACTCTCCATCCAAATAGGAACGGAAAATTTTGTAGATATCATAATCATAGCACGCATCAAAAGCCTGGAGAATTTCAGAATCCGAAAGAGCAACCATACCTCTTGATCTAAGATATGTAATAAATTCCGGTTCCACTGATTCACTAAGCCAGAAGCAGTCCGGCTTCACTTTGCCGACTTCTTCTCTCGCCTTAAGCCAGAACTCCAATGGAATAAGCGGTGCCACATCACAACGGAATCCATCTACAATCTCTGCCCACATTTTCAGAGTATCAATCTGATAATCCCAAAGGTCCTTATTATTGTAATCCAAGTCAACAATATCGCTCCAGTCTCCCACACGGTTACCCATACTACCGTCTGGCTTTTTATAAAAGAATTCCGGATGATTTTCCACCAACCACGAATCTGGGGATGTGTGATTATATACCACATCAATAATACATTTCATTCCCTTGTCATGAATCGCATTCACAAGAGATTTAAAATCCTCCAATGTACCAAATTCCGGATTCACTTTTCTATAATCTTTGACAGCATAAGGACTTCCCAGCTGACCTTTTCTTGCTTTTTCTCCCACAGGATGTATTGGCATAAGCCATATGATATCTACACCTAATTTCTTAATTCTATCCAAATCATTTTCTACCGCTTTGAAGGTTCCTTCTTCGCTGTAGTTTCTGACATATACAGAGTAGATAACCTGATTTCTTAAATTTGTTTTTGTGTAAAGTGCCATGTAAAATCTCCTCTTTCCTTTACTTATATTGCATAAGTCTTTTTACAGTAAAATTATACATAGTTATTTTTCAAAATACAACGATATCCTCTTGCTTTTATCCGGTTATTATACTTACTGTACCCATCAAGAAAGAAAAGAAATTATTCTAAAATCTTGCCATCCGTAGAAATAGTCATAACCTGCCAAGGAATAAATTTACCGCTTGCCTGCAAAGCGCGTTTCACTGCATACTCGATACCACCGCAGCAAGGAACCTCCATACGGGCAATCTTTACACTTTTAATATTGTTGTTGGCAATAATTTGCGTAAGCTTCTCGGCATAGTCGCCCTCATCCAGTTTTGGACAGCCTATTAAAGTAATGTGATTGCGGATAAATTCGTTGTGGAAGTTACCATAGGCAAACGCCGTACAATCAGCAGCGATAAGCAGATTCGCATCTTCAAAATAAGGTGCATTTACAGGAACGAGCTTAATCTGGCAAGGCCATTGCGAAAGCTGACTTGCAACTGATGGCAATTTCACACCGGACTTCTTTATTTTCGCTTGGCGAACGGCGTCCTCATCATATGCGGGTGCTTCCCTTTCTTCAAAGGTGATGGCATTGGTTGGACAGGTAGGAAGGCAATCACCAAGTCCGTCACAGTAATCCTCGCGGGTAAGTTTCGCCTTTCCGTCTACCATCGCAATTGCGCCTTCGTGACAAGCAACAGCACATGCTCCACAGCCGTTACATTTTTCTTCATCTATTTTTATTATTTTTCTAATCATAATAATTCTTCTACTTTCTCCTATACTTTAATTGTTATATGAAAAGAAGGAACGCTCCTTTTTCTTTTCTGAATCTATCATAATATAATGGGTATAATAAATATGTTGAAATTTCAACAAACGGAGAATTTTATGAAAAAATATTTTGAAATCTTACAGAAATGTTCTCTTTTCAATAAAATAGAAGAAGAAAATCTAATTTCCATGCTCGACTGTCTTGGAGCAAAAATTGAATTGTTTGATAAGAAATATACTATCTTCGCCGAAGGTAATCCTGCTAAATACATCGGAATCATGCTAACCGGTTCAGCGCAGATTGTTCGCATCGATTATTATGGAAATAGAAGCATTTTGTCTAATGTAGAGCCGACCGAAGTCTTTGCCGAAGCTTTTGCCTGTGCAGGACTTCCTTCACTGCCGGTTACGGTAATAGCAAACGAGCCATGTGAGGTTATGCTGATTGATTGCAATCACATATTACACACCTGTACTAACAACTGTGTATTCCATCAGCAACTGATATTCAATCTGATGAAAGACCTTGCTTCCAAAGCAATTATGTTCCAGCAGAAAATTGAGATTACTTCCCAGCGTTCCACCAGAGAAAAACTGATGGCATATCTTACAATTCAAGCTAAAAAAGCAGACAGCAACCGTTTTGATATTCCATTTGACCGACAGGAGCTTGCCGATTATCTCGAAGTCGACCGAAGTGGTCTCTCTGCAGAGATCAGCAAGCTTCGCCGGGAGGGTATTATCGAAAATCACAGAAAGCATTTTATTCTTTTATAGGCTACGCTCTATCTATATAATCTCAATCTGACACATCTTCATGGTTGTCAGTGCTGCTTCATGACTTTCCGGTGTAACACCCGCACAACAACTTGCATCTACTGAAACTTTGATCTCCGGATAAGTTGCTTTAATAATCAATGCATTGGATACCACACAAATATCAGTACACAAACCAACTAGTTCTACTTCTTCCAGATTGTATTCTTTCCAGTTCATATAACCAAAATTAGGCTTGTTAACGTAAATAGCTCCCGGCACTTCCAGTCCATCTACAATTTTCCATCCAGCAGTACCTTCTATACAATGTTTTTTTCATCTTTATATCTTTTCCTCCAAACTTTTTCTTTTTAATTGGAAAGTGCATTTTCAATCGCTTTCATAATAACCTTACTGGAATTTGTCGCGCCACTTACCGCATCTACAACAGTTTTCTGTTGCTCCACTACGATACCCGGAATAGTTTCTGCTGCTTCGCCTCGCTCATTTCGGTGTTCTATGAGTTGCACTGACACTATTTTATTTCCCTGTACTTCAACCTCTACTTTTGCATAAATATAGCCTGCATCATATTCCCCTTCGTAAGTACCATCTCCCATATCGGCTATATGAATATTACTGACTTCAATACTATCTATCTTCTGCTGATAATTCATAAAGTCTATGAAATAGTTTACCATATGTACTACTATAATGAAACTCGTGATAACTGCAAATAACCTATGCCACCACATTTTTCGCTTCGGCTCTTTTATCGCATGGCAGAGGATAATTAACAATAACAAACAGACTATACAAACAATTCCCGAAACGTTCACAAGCAAACTACGACTGTGTAAAACCGGTATTACCAAAACGATATGCAAAGCACACAGAATAAGCATTACTACACTCAATGGCTTATGACATTTTCTCAGAAATTTATCCATCTTCTGCAAATGACACCTGGCAGTTACAGCTCTCACCACTAAAAAAACAAAACAAATCAGGCATAAATAACCTACTATAATTCCCATATCCGACTCCTTTATCCTAAACCGTTATCGACTCATACAACATCTCAAAACCATAATCTAAAAATTCCATTTTGGATTTTCTCATCTGTTGCCCGATATATGCTTCCTTATTCGCTGCCATCTGAATCAATCCAGACAACATTCCCCAAAAAGTAAAGATTGTTGGTAAAATTTCAATATCGGAGCGAATTTCTCCGGTCAGCATTCCGCTCTGCAAAAATTCCACTAACAGTTCATTAATCTGTTCACCAACCAGAAATGTTTCTTTTTCTTCCGGCAAAAAATTAGTCGTTTCAAAATCAATGTTGATTGTTTCTAACACCATCGAAAAATAGAATGGATATTCTTCCTGATATTTCAACATAGCACTACAAATTTCCAGATAACGTTCTTTGGTGCCATCACATTTCATGATCGCCTGACTAATATAATCATGTAATTTCTTCATACTTTCCAAAACAAGAAATCCGACCAGTTCTTCTTTGTTTTTGAAATACACATACAAGGTAGCTTTGCTGTATCCTGCTTCTTTTGCAATCTCGCTCATAGAAGTGTTTTTAATCCCTTTTTGTAAAAATAACTGTTCAGCTGCTATTGAAATATTTTTTCTATGTATGTTCTGTGGTTCCTTCTTTCTTCTCGCCATAAAAATAAAACCTCCAAAATAATTGAACCGTTGGTTTAATTATCGTAGAGGTTCTAATAATTGTCAAGTATCAATTTTTTCTATTTCTCTTTCAGCGTTTCATTCAGAATTTCCATCTGCTTCTTCTTGCTAAAACTCTTTAACACCAACTCATATGACTTGTCCAAAAGGTCTTTGAGCAATTCATCCGGCACTGCGCCATCCGGCTTGATGGAATTCCAATGCATTTTATTCATATAGTATCCCGGAATGATATCTTCGTATTGCCCTCTTAAGAAATCGCCTTCCATCGGTTCTAGTTTCAAGGTAATGTAATATGGCTCATCTTTTTCATCCAGACATATCGCTGCAAACATCTTACCGCCAATCTGATACCGAATCCAGTTCCAATCCTTCTGCAAATCCTTTGTAACGCCCTTTTTACTTAATAAAAATTCGTCCATCCATACATATCTCATACTTTTTCCCTCTTACTTTTTTTATTTTTCTTATCTTTTTTATCTTTCTTATTTTTCTCATAATTCTTTTTCATCTTATCGATTCGATTGCTTATTTCATTTCTAATTTCCAGTGGCTCTATTAATTCCACTTTTTCTCCAAACGACAGTAACCAAGAGATTAAATATTCTTTATTTGTATAATCCCCCTGATACAAAAGCTTTCCATCTTCCGTTACCGTGAAGCAATTGCTTCCATACTCCTCCACCAATCGCCATTTACATTCCGCATGAAAAATTGCTTTTACTTTCATTTCACTTGGGAAAACTTTCTCATCGCTCAAATCCGGCATAGGCGCATTTCTCTTTTCAAACCTGTTTGCACTTAACTCTACCTGTTCCATACGATTCAATTTAAACAATCGGTAATCTGCCTTATCCGTGCACCATCCCCATACATACCAGCTGGCCCATTGAAAAATTAAATAATAAGGCTCTATGATACGCCTATTTTCTCCTTTGGGAGAAAAATACAGAAATTCTAATTCTATTCCCATATCAATTGCATTTCGTATCAGTTCAATTTTAGAAGCCAGAGAATCTTTATACCATGAAGAAAGATTGATAAGTATAGACTGATTTCCGGTCATAAAATCCGAAGAACCTGCCGAGATTTTCTCCATCAACTGTCCATAACGATTTGTCCCATTAACACTATCCAGGCTTCTAAGTCCTGCCAAAATATCTTGTAATTCTCCGTTTGTGAATAAAGTTCTATCCATTTTATAGTCGTCTACAATGGAAATCCCACCACCTTGGCCCTGCCTGGTATAAATCGGAATTCCGGCCTTGCATAAATCGTCAATATCTCTATTGATTGTTCTTCTTGAAACCTCAAAATGTTCTGCCAGTTCCGGCGCTGTCACAGTATCTTTTTGCAATAAAATGGAAAGTATTCCTATCAATCGATCTATCTTCATCTTTTTCCTCTTCATTATATTATCAATGCAAACACGTCAACTATATGTCATGTTTATATTATAACACATGAATGTTTCCAAAACTTACATATTAACAATAAAATGATGATTGATTACGCTTTAAAAAATAATGGAATAAATTTAAAACACAACAGGCAGTTGTCGTGTTTTATGTGATATATGTTTTATATATTACAATTTTCATATGACATACTTTATAGGGCACATTTTTATAAAGTTATTCATAATTAAATTTTCAGGAGGGTGTCATGAAAAAAGAATTTAAAAATTGTCCGGCATGTTTTGAAGGAAAAGAACTATACGGATTTGATTGGAAGGAACACGTGGTAGCAATACCTTCTCCATTAGTAGTTGTCACAAGTTACAAGGCAAATGGTAAAACGAACGCAACCCTGCAGTCCTGGCTAACTTTTTCAAATAGCGATGGTTTTTATTGCATCTTTGCAGATGTAAGTAAATATGGACATATGTATCAATCCATCAAAGAACAAAAATCGTTAGTAATCAATTTCCCATCAGCAGACATCTATCCAAAATGCTATTCTACTATTGCTAATAACCAATATGACGATGCTGAAATTGAAATGGCCGGACTGACAGCTGAAGAAGCAAGCACTGTTCATGCTCCACGAATCAAAGAGTGCTTTTTAAATCTGGAATGTGAGTATGTCTGGGAAAAAGAATTGACTCCCGACAGTTATCATATTGTAATGTGTGTAAAGGTTATCAACGTGGTAATGGACGAAGAGTATTATAACGAACAAAAGAAGGGCCGTTATGGTAATACCGGATATTTGTACAATATTCACTCCCCTGCCAATCCTGAGACAGGCAAGGAAGAAGATACTTATTTGGGAATTTTGAAAAAAATTAAAAGATATAGGGAATTGTAGACCTTACGACAGCACTCAATATCCCGTTATCTCATAGGCAGTATATTCATGGCTGAAATGATATCCAAGCTTTTCAGCCAAAGCTACTGACCATTTATTTTGTGCATCCCAGCTTGGATACAAGCCCTTTTTCAGGCATTCTAAAATCAGCTTTGCACCACACGCATATGCCAATCCTTTTCGTCGATGGTCTTCCCTTGTGTCGATTTCTATTTCAATCCCTTCATTATATGTACTATAAGATGAAGCTCCAGCTACCAATTCTCCATCTTTTAAAGCAACCGCGCCCAAACCGAGCTTTTTATATGCATCATAATCCTTATATTGAGATACCAAATCATTTGCCCACCCATTGTTCCGACACATATTATATTCTGCTTCTTCTATCATCTTTAATTCGTAACCGTCTGGCAAATTCGATACTGCCCGTTCCAATTCCACTACATCAAATATATCCGGTTCCTTTTTGATTGCATATCTTGTAACTTTCTTCGCTTTATCTCCATAATAATTTTCAATCAATTCTGCCCAGTTATCGTTCTGTGGAACCATAATAATAAAGTCTTGTTTACAGCTTTCCGGTTTAAATCTAATTAATTCTTCACTTGGAGTTCCAGTATAAAATGCAAAATCTCCTAATATCGCCATTGCAGCATCTTCTGTCAAATTAGTGTGTATCTCTCCCATTACGCCTTGTAAACAGGACCATATAAGTGTTTCATTCCAATCTTTAAACATTTCATTTATATTTACTTTCATTCTGTTTTCTCCGTTAACACCTTTGTACCCGACTCTATTTTCTTTAAAATACCACCATACACATGTATTCTGACTAAACTCTCGTAATTGATTGAGTAATATAAAAATTTATTCCGCATGTTTCTTTAATTCGTCCAATCGCATTTGAAACATTTCTGCTTCCTTTTTCATGTCGCCAAATTTACTCATGTCCATCTCGTGTAGTTGTCTAAGCCCAATACGACTTACCGCCTCAATCGCAGCCTCCTTTTGTGATATGTTTTTTTCTGAAACAGTCTGGCACTGTGCCCCGTCTAAACTATCATATGACAAAAAACATTGATTAAAATCCATCAATGGGTACAACGAAACATATTTATTATTACTATTGTCCACTAAAAATCCCCAATTCTCTGGATGTCTATCTGTGTTTCCTGTTAAATAATCCAAAATATTCATACCGTAATATGTCTCTGGATCAATTTCTTTACAAATTTCAAGAGTATCCAAATCATGATTACAAGCATAAACATCAAAAGCCATTTTGGATACCATTGAAAATTCTTTGGAAGATATAATATTACTTTGAGTAACTAGTTCTCCGTTATAGTTATATTCCGAATATTTCACCTGCGGCACATCAAAACACTGACAAATTTCACTGGCTAACAATTCCTTTTTTACTACTGCCTCCCCACCATCTTTTAATAACTTAAATCCATTTTTTTCACGAATCCAAGCTTTCGGAAAGCATCCTTTTGTAGACAAATCCGGGGCTAATTCTTGATTTGTCACTGTCATCTGACGTCCTTTGAGTGAAAGTTCAACAATCGCTTCATTTAAAGGATTATCATACAAATTTATTTTCTCAAAAGAAATATCTTCTCCTGACTGTCTTACCCAATACACATCGGTTAATGAAACACAGTGATAAGATAAAGAAATATTGGCTCTGTCTTTATCGGTAATCGCTTGTGCTACACCTATACTATTTAATAATTCCTTTGCATATTTTCTGTCTAAAGATTATACCCTTGAAGCACACCAATGATAAAAAACATTTAAATTATTAATTAAAACATCAATATCATTTTCATCATCTTCATTTAAAAATAAATCATATGGCATAAACTTCTCATCTAAAATCTCCGCCTTTCCATTTGCCGCAACTTTAGCCACGATTTTTTCCATATGCATAATTTCATAAATTTCTATTTTATTTTTTTAATTGTTGGTTTATTTGTCCCCAATTCAATAGATTGACTATCTATAAATAATATATTATCTTTCATCAACATTTTCTCCAACATTATTGTTCATAAAAATAGTATATTTCACACTTCTAACTTTTCTTTCTTCTTCACCCTCTGCATATGACCAAAACATTAAAAACACGTCTTTCCCATCAATTTGGGCAATATTAATAGGCTTTGCCAAACCGGTTCCTTTATCATCAAAATTGAAACAGGTAAGTGTAATGATATTCCCATCGCTTTTTGAGTCAATTTTTTGATCGTCACATGAATCTTGTCGAAATTCTAATATAATAGAAAAATGAGAATTATTATCTGCTATAATATCTATCTTTAAATTTTCATCTAAATTAAACAAAAAAGTCTGTCCACTACTAACAATACTATACATACCTGAACTCAAATTAATTTGCATTTATGCTACCTCTTGCTAACACTTTCAATCGAATATAATCTTCCCATTGAATTTTACAGTTGATACATCTAAATATTACCACACTCTTACAAGGTTTTCCATGAATAAGTCACAATTGTTATTGTCACGATATTACAAATTCATACCGAAATCCTGCTTTTTCAAGCACACGACAAGATGCGATGTTATAAGGCTCACCAATATAATAACCCATTTCTGCAGTTCTTGAATGAATATTGTCACATCGAAAGACACCTATGCTACCAACCACCTCGTCATCGACAGTTATAGCAAAAGCGAATGTCTTTGTTTTATCAGCCGCAAGCATTGATGTAATATATTCTTCTGCATCCTTTCTTCTATCTTCCATTCTCTAATGATACATTTTGCACTCATTACTATCTCCGTTCTTTACGCTTGTGTGTTATGACTAACTGAGCCTTTCCCTCATTATACCACTAATCATTCTCTCCAGTAAGCTAACATCTGGCAAGAGTTTTACATGCAACCAAATAAATGACAAATAATTGCCTGCTGAACTTCCAACAAAGGTTTCTTAAACTCATATCCTACAAAGTATTTACTATCAATTGCATCTGCTGACACTTCTTCTCCTCTAAAAAAAGGTGGACATGGATTTAAGCAAGCATCCACATTTGCATATTTCAAACGCTCTAAAGTAATTTGATACCCTTTAAAATCACCCTTTGCTGATGAAGGAATAGAATCTGTACAAATAATGTCTTTTCCTGCAACAGCTTGGTCTATATCATAACATACGCTCGCTCCGTCAATTTCATATCCTTTAGGACAACACTGGGTAAAATTAAATCCCACCAAATCTGATGCTTCTTTCCATGTGTTTCCTATATTTCCCCTTGCACCCATAAAAAGATATTCCTTTTCCGAATAATCTACATATTGTTTTGAAAGTGAATACAGGTCTGTTAATATCTCGCATGGATGATTTACAAAGCTCATAGCATTTATAATGGAAATATGCGAATGTTCCGCCATATACTCCATTAATGGCAGATCACTATGACGAACAACCACCATATCTGCCCAATTTTCAAGGTATCCTATCACATCCTTGATATCTTCTTTCTTATCGAGAGCTGATGAAGGAAATAAAATTGTGTTTCCTCCCAACATCTGTATTCCCTTTTCGAAAGAAACTCTCGTTCTGATACTACTCTCCGGGAAAAATAATACAATCGTTTTCCCCTTCAGCCAATCGCATTCTCCGTTATCTGTTTTTAACTTATCCGCCAATTCAAATATATGAATAATTTCCTGCTTTGAAAAATCGTTCAAGTGTAAAAAATGTTTCATTGTCCTGCCTCCTTAAATTTCTCCAATCTACAATGATGTTCTTCATCCAACTCCTTAACACCATTCTTATAATCATATCCAAATTTCCTATAAAATTCTGTTGCTGTAATAGATGCAGGTATCTCAATACGAGTTGCTCTTACATAAAATTCATCCCGTTCCAATGTATTTATGATTTTTCTTCCAATACCTTTTCCATGAAATTCCGGTAAAACAAAAATAGTCAAAAAAATACTCTCCGTCTCGCTTCCCCAGAAGCTTGAGATAGCTCCCACACCTACGATTTTATCTTTCCATTCAAAGACATACATATGTGCATAACTGGCGATATTCAAAACTTTACCCGAATCATAAACCTTCGCAAGTTCCGTCATCGCTGTTATTCCATAATCCTTACTATTTACCTCTAAGAAATTCCTTACAATAAGCTTACTAATCTCGTCTGCATCCTCTTTTTCGAATCTTCGTACTCCAATGCAGTTTTTAACATAATCAACCAATGTCATCTTTTCATTTACTACTATATCCTCACCAGCCCTAACAAAGCCGCATTTTTCGTATAAATGACAATTGCCCGTTTCCTGCTTAATGGTATCTAATCGCCATTCTATTGTATTCGGATAAATACCAGATAGTTGTTCTATTACCTGGCTCGCAATCCCTTTATTGTGAAATCTAGGAATTATGAAAATGGGAGATATCCAATTAACATTTTCATACACCTTTTTACCTTGATGCCATCTGACTCTCACACCTCCAACTTTTTCTCCACGAAACACAATAAAGTAGAAATCTGAATTTTCTTCAATAATCTTCTCTCTTACTCTTTTCAAACTTTCTTTTGCCGGACTTGTGTCTTCATCTTGATATTTTTTATATAATGGCATAAACGCTTCTACCTGTAGTCTATGCAGACAGTCTGCTTCCCCTTCTGTTACCAATTTCAATTCGATTAAATCACTCACTCCATGCACCTCTTCCACGCAAAAAATCGCACCAAACATTCATTGTCCAGTGCGATAATTCCAATTTACGATGTTAATATATATTAAACACATCACTTACATTCTGGTTTTATGCACTAGACTAATAGACCTACCGCCTATAAGCCAATGCACTAACCTTGCAAAGCTTATAACGTAGTACGTCTATAATACATGTACATATAACGTCTTGAATGTAAGTTTTGATTCATTTGCATGTTCTCCTTGTAATTTTGTTAATAAACATACCATCTATAATCTTATGTGTCAACTAAATTATTTATTCCAAACCACAAAAAACTTTCTATTACTGCGCTCGCAAATAGAGCCAAAGTGTTGCCATAACTTATAGCTTTATCCACACTTTCATAACTCCTATTTTGAATACACCGCATCGTTTTTCGAAAGAAGGTATACACAATATTGATTCATACTAACGCCTTCTCTCTGAGAATGTTCCGCCAATGCTCTGTGCAGGCTACGTGGTATTCGCAGTTTAAACTGCCCGGAATAACTGTCCAAACTATCCGGCTCATGAATCTCAATTCCTTCCTCAAGTGCGGCCTCAATCCATGCCCTTTTTGCATCTAATGCATTTGCAACTGCACGTTCAATTGTCTCACCACAAGTAATACATCCCGGTAAATCCGGATAAGAAACCACAAAGCCACCCTCATCCTTATCTTCCACAATTTCCATACGATAAGACATTGCCATATACTCATTCAGTGTCTTCATTATTCTTCGCCTCACTTTCTACAATCTGCCTTACTATTTCTACATAGACTTTTTTAATCGGCTCATGTTTCGGTATTGTAATAGGCTGACATCCTTGCTTCCTAAATGTATAATGACTGCTTCCTGTTCTTGGTGCACTCATCACATATCCACAACTCTCCAATACCTTTCGCAATTCGTCAAATCGAAGATCCTTTGACAAATTGCATATGCGTGCTATTAGTTTATTCCATTTAGACATTTTCATGCCTCCTATCTCTATTATATGTGGTGTCATATTTGGTGTCAACTTTTTATAGCTAATCATATATACTTTTCTTTTTTAAGATTATAGAAATATTGAGTGTTACCCAGATTACTCCACTTACCAATTACTCTCATAAAATATATTTTCGGTTCCTTCACGATATTTTCCGGCAAAATCAGAATCAATCAATCGCATTTTATCCAACAGGCCTACAATTGGGTAATATCCGCTATTAATTACTTCGTATTTCTTTTTATGCTCACACCATACATCCGAAAATGAAGTATAAAAAAGTTCTTGTATTGCGTAATTATTTCTCCAATAATATACTTCATCACATAAATAAAAAAATTGTGTACTCAATACAGATTTTCTGTACCTTATATCGTATACATTAATATGAAATTCTTTTACTTCTCCCACATTGACAGCCTCTCCAAACTTAATATAATTCCGTCCCAATCCACAGATAGGCGCATCTTCCGGCATACCACAGTCTGATTTCACTAAACTCCAATCAATCGTATTGAGATATACTTCCTCCGGAATCATAAAATCGCGAATATATTTAAATCTATTATTTCGAACATCTATTTCCGATATATAAGCCATTCCAATTGTATAATTCCATTCATGTAATTCAAGTTATGGCTGTTGTTCTTGCCACGTCTGTAGCTTATCTTACCGGAAAAACCGATGACCCGAATCCGGATAGTTATTTGATCAAATTAGATGCCGAGCCGGAATTATTTCATTTGATTGAGAAATATAAGAATGCTGATATAGAAATAAAAAAAGACTATTAACCTATCTCCAAAAATATACTGAAGAAAAATGAAACATTAATTGGCAACACCATTTTAAATAATGGGGTTAATATAGATAATGGCAGATAATCATTTGGATTACCTGCCATATAAAATAATCTGTGTTAAATTTTAATTATTCGAACTCGCCAAAATCATTTTCGCATTAAACAAACCTGTTTAGGAGTTTTCGCACGGTTTGATACCAATTAGCTTCAATTATCCAATATGTATGGGCTAGCTGAACTAATGTTATCATTTTGTTATCAGAGAAATGTTATCATGTTTTTAGCGAAAAAGCAATTCCATTAAGGATTTACTGTAATTTCTCGTGTAAAAGACAAATGCTATCCTCGGATTCTTTTTGTAATGTCTGCAACCTGTAACGCAATCATTTCTTTTATGTGCTTTCCTACCATACCATATCCTGACGGATTACCGGCATAGCCAAGTGGTACGACCTCTTTTGTAGCCTCTCCCCCTTCCAGCCACTTTTGCAATCCTTCCTTTGTAAGGGAAGAAGATTCCAATGCTTTAGCCAATTCCAAATCTACATATTCCGGATAAAAATAGTTAAGTACCGCTGTTTCAAATGCACCACCATGAATGTCAAGCAATCCTCTTTCCGATGGTTCCTGTTCCTCAAACCACTTTATCGGATAATTTGGCTCGGATACCAATAGAAAATCTTCGTCACCCTGCCAGCCGTAAAGCTGTAAATCCATGGATTCTAACACTAACTTCACATTTAATCCAAGTTCTGAGTTGGCTTTCTGTATTGCTTCTACAATCGTGTCTATATGGTGCGCATCCCCATGATAATTAAAGCAATACGCTTCTTTAAAGCCAAAATTTCTTATATTTTCAAAAATCTCAAAGAGAACCTGTTTCATAGTCTCTTTCTTCAAAGTAAAGCTTCCCGGAAATGCACTGGTACAATAATTGATTCCCCAATAATAACCAGGCACTATCAAAGCATCCTCTCCATTCTTTTTCAGTTCTTCCCTAACCAATTCGCACATCTTTTGGCTCCAAAAAATGTCCGAACCTAATGGCAAATGGGGTCCATGTTCTTCAATCACTCCCAATGGAAACAGCAACTTACTTCCATCCGCTGCAGCTTTTCTTATCTCTGTCCATTTCTTTGTAATCATATACATCTCTCCCGATTTTTAAATCCAAATCTTTTCCTACCTCAAATTCGTTTCTCAGTTAAACACATCGGTTAACTGAAAGTTTCGTGTGTTTGTTCTCAACTTTCCTTTATTTTCGGGCATCCCAGCCCATTAACATCTATGTATTTTGCACTTTTCCCTTATTTTTTCCCTCGTGAGGAAATTATAAGGGAAAAAGTGTTTTTTTCGTCTTAATCGTTCCCTGCTACTTTATCCAAAAGTCTTACTGAATTTCTCTTGGCTTCCCTTGTAGCGTGGGCGTAAATATTCATTGTGGTACTTACTGCCGAATGTCCCAAGAGTTCCTGCACATCCTTCGGCG
>JAGAPK010000054.1 GCA_017623295.1 Lachnospiraceae bacterium | reverse complement strand
ATTTCTGTTCTTTTTACTCCTGAGCTATCCGAAATCGTATACTTTTCCTTCAAACTCTCTACATCCGTATCGCCTTTCAGAAAATCTTTCCAAAAGTTCTCATTTGCAGTAAATCGCAAATCTTCATCATCTGAAAGCTGCCCAATAAACTCCATTACTTTATCATACTGCTCTTTGCTCTCAAAAGGTATTGACCATTCATATCCATCTGTCAAACCTGCTTTTTTGCAAAAAATTCCTTCTTCTGTATAACATGTAATATAGCGGATTTCTTCTCCATTCGTATCCGATGCCGGATAGGTGCATGAGGTACTTTCTGAAATAATCATATCCAATGCATTTTGTTCTACAGCATCTTCTTTCTTAACCGACTGCTGTTTTTCCATTTCAGCATGGCGTTCCTTCATCAATGCTTCAAGGACCTCTTGAATAGAATCAAACTTCTCTAAAAATTCATTCCACTCTTCTACAGTAAAAGTCTGATTGCCAATTTGGAAAGTTTCATTTATCTCTCCATTCTCTATTTTTTCCTGCATTTCTTCTATCTGCTCACGTATGGCTTCCATGTAATTCTCATCGGAAACCTCTGCCCCTTCAAAGAAACCAAGCCAGTATTCTTTGGAGGATACCATGCTAAACTCATCACCAGAATACCACAGTTGCTCCTCTTTATTACCTGAGTTATATCCATCAAAATACTTGTCTATCAACGCATACTGTTCTTCCGTGATGTCCATTGTCCAGCTAACTTCATTGTCACCCTCCATCCACTTACAACAAATACTATGTTTCGTAAAATAGGTAACATATTCCTTGCCATCCTCCGGATCTACTGTCCTAACTATCTTCTTGAGTCCGTGTTCTAAACGTGCAACACCCTCTTCTCCACTTTGGATAGGTATCATCTGTGCAGTATTCTGAATGTTATCTATAGCATCTGTATCCGAGTACGAACGAACTTGATTCCACTTTTGCAAATTTCCCATTAACTTCTGACATTCTAAGCCCTGTTCATATGTTTGAGAATTGCCCCAAAATGTTTCTTTCGCACTTTCTAATATTCCAATCCAGTCACGTTCAACCGTCCATGCTGCACTTTCATCAGAAATACCACTGCAATATCCGTTGTACTCTGCCTGTGCTGAATACGCTGTCATCTTATTAAAAGACTTCATACCCTGATTATTGGTAAGTCCTTTGTCATCCATATAAGACATCAGCGCAAACATTTCCATTTTCGTTGCATTATTTGGATTAACATCTTTAACACGCACCTCATAATCTCCTACCTTAACAATCGGGTCTTGTTCCGTAGAAGAATCCGCATACATGGCAATATACCCAATATTGCCAACGGTAGTAATGCCTATTCGTTTTCCATTGTCTGACGATTCAGAAAGCGATGTTGCATTGCCAATTGTCTCATTATTTGAAACTGACGAATTACGCCCTACTGAACGATTCTGGTTCTGTATCGCATAGTCACCTGCATAATACGAACTCACGCCATATATACCCATAGTGCTCCTTTCCGCAACCCATCTGTCAGTCAGGGTTGCACCGCTCCCCGGAAAGGTCCAAGCGGCTTATTCCATACATTCATAAAATCTTTTAAACGACATATATCCTGCCAAATTACCTACATCATATTGTGCCTGCATAAATTCCTTAACTAACGATTATGTTCTCTGCATCATACGTCAAATCGCCATTTACACCTCCTGAGGCAGTAAGGAAATCTCCAAATGCATTTTTAGTCTGTCCGGTAACGTCAAGATATGTAGAATATGCCAACATATCAATATAACTCGCATTTTCTGGATTTACCTGTGTAGGATTCACAAAGTATTCTGTTTCTTCTCCATTCTTACCCCAATGCTTTACCATGTACTGAGGATTACCGTCTGTATAACCTTCTGCTCTAAATACAGATGCACTGCTTCCATCCGGATAGCCCACAGAAGTAAGTGCTCTGCTCCCCGAATCCTCATCGGTCATTTTCAGATTAATACAAGTCCCTGTACTAAAAGAACTCGCCACCTGATTATTGTTCCGATTTACTCTGTTGTTGTAGTAGTTGACGCCGCCCATAGCACCGCCGATTCCTGAAATTGACATATAATCTCCTTTCCGCAATCCATCTGTCAGTCCGGATTGCACCACTTCCCGAAAGGTCCAAGTGGTATAAAAATTTTAATATATAAAAACAGCGCCTATTTCACTTTTACATTCAATCCGTTGAAAATAGACGCTATCCTTAGCTTATAATATGTATCGGTAAATTTTCTTTTTTTCTCACTTCAATGGAACGAAACCCTATCTGAATGGGAACGAAACCTTATAGCTTAATTCCTAAACTATTCCACCGTTTTTTATTTGTTCTTCACGTAACTTAGCCAACGTATTTGCTCCCTCCGGATTGTATAAATCCAATAATTCCAAGAAATTACCTGTCTTTTTGCATCCACTCAATAGCAAACGCATACTATCCGCATCTTTTCCAAACATCAATCCAAGCAAACTCATATCATACTGATTTTGCTTATCACTCAACACTCCCTGCCCATGCAAATCTTCCATAAAACCATTTGTACGAACTTCTGCTCCGATACTCATCGCTGTACGATACAAATCAGGATCAACACGCTGTAAGTAATTCAAATAGCGAGTTTCAATATTCCTATTAGGAGTTCCACTCATCATCCAATTTGCTATATCTTCCACAGAAGCTCCTACACCGGCATCATCAAGCAAATGCATCTGCCATCTACCGCTTTCAGTCTTTGTAAAAGTATATTTTCCATCTTCCGAATACAATGTATTTGACCATGAGTTTTTTGGAGCCGCCTGTTCTCTGACAAGCACTTCAAATGCATCCCACGCAGCTCTTCCCAGATCGCAATTTTCCTCATCTGTAGGCAATTCCATTTTTCCTAATGCTACTGCTGTTTGTATCAACTCATAATCCGATATGTTTTCTCCATGATAAAAATAAGAATTTTGTTCTTTCAATTTTTCAAAGGAAGCTGGAAGTTTAACCTCCTCCAACTGTTCTTTGGAAACCTCAGTCCAATCTTCTTTTTTCTTACTCCCTGCTGTCTGCATTTGTATTCTCGGACCATTTGTTATCTTTGTACCATATTTGGCTGTAACCATATGCTCTGTTATAGTTACTTTTCCAAAATTAAACAGACTTTTTCGGTTTCCGAAATTACCAAGTCCATCAACTTTCATAGCATAAGGAAATGAAGAACCATTATTTGAATTTAGTATAGAATATGTCCCCGTAAAATATGTATTTGCAGCCTGTATCCTCATACAACAACCTCCAATTCAACTATAAAAATAGCGTCTATTTCCTTACTCAATCCTTTGAAAATAGACGCCATCCTTTGCTATAGAATATATCGGCAAATAT
>JAGAPK010000053.1 GCA_017623295.1 Lachnospiraceae bacterium | reverse complement strand
GGTGTATTACTGTTTTCAAATATTCCGGTATCGGCATTGGCCGCCAGAGATTACAAAGCAGAAGCGGAAGAACGCAAGCAGCTTCCAATCGAATCCAATCAGAATATCCATTGGCCGGCAGGCCCTGAAATTGGTGCTGAATCTGCTATTCTCATGGAGGTTAATTCCGGTACTGTTTTATATTCCAAAAATATACACGCTAAATTGTATCCGGCCAGCATCACCAAAATATTAACCGCTCTGGTTGTTGCCGAAAAATGCGATATGAACGAAATGGTTACCTTCTCATCGGAAGCCATACACAGTATCAACTGGCGCGAAGATGCTAATATGGGAATTAATGTCGGTGACTCCATTACCATGGAACAATGTCTTTACGGATTGCTTGTTGGTTCTGCCAATGAAGTCGCTTATGCTATGGCAGAACATATCTGTGGTGAAGGTAATGTATCTGCATTTTCGGATTTAATGAATCAGAAAGCAAAGGAACTTGGTTGTACGGATTCTAATTTTATTACACCAAACGGTATTCATGATGAGAATCATTATACATCCGCACATGACATGGCATTAATCGCACAGGCATTTTTCTCTAACGAAATGCTTGCCAAAATGTCCTGTACCACAAGTTATCATGTCCCACAGACTTCCACCCAGCCGAGGGAAGATATGATTGTCTGGGCAAAGAGTAAATTACTTCCCGGCAAAGAATACGAATATGAGCATCTTATCGGAACCAAAACGGGTTATACCGATGATGCGAGACAGACTTTAGTCTCCTGCGCACAAAAAGACGGCATGAAATTAGTCTGTGTAATTTTAAAAGAAGAAACGCCGGGGCAGTTTACCGATACGATTGAGTTATTTAACTATGGCTTCGATAATTTCTACGCGGCTTCTGTTGCTGAAAATGATACCAATTACTCCATTGATACTTCCGGTTTCTTTTCTACCGGTACGAATTTCTTCGGAAGCAATAAACCTATTTTGCAGATAGATCCGAATGCTTATATTGTTATTCCCGACACCGTCGATTTTATAGAGGTTAACTCTTCCTTAACCTATGAGAATCTGAAGCCGGATGAAATTGCCCGGATTAATTATTCCATCCATTCGATTCCTGTTGGCTCTGCATCTTTGATTCCTATCCGTGAAACATCGGTTACTTTTGATTTCGGTACCTCTCCGCAAATTGTGGAAGCCCCTACACAGGACGATGATACCTTATTCATTAATATAAAAAACGTTATTGTCGCCATCATGGCTCTTGCTCTTTTATTCATTGCCATATTTATGATACGTGCTTTGTTTGTTAATACAAGAAAAACCCGACGACGCAGCCGTATTATGAGAAAATATAAAAGTTCCGGTACCAAGGATCTCGATTGGCGGGATATGAAACCGTTCTAAAAGAAAAAAGCCTAAGGCTCTTTCAGAGCCTTGGCTTTTTCTTTTATTTGTTTGGCATCTTCCGTAGATACCCATTTGCTCGTTTTTACGGCATAGGTTCCGCCGTGTTCTGCTTTTCGTACGCGGAGCTTACACTTTGTATATCCATGACGGAAACAATGTCCCACATTATGATAATGTTTTCCGTTCGGGGAAAACCATTTTATCTTATTCTTAAGAGATTTTCCGCAACGGAAACATTTCACGTCCGTTACTTCTTTATCTCCAAACATCTTAGATTTGTCCGGAAATGTCCGGGAAATGTATTTATCATAGTCTGAAAATTTGATATATATTTCTTTTTCTTTACTATCCGAAATTACAAATGTATCAAAAGATACTTTCTCAAGAACCTCCGGATCTTCTATCATATCAAAGACCTGTGCTGTATAATAGGCATCGCTAAACGCTCTGTGAAAAGGAATGTCCTTGGAAATTCCCAACATGTCAATTGCATATTCCAGCGATCGTCTGCTTTTTTTATCTTCATATGCGATGCTGAATAATTTCTGAATATCAAGATACTTTACCGGTCGGTCTGACAACGGTTCCATTCCATAATATTCCATATTTCTCTGCAGTTCCAACAAGTCGAGCGGACCCCATGTACAAAACATGCAATCCTCACCGCACCATTCCAAAAACTTCTCTATTACTTCTTCAAACGGTTTTCCTTTTTCAAGTTGTTCCATTTGTAAATGAATCAGTTTACTGGTAATATAGTGCATCTCATGATAAATCTGCGGCTTTATCAGTTCAGAAAATTC
>JAGAPK010000052.1 GCA_017623295.1 Lachnospiraceae bacterium | reverse complement strand
ATCATCGGTGGTGGTATGGCTTTCACATTCTTAAAAGCAAAAGGATATGAAGTAGGTAACTCTCTTGTAGATAACGAGAAACTTGATTACTGTAAAGAAATGATGGAAAAAGCTGAAAAACTTGGTAAAAAGCTTTTACTTCCTGTTGATACAACAGTTGCAGCAGGCTTCCCTGATCCTATCGATGGACCAATCGAAGTTGAAGTTGTTCCTGCAACAGCAATTCCTGCTGACAAAGAAGGTCTTGATATCGGTACAGAAACAGCTAAATTATATGCTGATGCTGTAAAATCTGCTAAGACTGTAGTTTGGAACGGACCTATGGGTGTATTCGAGAACCCTACACTTGCAGCTGGTACAATCGCAGTAGCAAAATCCCTTGCTGAAACAGATGCAACAACAATCATCGGTGGTGGTGATTCCGCAGCAGCTGTTAACCAGCTTGGTTTCGCTGATAAGATGAGCCATATCTCTACAGGTGGTGGTGCATCCTTAGAGTTCTTAGAAGGTAAAGAACTTCCAGGTGTTATGGCTGCAGATGACAAATAAGACAGAATAAAGAATATAAATCAAGGAGAATAGAAATCATGGCAAGAAAGAAAATTGTAGCCGGCAACTGGAAAATGAACATGACTCCAAGCCAGGCAGTAGAACTTGTAAATACATTAAAACCATTAGTAGTAAGCGATGACGTAGAAGTTGTTTACTGCGTACCTGCAATTGATATCGTACCAGTTGTAGAAGCTGTAAAAGGAACTAACGTAGTAGTTGGTGCTGAAAATATGTACTTCGAAGAAAAAGGTGCATTCACAGGTGAAATCTCTGCTGAAATGTTAGTAGATGCAGGCGTTAAATACGTTATCATCGGACATTCTGAGAGACGTGACTACTTCAAAGAAGACGATGTGCTTTTAAACAAAAAAGTGAAAAAAGCATTCGAAGCTGGTCTTACACCAATCCTTTGCTGTGGTGAATCTTTAGAGCAGAGAGAATCCGGTGTTACTCTTGACTGGATCAGATTACAGATTAAATCTGATTTACAGGGTGTTACAGCTGCACAGGTTGCAAGCATGGTAATCGCTTACGAACCAATCTGGGCTATCGGAACAGGTAAAACAGCTACAACAGAACAGGCACAGGAAGTATGTAAAGCTATCCGTGAGACAATCGCTGAAATTTATGATGCTCCTACAGCAGAAGCAGTTCGTATTCAGTACGGCGGTTCTGTTAACGCAGCTACAGCACCAGAATTATTTGCACAGCCAGATATTGATGGTGGCTTAGTAGGTGGTGCAGCACTCAAAGCTGACTTCGGCAAGATTGTTAACTACAAATAAAAATTATTTATACTTGTGAACTATAAATAATAGTTCGATTTTAAAAATTAAAGTATGATAAAATAATCAGAAACCCGTTTCTTTTAGAAGATAAACTAATTGAAACGGGTTTTATTAAAAAAGAGAATATGCGGCTTGTTGAAGAGAAGATAGGAGACATGATATGAGAATAGAGCATATAGCAATGTATGTGAAGGATTTAGAAAAAACAAAAGAATTTTATATGAAATATTTTGGTGCCAGTGCGAATGATGGATACCATAATGTGAAGACAGATTTTCGTTCCTATTTCTTGTCATTTGAGAATGGAGCAAGACTGGAAATAATGAATAAGCCGGAAATGATTCATTCTGATAAGCAATTAGCACAGAATGGTTATATTCATATTGCGTTTAGCGTAGGCAGTAAGGAAGCGGTTGATGAACTTACAGAAACATTAAGGAAAGATGGATATCAGGTTATCAGTGGTCCAAGAACAACCGGAGATGGATATTATGAAAGTTGTATTTTAGATATGGAAGGAAATCAGATTGAAATAACAGTATAGTATTTGGAAATATCATTTTAGCAAGGACACAGGAAAAGCAGTTGAAAGATTTGAAAGAAGTTGCATTTGCATAACGCAGGAGTGATTATCGAACCGGTGGATGAAAATAACCGACCGGTGCCCGTTGGGCAAAAGGCGCACAAAATTTTGATTACGGAATTTTTGGAGAAAAAATAAAATGAAAAAAATATATAGTTATGAACCATTGTTTTTCATCTTTTTTGGAATATTTCATTTACATAGAATATGGGGACTGGTTGATAGAGAATCGTATGCTGCATTTTGGCTGAATGTAATGGAAAATAAAGGGATATTTTACTTTTTATTAATGGGCATATTGGCGATACTTTGTATTTTAGGTATTATTACTTTTTTTAGAAATTTACATCAAAATTATTGGTGGAGATGGATTTACATATTTGGTGGCGGATATGTGCTATTTGATTTATTTGCCATTGCAACGGGATTACAATTTTGGCATGATTTACTCTTAGCGATGTTCGATGTAACTGCATCCTATTGGAATTTACTTTGGAGTGGCTTTATCGTGATGGGTGGAGCTGTGTTTGTGCTTGGATGCTCATTGTTGAAAAGAAGACAGTAAATGTAGTATGCGAATAGAGCATATCAGATTAAAATAACAATAAGCAATTCGTAATATGAGACTTAAAAAGAGTTGGTAGAAACAAAAGATAGCTTAGAAAATAAAAGACCGCTTGATTTCTCAAGCGGTCTAGTATACAATTTACTTAGAAAGGTTGTCGGACACAAGTTCCGATTGCCCTCAGTATGAAAATGAATTATAGAAATAGCATCCTCAACTTTGGACGGTCTGGGATGCTATTTCGTTTTGTTGCTATGATTATCTATAAAAGATAGAGCCGCAAAAATTACTAGCAATAAAGTTAAAACTTCCATTGTGTTCATAGGCATCACCCCTTATGTACTAGAGGGCATCTGACATCGGAAATCGCATCCATGATTTCTTTTCAATCGTATGATAATATTATAACACAATATTGATAAGACCAAAATACTTATAATACTATAAATAAAATTTTTTTACATAATAGAAATTTAAGGACAGAACATAAATGCAGACTGAGAAAATGAATAAATTAAGTACCAGAAAATATGAATTGCTTTTAGCAATGGTTATATCTGCCAGAGCAACATCCTTTATTTTCAGCAAAATGATTTTAGAAGACATCAGCCCGTTTAATCTTTTGGCGATAAGATTTCTGATTTCTTTTTGCTTATTAGTTCTTATATTTTATAAAGAGATGCTGAAGATTACAAAGAAGACTTTAATTTCAGGATTGATTATCGGCTTTATGTTTTTTATTACGATGTCGCTTGAAATGCTGGCTTTGGAACAGGCGGATTCTTCGTTGGTATCTTTGCTGGAAAATTGTGCCATCATTTTTGTGCCGATGTTTGAGGTTATGTTTTTTAAGAAATTTCCAAACAAAATGACTGTTTTTAGCACTTCGATAGCAATGGTTGGAGTTGTTTTGCTGGCCATGCAGCAAGGAAATCTTAGCGGTGGTTTTACGTTTGGACTTTTGGCAGGAATCGCTTATGCGCTTGCGATAATTGTGACGGACAGATTGTCTCATGAAAGCGAATCCACATTAAGCGTAGGGATTATACAGGTTGGAACAATGGGTATAATGTCGTTTATAGCGACATTACTATTTGAGCAACCGCAGTTACCCAAAAACGGAACACATTGGCTTATGCTAGCAATTCTTATCGTCGTTTGTACAGGTTTTGGTTTTACGCTACAGCCTGTTGCACAAAGGCATGTGACAGCACAAAGAGCGGGATTATTCTGTGCTATCAGTCCTGCCATAGCAGCTTTGTTGGGCGTAGTTGTGCTTCATGAGAAGTTAGGAATTTTTGGTGGAATAGGCCTTATATTAATTCTTACCAGTATTGTTTTACCTTATATAAATGTTTTTCAGAACAAACGCTAGAGTCGATAGTGGTTAGGAGGATTACATATTATGGATTTTGGAATGCCGACGTTAATAGAAAATGAAAGTTTGGAAGAAAATATAGCATTATGCAAAGAATTAGGATTAAAGTTCATTGAATTAAATATGAATCTTCCGGAGTATCAAATAGAAAAATTGGAAAATATATCATTTTTTAAAGCATTGGCAGAGGAAGCGGATATATATTTTACCATTCATCTGGATGAAAATTTAAATATTGCAGATTTCAATAAAGGTGTTGCTAAGGCATATATGCAAACCGTAAAAAGAACGATTCAAGTTGCAAAAGAACTGAATGTGCCGATAATTAACATGCACATGAATCATGGTGTACACTTTACATTGCCGGATAGGAAAGTACAGTTGTTTGAGCAGTATTTTGATGAATATAAGAAAGCTTTTGACGAATTTATGCGTATGTGTGAAATGGAAATCGGCGATAACAACATCAAAATATGCATCGAAAATACGGATGGCTTTCGAAGTTATGAGCAGTCGGTGATTCAAATGTTGTTGCAGAATGATGTTTTTGCTTTAACATGGGATATCGGTCATTCTAATAGCGCGGATAATGTAGATGAACCGTTTATTATGAGCAATGAAAGTAGACTGAGCCATTTTCATATTCATGACTCTTGCGGAGGAAAAGAACATATGACACTTGGCACCGGAGAAATTGATTTAGAGCAAAGACTTGGTGTTGCTAAAAAATATAATTGCAGATGTGTGATTGAGACAAAAACAATTGCGGCACTGAAACAGTCTGTGCTATGGTTGAATGAAAGGAAATATGAGAAATAATAGCTAATGATACCGAAAGGAGTCCATCATGGTAAAACCGCAGGCAAATAAGAGAATTTCAAAGAATGACACCTATTTGAATTGTGCAGAAACATTTGCATATCGAAGCACTTGTATTAAGAGAAAATATGGTGCAGTTATTGTAAAAGATGATGCAGTAATTTCTACCGGGTATAATGGTTCGCCAAGAGGACTTGAAAATTGCTGTGATACAGGTGTGTGCCCTAGAATTTCCCGCAATCTACATCAGGGAGAAGGGTACGAAATTTGTCGGGCTGTGCATGCAGAAGCAAATGCGCTTCTTAATTGTTCCAGAGAACAAACAATAGGAGCTGATTTGTATTTGACCGGTATCAATCCGGAAGATGGTTCGGTACACCGGGCGAAGCCGTGCCCTTTGTGTGCAAGAATGATTATCCAGGCAGGTATCCGAAATGTAGTTTTGCGAATTGGCGAAGGCGAAGATAATTATGTGAAGATTCCAGCAACTGAGTTAGAGTGGTATAAAGAGCCAACCGACTAAAATAAAAGTTATGGATGATAAAGAACCAAATGACTAAAGTAAGGATTATGAATGGAGGGAAAGCGATGACTCATTTAGGAACAAAAGAGATAGAAACAGCGCGCTTGTTATTGCGCCGATTTAAAATAGAAGATGCAGAAGTAATGTATCGTAACTGGGCATCGGATGATGAAGTGACGAAATATCTGGTATGGCCGACACATGCAGATGTTTCAGTAACGAAGGCCGTATTAACCGATTGGATTAGTCAGTATGAGAAAGTAGATTTCTATAACTGGGCGATTGTCTTGAAAGAGAATGGAGAACCGATTGGTTCCATTGGTGGCGTGGATGGTTCCAGCACCCTAAATATGGTACATATTGGTTATTGTATTGGTAGGAAGTGGTGGCATCAGGGAATTACATCAGAAGCAATGAAAGCGGTTATGGATTTTCTCTTTGATGAGGTTGGTATGAATCGTGTTGAGTCAAGACACGACCCAAGAAATCCGAATTCAGGTGCTGTTATGCGCAAGTGCGGTATGAAATATGAAGGTACTTTGCGACAGGCAGACCGGAATAATCAAGGTATCTGTGATGCAAGTTATTATGGAATGTTAGCAAGTGAAAGATAAAGGGTAAGAGGCAATATGCAGAAATGCACATTGCCTTTTTTGGTGCATCTTAAAAGGGAAAAGTGCACCTTGTCCCAAATAACTTGTTTTTTAACAGAAAAAAATATATAAAGGATATAACACAAGAAGTAAAAAACAGGACAGCAAAAACAGAATGGAAATAATCTGGATAAAGCGGGGATGGAAGTGAGAGAAAAATGAAGATAACATTGCAACAGATTCAGGAAGGTAATGATGAAATCATTATTAAATACAAGCAGATGTCGCAACAGATTGATAATATTGTGAAGTTTGTAGAAGGACAGAATGAAAAATTGCTTGGCATTAAAGACGGACAGCAGTTTTATATCAGCATTCATAAAGTAATTTATTTAGAAAGTGTGGACGGAGTCACTTATTTGTATACGGATGAAGATGTTTATAAGGTTAATTTTACATTGGCACAGTTTGAAATGCTTTATATGCAGGAAGGATTTTTTCGATGCAGCAAGGCAATGGTAATTAATATTTATCGGATTAACCGGCTGAAAAGTATGTCGGGAAATCGAATTGATGTGACAATGGATAGTGGTGAGCATGTGATTATTTCCAGACGTTATGCGAAAGAATTAAGGAGTATTTTGAAGGGAGATGCATCATGAGAAAGTTTAAAAAGTTTATGGCTTTAGAGATTGGAATTGAATTTAAGGCATGTATTTATTTCTGTATGATTTTGTTTTTCTATTTTATGTATCAGATATTACAGGGGAGTATGCAGGCGGGTATCATTATCATGACGGAAATGATTTTTACAGCTTATGGTATGTGTTACATCCAGATTTATTTGTTAAATAATTTTGATGAAGTTGATAATATTTCCCTCAAAGATATTTTGGCAGGATTTGGTTGTTCTGTCCTATACACACTTTTGGGCTATGTGATGAAATGGTTTGATAGAAATGATACGGCGACTATCAGCTTTTTCTTCTATATCATGTTTTGCTATTGCTGCATCTGGTTGATTTATAAAATAAAACGAGAAGTGGATACGGCTTTGTTAAATGAAGAATTAGAGCAGTTTAAGCAGAGAAAAAATAATGTTTAACAGAGGAGAACAGTTATGGAGAAACAAAAATATGCAATATCTATTCAGAATTTAACAAAGCGTTATGGAAAATACAGAGGGGTCAGTGATTTGTCTTTAAACGTAGAGGCAGGAGATATTTTTGGTTTCTTAGGTCCAAATGGTGCCGGAAAATCTACAACAATACGAAGTCTTCTCGGTTTGATTAAATTCCAGAAAGGAAATGCGCAGATTCTTGGGATGGATGTGAAAAGCAGACAGAAGGATATCTTGAAAGAAATCGGATATATGCCATCTGAAGCAATGTTTTATCCGACGATGCGAGTAAAAGATGTCATCCGTCTGGCAGCAGATATGCGAGGGGTGGATTGTGGCAAGGAAGCCGATATGCTATGTGAGAGGCTTAACGTTGACCGGAATAAAAAGATAGAAGAACTTTCTTTGGGCAACCGGAAAAAGGTAAGTATTGTCTGTGCCATGCAGCACAAGCCGAAGCTATTTATCTTTGATGAGCCGACCAGTGGTTTAGATCCACTGATGCAGGCAGAGTTTTTCCAATTGATTATGGAATATAATGCGCAGGGCGCGACCTGCTTTCTGTCTTCGCATGTGTTGTCAGAGATAAAGAAATATTGTAGACATGCGGCAATTATCAAAGAAGGAAAATTATTATGTGTGGATACGGTAGAGAATCTGACAAAAACCAGCACGAAGCGAATCCGTATGACAAAAGACGGAGTAGAAGAAGATTTTGTATACAAAGGTGATTTGAATGAATTGTTTGCCGGTTTTGCCGGGCATAATATAGAGGATATTGTAATTGAAGAACCGGAATTAGACGAAATCTTTATGCATTACTATAAGGAGGACTAAATATGGTTTTGTATAAGCATGAAATGAAATTGAATTTTAAAAGTCTGTTGATTTGGACTTTGTGTGTAGGGGTGCTTTGTTTTGGCTGTATTTTACTATATACCAGTCTGGAAGAGTCGATGGAAGGAATTGCGGATTCTTTTTCTAATATGGGCGCAATGTCGACTGCTTTCGGCATGGACAAAATGAGTCTGGCAACGCTAAAAGGCTATTATGCGACAGAGATTGCACTGATGCATGGGCTTGGAGGAGCAATGTTTGCAGCCATTTTAGGAAGCAGTCTTTTGTCAAAAGAGGAAGCCGGACATACTTCAGAATTTCTGAACGTATTGCCAATCGGAAGAGGAAGTGTTGTTTTCGCAAAATATTTGGCACTTATCAGCAATATTGTTATTTTTAATTTAGCTTGCGTTGCGCTGTATCTTTTGGGATTTATATGTATGGGCGAAACCATTGCTGCCGGAGAAATGACCTTGTATCATCTGGCGGTTAGTTTGATGCAAATTGAAATCGGAACCATATGTTTTATGATTTCTGCTTTTGTAAGAAGAAATCTGATAGGAGCAGGACTTGGCATTGCAGTGATAATGTTTGCTATTGATATGATGTGCCGTATTATTCCGGCGATTGAGAATTTGAAGTACATAACGCCCTTTTATTATTCCAACGCATCCGATATTTTTACCAATGGTAAGCTAGATGGCACAATGCTGCTAATTAGCGTTGGGATTACAATAGTATCATTTGTGATTGCTTTGCTCTGGTATCAAAAGAAAGATTTGGCATCTTAGGAATACAAAAAGCTGGATTAATCATCCAGCTTTTCGTATAGTTTCTCCCGAATCTGTTCCCGTTTCGTTATTTCTAATTTTTCAAAGATATTAGAAATATGTTTCTTGACGGTTGTTTCGGAAATATTCAGTTCTGCGGCAATTTCAGCGTTGCTTAATCCCTTGCCGATTTGCACAGCCAGTTCGGCTTCTCTGTTCGTAAGTCCAAGTTTGCGATAGGCTTCATAGTATTCCGTTGCAGTAAGCGGTTTAGAGGCATTAGCCTCTTTTGGTGCTTCGCCGGATAAAATAATCCAGAGGCAGAAACCGTAGAGCAGTGGGCGACAGTTCAATGCGATTTCATTCATTCTGGTATCGGCCGTAACGTTCCCGGACAGAAGCGTGAAAAGCAATAGAAAAGTCTGTATGTAGCTGGCAAACAAAGCACAACGTGCTAATTGGTTCGCATAAGTCTGTTTCTTTTCTCCACGATGAAAACCTGGAAGAAATAAAATGACCATGCCGATTATGACAAGAAGTATCTGCTTTATATCGATTAACTGCAAAAGTGGAAAACCTAGTGCAAAGGCTGTAATAGCCAGATATAGGAAAATAGCAGCTAACTTTTTAATATTTTTCATGGTAATAACCTTACCTTCCTATATAGTAAGCGTTGTTCTTATGATTCCTGCATATATTCCATTATTTTTACTTTTAAAATAGATTTTAAAGGAAGCAGCAGAACAATAAATGCGGTTGCATAGACAAAACATAATGCGGAAACACTGAGGTTAGCTCCGAGATATGTAAGGTCTTCTAAGGTAAGTAATACAATACAGCAGGATAATACAAAAAGAAGTAGACCACTATAAAGCAATGTTTTAATCATAAGGCTGACTGCTTCATGCGCTCTTTTAATGGCAGTCAGACTAACGGTTGTATTTTTACTGAGTCCGATACGGAATGCATTACAGAAGTCCTTCTGCAATCCTGTTGAAAATAAAACCGGAATACATACGATCAATAGTAGCAGTAAACTTGGTAAATCTAATAATGTAGTAAATGGTGTAGCAAAGGAAAATGACATTGCAACAGTGACTAAAATGATTGCTATAAAAGAAATAAAATACATATGAAAAACCACCTTTCAAAATTATTATTTGTTTTTGTTTGATAATTGTTTTTGTGAAGTGCGCCCCTTCTGCTATAACAATACATGGAAAATCGGAAAAAAGCTATACTTCTTTGGTAGTATTTTGGTAGTAATTTGGGTAGAAGTATAGTAAATTTCCTAGACAAACCATAGCAAAGAAGGTATACTGAAAACAGATTAGTAATAGAATCTATGGGAGATGGCGAGGGATTATTGTATGGAGTATAATAGCGTTTCTTTTGAAAAAAGAATGAAAGAAAATATCAAAAATTATGCTTTGGATAATCTGTATGATATCAATTCACTGACAGAATATTTGAAAGCAGTTGGTGCAGCATTAGGTGCGGAGCTTCTTTTGACAGACAGACATGGTGAGAAAATTGTTTCCATAGGTAATTTTGCCGGATTTACACCAGATGTTGAAAGTTTTCCGGGAAGAAAAGTTCGCGTTTATAACCGAACCGTTGGGCATCTTTATATAAGCCTTGATAATGAGCCACCGGCAGAAAGACTTAAAATGATGGAAAAAATGCTGGATGAATCGGTTGCCATGCTTTCGAAATTAGGCGAAGAAGGTTATTTACATAGAGAAGCAGCGATTTATATTGACGAACTGGAAGAGAAGCTTGAGAACAAGCAGGAAAAACAGATTCGCGGCGATAAAGAAGATGCGTTAACAGGAGTTTTCCATAAGCTTTATTTTGATGAGCGCATGAAAGTAATTGACCGTGCACAGGTAGCACCGGTTGCAATTATCAATATCAATATCAATGACTGGAAATATGTGAACGATAATTTTGGCGATGAAGAGAGCGACCGCCTGATTAAAACAATAGCAGGTATTATTAAGCAGGAAGCCAAACCGGATTATGTTATTGGGCGTGTAGACGGAGATGTTTTCATCGTACTTATTCCAATGGTAGAAGATGGAGAGGCGGAGGATTATTGCAGCAGAGTACAGGCGGTATGCCTTGCTTATGAGGATAAAGTGATTGCACCTTCGGTTGCCTGCGGTGTTGTATATAAAACGAATGTAGAAGAACAGTTGGAAGAGAAGCTTCCGGATGCAGAATATGAGATGTTCAATAATAAATTTGAAGTCAAAAATGCACCGGGTTATCGGGAACGACTTGAGAAAAGAAAATAAGATTTTTGTGATTACTCATATCACCTTGTATCGATTGGCTGATATGAGTAATTTCATGTTGCGTTGATAATGGAGATGATAAAATGAATCCTGTGGCAAAATTACAATGTGAAAATTGTCATGCCATGATTCCGGCAGACAGCCCGAAATGTCCGTATTGCGGTGCGTTAAATGCTCTGGGCAGTGAGAAACAGTATATGGAGCAGCTTTCGGATATTAAGGAAGACGTAGAAGAACTTCAGCAGATACCGGTAGATGCATATCGAAAGGAAATGAATAAGACCGGTAAAATGATACTGATTACGATACTGGTTCTTGCGCTTATAGCAGGAATTATAGGTGGATTTTATTGGTGTTTTAATAAAATTATATATAGCACAATATCAGAAGCAGACCCGAAGCAACAGCTTATGTGGGAAAAGGAAAATTATCCTGTTTTAGATGAACTGTATGCGCAAGAAGATTATTATGGTATTTTGTCATTTATGGATGAGCATTGTGACGACGAAGGATATTCTATTTATAACTGGGAGCATTATGATTTTATTGAAGTATATCGTTTTTATGAGAACTATATGTATACAGCAAGTATTATAGAAAGTGGCAATTTTAATGAAGATGATGTGAAATGGTGTATTGTCGATGCTTTGTTTGTTTTGCGGGAACTGAATTATGTGACTTATACAGAACAGGATGAAGAACAGATTGCGAAATATAGGGAAGTGGTCTGTGAATTTATGAAGAAACAGTTTGGAATGACACAGGAAGAAATTGACAAGCTGTATCAGGATAGCTGTGTGGAAGAAGAATATGGTGTTGTTTTTGACTATAAAAAAGCACAGGAAAATGCAGAGAAAATTGCCAAAGAGTATATGAAACAGAACTAGACTATTGAAGTGATGATATTGAGAGAAAGGGTGTAGTAGGAATGAAATGTCCGTCATGTGGAGCAAATTTGCAGATAGGGGATGAAAGATGTCCTTTTTGTGGAAAGGATAATCCTTTTGCGGCAAAACACCGGAGCGATATGAATTATTATAATCGTGAGTTTCAAAAAACGAAACAGGTGGTGGAGCAGAAAACAAACCGTTTTACGTCAGCAGCCGTTAAAATTACAATTATTGCAGTGCTTGTTGTGTTAAATATTTTGATGCTTTACCTGTCACAGGAAGGTCCATATAAAATCTGGAAAGCACAGACCAAGAAAGATATTAGCATAAACTATGAAAAGTATGATACGCAATTGATGGAATATGAGCAGGAAGGCAATTGGAACGGAATCGATGAATTTTATGATGAAAAATATTTACATATGGATGAAAGGTTCCGGAAATATTCTGTTTTGTATTATACAGCTTGTGATTATAATTATATTTTGCATACGTTACTATCTTACTCAGGAGAAGATTCTTACATGGATGCAGAATATTGCAGCTCACGCATTGCAGAGAATCTGGAAGGTTTCTATGCCAGTGTAGACCGTATTGATTATAACCATGAATGGTATGACGAATGTTATGAGGGGCTTCATGGGGAAGCTTTGGCACAGATAAAGGCGGATATGGAAGCAATATTGATGGCATATGCAAATCTGACAGAAGAGGAAGTAAAAGCATTGCCGGATTATTCGGAGTCCAAGAAAAAAAGTCTGATTATGGAAGGATTGCAGAGATAAATGAAAGAAGGATTCAATAAAAATCTGATTCTTAATATAATAATTATAGTGTTGTCGGTTGTGTTATTCTTTTTGACCATAGCGTTTCTTATCGGAATAATGGACTATCAACGTGGTTATAAAGTGACAGAAAGCGATATGATTAATTATGTGCGTTATCAGGAATATGATAGTCTGGTTGATACGGTCTATAACAATGAAGCGAATGGAGTAAAGCATACCGGAGATATGGAAGAACTCTATGCGGTAGCCTATTATTATGAAAATGCGGTGCTCTATCATGCCTATCAGGTGAGCGGTGATAGCAAGGGTGCGCAGGAAAAGTATCATAAGATGGAAGAATATGAAAGCCAGATGGGTGATTATGCTTTTGCAAAAGAAGAAATCTGGAATTTACTTGGAATTACCGAATAATATTTCAACAGATAAATAAATTTTTATATTTAAATTTTATATTTATAAAAAATGTATTAAATCACACTTTTCAAGCTTGTGATAAGAAAATAAGAGGAAAAGTGAGTATAAGCGAGAAAAGACGAGTAAAACATAATGTAAACAGGAAAAAACGAGTTTGCAAAGTGTAAGTGATGAATTTAATATATGTTTAGTAATTAGCACTCGGCTTGATTGAGTGCTAACAATGAGAGGGAAAAGAAAAGATTTTTTATTATAAGGAGGCTTTTATCATGAAGTTAGTACCACTTGGCGACAGAGTCGTATTGAAACAGTTAGTAGCAGAAGAAACTACCAAATCCGGTATCGTTCTTCCGGGACAGAACAAAGAGAAACCACAGCAGGCAGAAGTTATTGCAGTTGGACCTGGCGGTGTTGTAGATGGTAAAGAAGTAAAAATGGAAGTTAAAGTTGGAGATCAGGTTATTTATTCCAAATATTCCGGAACAGAAGTTAAGATTGAGGAAGAAGAATATATCATCGTAAGACAGAACGACATTTTAGCTGTAATTCAGTAAGAATGGTTTTTTGCATAGAAATTAATGAAAGAAATTATTAGGAGGCAATAGACATGGCAAAGGAAATTAAATATGGCGCAGAAGCAAGAGCAGCCTTAGAAGCAGGTGTAAATCAGTTAGCAGATACAGTAAGAGTAACATTAGGACCGAAAGGAAGAAACGTAGTGTTGGATAAATCCTATGGTGCTCCACTTATCACAAATGATGGTGTTACTATTGCAAAAGAAATCGAATTAGAAGATTCTTTTGAAAACATGGGTGCACAGCTTGTAAAAGAAGTTGCAACAAAAACAAATGATGTAGCAGGTGATGGTACTACAACAGCAACTGTACTTGCACAGGCAATGGTAAATGCAGGTATGAAGAATCTGGCTGCAGGTGCTAACCCGATTATCTTAAGAAAAGGTATGAAAAAAGCAACTGATTGTGCAGTAGAAGCAATTGCCAAAATGAGCTCCAAAGTAAATGGTAAAGAACACATCGCAAGAGTAGCAGCTATTTCCGCAGGTGATGAAGAAGTTGGACAGTTAGTAGCAGATGCTATGGAAAAAGTTTCCAACGATGGTGTTATCACAATCGAAGAAAGCAAAACAATGCTTACAGAGCTTGATTTAGTAGAAGGTATGCAGTTCGACAGAGGTTATATCTCTGCTTATATGGCAACTGATATGGATAAAATGGAAGCAACTCTGGATAATCCATATATCCTCATTACAGACAAGAAAATCTCCAATATTCAGGAAATCCTTCCTGTATTAGAGCAGATTGTACAGTCTGGCGCAAAATTACTCATTATTGCAGAAGATGTAGAAGGTGAAGCACTTACTACATTAATCGTTAACAAACTTCGTGGTACTTTCAATGTAGTAGCTGTTAAGGCTCCTGGATATGGCGACAGAAGAAAAGCAATGCTTGAAGATATCGCTATTTTAACAGGCGGTCAGGTAATCAGCTCTGATCTTGGTCTGGAACTGAAAGATACTACAATGGCACAGCTTGGTCGTGCAAAATCTGTTAAAGTACAGAAAGAGAATACAGTTATCGTTGATGGTGAAGGCGATAAGAATGCTATTCAGGCAAGAATTGGACAGATTAAGAAACAGATTGAGGAAACAACATCTGATTTCGATAGAGAAAAATTACAGGAACGTCTTGCTAAACTGGCTGGTGGTGTTGCAGTTATCCGTGTAGGTGCTGCTACTGAAACAGAAATGAAAGAAGCAAAACTTCGCTTAGAAGATGCTTTGGCAGCTACAAGAGCAGCTGTAGAAGAAGGTATTATCTCCGGTGGTGGTTCTGCATATATCCACGCATCCAAAGAAGTTGCTAAATTAGCAGAAACTTTGGAAGGTGATGAAAAGACAGGTGCACAGATTGTATTGAAAGCATTGGAAGCTCCTTTATTCCACATTGCAGCAAATGCAGGTCTGGAAGGCTCTGTTATCATCAATAAAGTAAGAGAATCCGAAATTGGTGTTGGATTTGATGCATTGAAAGAAGAATATGTAAACATGGTTGATGCAGGTATTCTTGACCCTGCTAAAGTAACCAGAAGCGCGTTACAGAATGCAAACAGCGTAGCATCTACACTGTTA
Organism: Lachnospiraceae bacterium; assembly: GCA_017623295.1. Taxonomy (GTDB): domain Bacteria; phylum Bacillota; class Clostridia; order Lachnospirales; family Lachnospiraceae; genus UBA3282. The sequence continues at coordinate 31,239 of JAGAPK010000052.1, read as the reverse complement.
ACAACAGAATCTGTAGTTGCAAATATCAAAGAAGCTGAACCTGCAATGCCAGCAGGCGCAGGCGGTATGGGCGGAATGATGTAAAACGAGGAGGCACAGCATATGCTGTGTCTCTTTTTGCGTTATGGAGAAATATTATTTTGACTTGCATATGATTTCCGATTATAATGAATGATAATGGTATCATAATCAAAACAAAGCGACTGGTGGGAATTATGGCAACAGAAGAAAAAAGAGAAGTTGTTATTGATGATGGAAGAATTGAAGCAATCGAAGAATTTCAGAGTCCTGAGACTTTGTATCAGGAGTTAATTGCGCGTGTGCGGAAATATCATCCTTCTGACGATATTTCTTTGATTGAGAAAGCATACCAGACAGCGTATGAAGCCCATAAAGATCAGGTGCGTAAGTCTGGAGAACCATATATTATACATCCTTTGTGTGTAGCGATTATTCTGGCAGATTTGGAATTAGACAAAGAAACAATCGTTGCCGGTTTGTTGCATGATGTAGTGGAAGACACAATCATGACAGATAAGGAAATCGAAGAGAAGTTTGGTGCTGACGTAGCGCTTTTGGTGGATGGCGTTACAAAGTTAGATAAATTGAATTTTCATGGGGATAAAAGCAATGACAAGGATGCTGAGAAATTAGAGCGACAGGCAGAAAACCTTCGTAAGATGTTTCTTGCGATGGCGAAGGATATCCGTGTTATTTTGATTAAGCTTGCTGATAGACTTCATAATATGCGTACCTTACAGCATATGAAACCGGAGAAACAGCAGGATATCGCCAGAGAAACGTTGGATATTTACTCACCGATTGCCCAGCGACTTGGTATTTCCAAGATTAAAGTAGAATTGGATGATTTATCTTTAAAATATCTGGAACCGGAAGCATATTATGATTTAGTAGATAAAATTGCAATTCGCAAAAGTGTTCGTGAGAAATATATACAGACAATTGTAGATGAAGTAAGTGTTCATATAGAAAAAGCAGGAATTAAGGCACAGATTGATGGTCGTATCAAACATTTTTTCAGTATTTATAAGAAAATGAAGAACCAGAATAAAACGATTGACCAGATATACGATTTGTTTGCTGTGCGTATTATTGTGGATTCTGTCAAAGACTGTTATGCGGCACTCGGTGTCATTCATGAGATGTACAAACCGATTCCGGGACGTTTCAAAGATTACATTGCTATGCCAAAATCAAATATGTATCAGTCACTTCATACGACCTTGATTGGTTCCAGTGGACAGCCGTTTGAAATTCAGATTCGTACTTACGAAATGCATAAAGCAGCTGAGTATGGTATCGCAGCTCATTGGAAATATAAAGAAGCTTCCGATGGCAAAAAAGTCGAAACACAAGAAGAAGAGAAATTAGTCTGGCTGCGTCAGATTCTTGAATGGCAGCAGACGGCAGAAGATAATAAAGAGTTCATGAAGCTGTTAAAGAGCGATTTGAACCTTTTCTCCGATAATGTATATTGTTTTACACCTACCGGTGATGTAAAGAATCTTCCGGCAGGCTCGACACCAATTGATTTTGCATACAGCATTCACAGTGCAGTTGGTAATAAGATGATTGGTGCCAGAGTAAATGGCAAATTAGTTACTATCGATTATGAAATCAAGAACGGCGACCGTGTTGAGATTATGACATCTCAGAACTCGAAAGGCCCAAGCCGTGACTGGTTGAATATCGTAAAAAGTACACAGGCCAAAAATAAAATTAACCAGTGGTTTAAGAATGAGTTAAAAGAAGATAATATTGTCAAAGGAAAAGAACTGCTTTTAAATTACTGTAAGGCAAAAGCGATTAATACAGTAGACATTCTGACTTCGAAGTATGAAGAAGCCATTATGAAAAAATATGGTTTTCAGGATTGGGATTCTGTTCTTGCTGCTATTGGTCATGGTGGCTTGAAAGAGGGACAGATTGTTAATCGTATGCAGGAACTGTACGACAATGACCACCGCAAAGAAATGTCAGATGCGGAAGTCATGGCAGAAGTAGAGGAAAATGCTCAGATTAACCGCATGCGTGCGAAGAAGAGTAGTAACGGTATTGTGGTAAAAGGCATTCATGATGTGGCGGTAAGGTTTTCTAAATGCTGTAGTCCTGTACCGGGGGATGAAATAGTAGGTTTTGTTACAAGAGGTCGTGGTGTTTCCATTCATCGTACCGATTGTATCAACGTGATGAATTTACCGGAAATTGATCGTTCCCGCTTGATTGATGCAGAGTGGCAACAGGATGGTACGGAAGCTTCGAATGAGAAATACTATGCAGAAATCAGTATCTATGCAAACAATAGAAATGGTCTTCTTGCGGATATTTCGAGGGCGCTTACAGAGAAAGATATTGATATTCTTGCACTGAATACAAGAACCAGTAAGCAGGGCACAGCGACAATGTCTGTCAGCTTCGAAATCAGAAGCCGTGAGGAACTTAATCGTATCATTGATAAAATTCGTACCGTTGACAGCGTAATTGATATCGAGAGAACAACCGGTTAAAGAAAAAGATTCGAAACGGTTGGAATCAAGAGGCTGAAAAGAAAGAAGAGCTTGGAAAGAAAAAAGAGCTTGGAAAGAAAGGTATTAAAAAATGGCAAACATTAAGATTGGCAGACTTATGTTAGGCATCTGCCAGACAAATTGTTATTTTCTCTACAAAGAAGGTAGTCAGGATGTAATTTTTATTGATCCTGCCGATAAAGGCGAATATATTTATGAAACTCTGAAAGAAAAAGGATTTCAGGTAGCCGGTATTTTATTAACGCACGGGCATTTTGACCATATCTGGGGAACTAATAAATTGCGTGAACTTTCCGGTGCACCGATTTATGCTTATGAAGAAGAAAAAGTCCTTTGTGAGAATGCCATAAATAACGTGTCTGATCAGGTAGGAAGACCATATACCGTAATACCAGATAAATATTTGAAAGATGGCGAAGAAGTTACGATTGCAGGCATGACCTGTAAAGTAATTGCAACACCTGGGCATACCGTAGGAAGCTGTTGTTACTATTTTGAGGAAGACGGCATTTTAATCAGCGGCGATACACTGTTTCAGGAGTCAGTGGGACGAACAGACCTTGCAACCGGAAGTTCCAGTGCGATTGTTCGTTCAATTAAAGACAAATTATTTGTGTTGCCGGATGAGGTAAAAGTATATCCGGGACATGGTGATGTAACTGATATTGCACATGAAAAGAAGTACAATCCTTTTTGCCAATAAAAAATAAAACGGCGGTTGGAAGTAAGACTTTCAATCGCCCTGTTTTTTGAAGGGGAGAATAAATGCAAACTATTATTGCAGGAACGCTCGTGCTTATGTTTTTGCTTGGAACACATGGCATTCCGATTATATTGACAATTATCAATTTCTATAATGTATTTGTGCCAATTCATAATGTTTTGGTACGGAAAGTAAAGGATTTGCTTATTTTCACTATGGGCCCATTACTGATGGGGCTTGTTTATTTTTTCTTATGGGCACCGGAATATTGGGAAGAAGCATTGTATCTGCCGATGAGCGGTGGAACACTTGGGGTACACGAGCCGTTTTCCAGAGTGTATAGCCCTACTATGATAACACTTTGTATATTGGCATGGTTTGGTTATATGATACTGCGCTTTGCACCAAAGAAGCTTGCGCCGCTTATGAAGGTACTTTGTATGGCAGCAACTTATATCGGGTGTGGATTCAGCATAGTTTTTATGATACAGATATTACCGTATTCGTTTAGTGCGTATACGTTTGTGCCTTGGGAGGTACCGATGTTTTGCCTGTTTCCGGCAAATTACATATTATCTACCATCATTGTCATAAAAGAAGTGCTTCTGGAAGAGAAGGAACTGATAGAAGCGCAGAATAGGGTGCCGACAAACATACAGACAGGTGTAGCGGAAAAGAAAGTATTGTCTAAAATAGGCACGCTGTTGCAAAACAGTAAGAACTGGCCGGTTCTGGCACTTGTGGCAACGATACCGCTACTAGGGATTTGTGTGATGGTGCTGCTTTTGTTTGGACAACAGCCGGATGCGATGATAAAACTTTTTACTGATACAAGTGACTGGACTTTTTCGCAGATGACAAGTCCACCGACGGTATATTATGATGACCATTACCTTTGTACGGTAGCGGCAGGAGGGCACCAGAAGCTGGTGAAGCCGCTTCGGTTTGGAAAAAGACATGGACACACGATTATCGTAAACAGGCAGCTTTGTATTGCCAATGCCTTTGAAGAACTGATTGCAGAGAAAACACCGCGTTTTCATAAGAGGTTACGGCGTTTTTATGATACTTATGGTTACCCGGTGGCAAAACATATTACGAATAAGTGGATTGCAGATATTACCTATCTGATTATGAAACCGCTTGAGTGGTTGTTTTTAATTGTTTTATATTTATGTGATATGCAGCCTGAGAAACGCATCTCAAGGCAGTATATATAAAAAAATAGGGGAGAAAAAGAAATGAACGAAGAAAGAATGGAATTAAAGGAATCAAAATTAAGGGTGTTAAACCGGGATGTGATTAAGTACATTGCAATGTTAGTAATGTTTTTAAATCACTTCTCACATATTTTTCTGGAAAGTGGAACGTTATTAAAAGAAATATGTGAAGATGTTGGTTATTTTACGGCAATTACCATGTGTTATTTTCTGGTAGAAGGGTATGAATATACTCGTTCTAAGAAAAAATATGCTATAAGATTATTAATCTTTGCAATTATTTCGCAGATACCGTTTCAGCTTGCTTTTCAATTTGGAAACTTAAATATGTTGTTTACTTTATTTTTCTGTTTCCTGATTCTGGTAGCAATGGAGAAGATTCAGAATAAAGTATTGCAGACTATTGTTGTTGTCTTATTGGTTTTTGTCACTGTTTTTTGTGATTGGGCGTTAATGGCTGCCATTTTTACGATTTTATTTGCTAATTACAAAGATTCCCGTAAGAAGATGACAATTTCTTATGTGTTTGCTTTTATTTTATTTGGGGCGTTTAACACAATGAATTATCTTTATGTACCGGGACTTTCTACGGCAGAGGCAATCCTTCATGGTGCAATATCCGCTGTTCCGATTCTGGTATCCGGTTTTGTCATTATGAATATGTATAATGGAAAAAGAGCGGAGAAAGGAAGAAACTTCTCCAAATGGTTTTTCTATGCTTTTTATCCGGGACATTTACTTGTCCTCTGGCTTATTAAAAATTTCATGATGTAGAAATAGGAACGTCATAATAATAGGAACATCATAATACTAAGAATGAAATAAGAAAATTCAGATGGGAAGGTAAGCATGGCGAATCAGATATCGACACTTGCAAAAGAAATCATACAGCTGGCGCATGATGGAATTTTAATTAACATGCGCTTTCTGGACGTGGCGCTTTCCAAGCTGAAAATGGAAGAACGGGAACAGATGGGAACGGTATGCTATGATGGCAGCAAGCTCTATTATGATCCCGTTTTTCTGCTTAGAAGATATCAGAAAGAACCGCATTATATGGCAAGATTGTACTTGCATGTGTTGCTGCACTGCATTTTTTATCATAGTTTTCAGACGGATAAACTGGAGCGGGATTACTGGAATCTGGCGACAGATATAGCAGTGGAAAACACAATTCTGGAAATGAATCTGCATCTTACATCCATGCCATCAGACACGATATTACAGAATCGTCTTGCTATTTTGCAAAAACAGGCGGGAGGACTTACCGCAGAGAAAATATACCGACATTTTCGTATTGAGCCGCCTTCTGGCAAGGCAGTCAGAGAATGGAATGAACTGTGCCATTATGATGAGCATTTGTATTGGGATAGAACAGAAGAATTGAACTTATCACAGGAAGAATGGCGTAAAGTCAGCGAGCGTGTGAAAGCCGATTTAAAAAGCTTCTCGAAGGATAAAAACAATGCTCAGAGTATGGAAGAAAATTTAAAAGAAGCAACCAGAGAAAAATATGATTATAGTGATTTCCTGCGCCGTTTCATGGTAATGGGGGAAACAATACAGGTCAATGATGATGAATTTGACTATATTTACTATACCTATGGATTGTCGCAGTATGGAAATATGCCCCTTGTAGAGCCTTTGGAATACAAGGATGCCAACAAAATCAAAGATTTTGTGATTGCCATTGATACGTCAGCATCTTGCAGAGGCAGCATTGTGCAGGCTTTTTTGCGTAAGACTTATCAGATTATGCAAAGCAGAGAGAATTTTTTTCAGAAAATCAATGTGCATATTGTGCAGTGTGATAATGAAATTCAAAGTGATGTAAAGATAACATGCAAAGAAGATTTTGATGCATTTATGGTAAATGGAAAGCTTCGTGGGTTTGGTTCCACAGATTTTCGTCCGGTGTTTGAGTATGTCGAGAAATTGCAGCAGGATGGTGAGTTTGAAAACCTGAAAGGACTGCTTTATTTTACAGACGGTTATGGTGTATATCCGGAGCAGATGCCATCCTACGATACGGCATTTGTCTTTCTGGAAGAGGATGACAGAGCACCGGCGGTTCCGCCCTGGGCAATTAAAGTGGTATTAGATACCGAACAGTTGGAAAAGGCGGATGAAGAAGTTGAAAATTCGTAAAAAGAAAGAATGCGGAGAAAGCAAAAATGAACATTAAGCAGGCAAAAGAATATATCAAAGATTCTGTGAAATTATATTTGAAGAAAGATGATGATGGCGAATACCGGATTCCGGTTGTCAGACAACGTCCGATTTTCTTATTGGGTGCACCCGGTATCGGCAAGACCGCTATTATGGAGCAGATTGCGCAGGAACTTGGCATTGCGCTTGTTTCTTATTCGATGACACATCATACCAGACAGTCCGCGCTTGGACTTCCTTTTATCAGTCATAAGGAATATGAAGGAATGTCCTATGATGTTTCAGAATATACCATGAGTGAAATTATTGCATCCATTTATGAGGTCATGCGGGAGAGTGGCATCAAGGAAGGTATTCTTTTCTTAGATGAGATTAACTGTGTATCGGAAACGCTGGCACCTTCCATGCTGCAGTTTTTACAGTATAAAGTATTCGGACGACACAAAGTGCCGGATGGCTGGGTGATTGTGACTGCCGGAAATCCACCGGAATACAATAAGTCTGTACGGGAATTTGACATTGTTACATTAGACCGTATGAAGATTCTGGAAGTGGAAGCAGATTACAATGTCTGGAAAGAGTATGCGAAAGAAAGAAATCTTCATACAGCAATCATCAATTATCTGGATATGAAAAAAGAAGACTTTTATCAGGTAGAAACGACGGTGCGTGGCAAAAACTACATCACCGCAAGAGGTTGGGAAGATTTGTCTGCCATGATAATGCTTTATGAAGAAGAAGGAATGGCGGTAGAAGAATCGTTGGTAGAGCAATATCTTAGAAATCCCCGTGTGGTAAAAGAATTTACAGCATACTACGATTTGTACCAGAAATATAAAAAGGATTATTGCGTAGAAGAAATCCTTGGTGGAAAAGCACCGGCATCGGCTGGTGAAAAAGCCAGAAAAGCAGATTTTGACGAACGTTTATCTTTAATGGGGATGTTAATTGACCATATGCAGCATGCCATTCGTGAGAATATGGAAAAGTATGACGTTATCAGTAATCTGCTAGTGCATATGAAATCCTTGCGTAATTTGACGACCGAGAACGAACAGGCAAGCGTAGAAGAGGTACTTGCTTTACTTGGAAAACAGATAGAGGGCAGACAGAAAGGAATGGAAGCCTTGTTAAAGGCAGGTTCCTTATCGGATAAAGAAAAGCGGAAACAGAAAAGTGTAATCCGTTTTCTGGAAGCCTGCGAGAAGGATTTGCGACTTGGTGATATGAAAGACGGAAAGACAGCAGTACAGGCTTTAAAAGAAGCATATGACAAAGAAGTGGCTCTTTACAAAAAGGAAACCGCTCAGGTAAAAGATAAGCTACATTATTTATTTGCGTTTGTAGAAGATACTTTTGGTTCCGGCAATGAGTTGTTGATTTTGATGACAGAGTGTACAGTAAACAAAGACAGTGCGAAATTTATCAGCATGTATGGCTGTGAAGAGTACAAGCGCCATAATGAAGAGATGATGATTACAGAGCGCAGTGATATGATTATGGAACAGATTGCAGCATTGGAACTGGGATAAAATGAGGAAACAATATGCAGATAAAAGAACTAGATACGCAAAACGGTGTTTTACAGTTTGAAATTCGTGGCGAAGATGTTATAGTAACCGGATATCGCGGGAAAGATATATCTGTTACTGTACCGACAGAAGTAGAAAATAAAGCAGTAACTATAATCGGGAAAAAAGCTTTTCTGGGATGTAAGGATTTACAGGAACTTATTTTGCCGGAAACGATAAAAGAAATACAGGAATGGGCTTTTGCCTGCTGCAGTCATTTGGAAAAAATTACATTACCGCGAAAGAAGATAATAATTGGACAAGGGATTTTGAAGGATTGTCATAAGCTGCAACAGATTTGCTTAACGAATGGTGTAGCGCAGACAGATATAAGGGAAAACTTGAAGAAAAATGATTCGGAGCAGGATGTTTCGTTTTTACTGGCTGCAACGATGAATAAGTTAGATGCTTTTTATCTGTTTGATTTATTGACAGCGGGAACAAAAGACTGGATGGAACAGTGGGATGCCAGAATGCTTTTTCTGATGGAGCAGGAAGATATGGAAGGTTATTCCAAAATGCTCCTGTGTGGGGAAGAGGATTACGGCAGCAAAGAAAATAATCTGGATTATTACACAGAACAGCGCAGACGGGCGAAAGTAAGGCTTGCTATGCTCAGACTTTTCCATGATACCGGCTTGACTCAGGAAAACAGAAAGAAACTGTTAGAATATATTCAGTCACATAAAAAAGGTGAGACTTCGGAAGAAACATGGAAGGTTGTATTGGAAGAGCATGGAGATGAAAAAGAGTATTATCAGTTTCTAATTGATACGGACTGCATTACACAGGAGAATTTCGATGCCATGTTGGAAGACATGGGTGACTACCATACGGAGATGAAAGCGTTTTTGATGAACTATCAAAGTACGAATTTAGAGAAAGACGATATTTTTGCCTCCTTGGAATTTGAATTATAAAAATTCTTATTGCGTTATGGTAATTTCTGTGTTAAACTAGAATCTGCTTGATGTAATGAAAGGAGCATGAAAAAATGGGAGCGTTAAGAGTTGTTTTAACAGTTATATATATTATTATTTGTATCGCACTTGTGGTACTTGTATTGATGCAGGAAGGTAAAACCGCAGGTTTAGGTGCTGTCAGTGGTGCAGCAGAAACATATTGGGGCAAAAATAAAGGCCGTTCTATGGAAGGTAAACTTGTAAAAATTACAACAGGTTTAGCAGTAGCCTTTATGTTACTTGCCGTTGTTTTAAACCTGAACGTATTCTAAGAAATTAGAAGCACTCTTGCACAAGAGTGCTTTTTTGTTTGCAAGTAATTCTGCTTGCGCGTAGTGAGTATGCGAGCGAATTCTTTTTCGTTATGTGAGGGAAATAAATGAACCAGGAATTATTTGAGAAAAGAAAAAAGTTAATATGCGAACTCGTAGAAGATGAGATGTATGTGCCGATGAAAGAAAAGGAACTTGCCATGCTTATGCAGGTTTCCAAAGCGGACCGCGAAGAATTTCGTAAGGTGTTAGATGCCCTTGTTCTGGAAGGTAAAATACAGCTTACTTCGAAGGGTAAATATATGAAGTCTGACGGTAGTGTTCTGATTGGTACTTTTATCAGCAATGTTAGAGGATTTGGTTTCGTGGAAATCGAAGGAAGAGAAGAAGATTTATTCATTCCGGAAGATATGGTAAACGGTGCTTTTCATCAGGACAAGGTTCAGGTGGAATTGATACCGGGCAAACGTGGCAAAAGACAAGAGGCTGTGGTACGCAAAATTGTAGAACGCGGCACCAGACAGATTGTTGGAACGTATGAAAAATCTGTTAATTTCGGTTTTGTCATTCCTGATAACAGCAAAATCGGTACGGACATTTTTGTGCCAAAAGAACGTTCTAAAGGAGCAGTGGATGGGCATAAAGTAGTAGTAGAGTTGACAAGCTACGGTGATGAAAAACACAAACCGGAAGGAAAAGTTGTTGAAATTCTGGGACATGTCAATGATCCGGGAGTGGATATCATGTCCATTGTACGAGGCTTTGATTTGCCTGTGGAATTTGGCGAGAAAGTCATGAATCAGGTGGAACGTATACCGAGTGAGGTATCCAGTGCCGATATGGCAGGCCGTAAAGATTTGCGTAAAGTGCAGATGGTTACAATTGATGGTGAGGATGCCAAAGATTTAGATGATGCAGTCAGCGTATCCAAAGAAGGGGATGTGTATCATCTAGGTGTTCATATTGCGGATGTGTCGAACTATGTACAGGAAAATTCTGCATTGGACTGGGAAGCATTAGAACGAGGTACAAGCGTTTATCTCGTAGACAGAGTTATCCCAATGCTGCCACATAAACTATCTAATGGAATCTGCTCTTTGAATCAGGGCGTTGACCGTCTGGCACTGAGCTGCCTTATGACAATTGACAGCAAAGGTAATGTAACGGACTATGAGATTGCGGAAACGGTTATCTGTGTCGATAGAAGAATGTCTTATACCAGTGTGAAAAAGATTCTGGAAGACCATGATGAACAGGAATGCAAAGAATACGAAGAATTTGTACCAATGTTTGAACTTATGGAAGAATTGGCAGCGATTTTGCGTAAGAAACGTCATAAACGAGGCTCCATTGACTTTGATTTTCCGGAAAGCAAGATTATTCTGGATAAAGAAGGTCATCCGATTTCAATTAAGCCTTATGAGCGTAATACGGCAACGAAGATTATTGAAGATTTCATGTTGATTGCCAATGAAACCGTAGCACAGCACTTTTTCTGGCTGGAGTTACCGTTTGTATATCGTACCCATGATAATCCGGACCCGGAGAAAATCTTGAAACTTTCAACCTTTTTGAATAACTTCGGCTATCGTATGAAAACTTCACCACAGGAAGAAGTGCACCCGAAGGAAATTCAGAAGCTTTTGGATAAGATTGAAGGAACACCGGAGGAAATGTTAATCAGTCGATTGACACTGCGTAGTATGAAACAGGCTAAATATACGGTGGAGTGTACCGGACATTTTGGTCTGGCATGCCAGTATTACTGCCATTTTACCTCGCCAATCAGACGTTATCCGGATTTACAGATTCATCGTATTATCAAAGAACAGATTCGTGGTCGTTTGAAAGAGAAACGAATCGAACATTATCAGAGCAAATTGCCGGAAGTAGCCAAGCATTCTTCCACAATGGAGCGTAGAGCTGATGAAGCCGAGCGAGAGACCGATAAACTGAAAAAAGCAGAATTTATGGAACAGCATATCGGAGAAATTTACGAAGGGGTCATTTCCGGTGTTACAAGCTGGGGCATTTATGTGGAACTGCCGAATACAATAGAAGGTATGATTCACGTATCCAAACTACCCGGCGACTATTATTACTATGATGAAAATGCATATGAAATGGTCGGACAGGATACCGGTAAGAAGTACCGACTTGGCGAACAGATAAAAATTCAGGTAGATGGCGTGGAACGACTGACCAGAACGATAGATTTTTCCATTCCGATAGATTGGGATGAAGAAGAGTAAGAAGGTGAAACTATGGCAAAAGAAGCAATGAAATTAGTTGCAAATAATAAGAAAGCATATCATGACTTTTTTATAGAAGAAAAGTACGAGGCTGGAATTGCGCTGCATGGTACAGAAGTGAAATCTTTGCGACTTGGCAGATGCAGTATTAAAGAAGGATTTATTCGTATTGAAAATGGAGAAGCTTTTATTTATGGAATGAATATCAGTCCATATGAGAAAGGCAACATTTTTAATAAAGACCCTTTGCGTATCCGAAAACTGCTTTTGCACAAAGTAGAGATTCATAAACTGGAAGGTAAAATGTCAGAACAGGGTTATACCATTGTTCCGTTGCAGGTTTATTTTAAGGATGGCAGGGCAAAAATAGAGATAGGTCTTGCCAAAGGTAAAAAACTGTACGACAAACGACAGGATATTGCCAAGAAAGACCAGAGAAGAGAACACGAAAGGGAGTTTAAAATCAGAAATTTGTAATTAGTTTTTACAGATATTTTTAAATCGGATTTTTAACAAAATCTTTCAGAAATTTTCCTGAAAAAAATATGTTAATATCATAGTAAATGTGTTAAAATAACACCGTAAGGGCCAGTCAAGGTTTCGACAGGGGTCTTGCAGCTGGAGAAGCTATCCGCAGGCGATGCGTCAAATCGCAAACCTAAATATAAACGCTGAAGATAATTTAGCATACGCTGCCTAATGGCAGCTGTCCGACTTAGTGCACCTACACATTAAGATCCGGGCATCGACTATGTAGGAAACGACACAGGCAAAGCTTTGAGCCTGTGGGCGTATTATGAAGCTACTGAATGCATTGGGGTGTCTGTTTCCTGATGCAGGAGGGAATGAGGAGTAATCCGTAATAACAGACTATGATAGTAGAAGGACAGGGAATGGGCTTTTGGACACGGGTTCGACTCCCGTCTGGTCCACTAACTAAATATGGAAGAGAGGTATGGCTTATGGGCGAGAAAGAGAGAAAAAAGGGGAGTTCTTTTCTGACATCTATTAAGGGGAAAGTTACATATCTGATAATTGTAGCAATATTTATTTCGGTTGTTGCGTTACTTATCATGATTCTTCCAAATGTGCGTAGCAGCATGAAAGATTTAACACATAATTATTTGTATGATGTGACAGTATCCGGTGGTGAACGAGTTGAAGTAGAGGCTCGGGCAATTGGTATGGAAGCAACATTGGAGCTCTCTATGTTGAAATCACTGGTGGGAGATATCTGTCTTCAAGGAATTGAATCCAGTTATGCGTATGTAGTAGGGCCGGATGGTACGATGTTATATCATCCTACGGAATCCAAGATTGGTTCACCGGTAGAGAATGAAGTTGTGTCGGGACTCATTACAGAAATAAAAGCTGGTAAGGTTCCAGAATCTTCTGTTGTAGAGTATGAATTTAAAGGTGTTATTAAATATGCCGGTTATTTTGTAGACCCGGATGCGCAATTTATTTTAGTTGTAACTGCGGATGAAGATGAAATTCTGAAACCGATTGATGATATTACTAACTTGAGCATTATCCTTGCAGTTGTAATCATAGTTGTTTGTTCTGCGGTAGGATATATTGCGACAGCAAGAATGATTAAACCGGTTGCAAAAGTAACGGAAATTATTAATAAATTAGCTGATATGGACTTTACGGAGAATGAAGAACAGCAGAAGCTGAACAAACGTAAAGATGAGACCGGTAGCATGAGCCGGGCAATCAGCGTATTACACGATCAGTTAGTGAATGTAGTAGGAAGTTTGAAAAATCAAAGTGAACGACTTTTCGAAGCATCAGATGCTTTAAATACAAATGCTGCTGAAACTGCTGAAACAGTAGAACAGGTTGAGAAAGCTGTAGCAGAGATTTCTGATGGTGCAACTTCACAGGCTGACGAAACACAGAAAGCGACAGAAAATGTTATCTTAATGGGTAACATGGTAGAAGATACATCCAAAGAAGTAGACAATCTGATAGTTAATGCGAACGAAATGAAGACATCCAGTGATGAAGCAACCGCTACATTGGCAGAACTGGAACAGGTTAATCGTCAGGCAAAAGAAGCTATTGATATTATTTACGAACAGACAAATATTACAAACGAATCTGCATTGAAAATCAGAGAAGCAACTGAACTTATTACTTCAATTGCAGAAGAAACAAACTTGTTATCACTGAATGCAAGCATTGAAGCAGCAAGAGCCGGAGAACAGGGTAGAGGCTTTGCAGTTGTTGCATCTCAGATTCAGAAGTTGGCAGAGCAGTCTAACGAATCTGCACACCAGATTGAACAGATTACAGATTCTTTGATTTCCGATTCCGAGAAAGCTGTTAAGACAATGGGCGAAGTAAAGGAAATCATGAATAAGCAGAGCGAACATGTAGCAAAGACGGATGAAATCTTTACACAGGTTAAAACCGGAATCGACAGTTCTATTGCAGGTGTTAATGTGATTGCAGATAAGACAAAACGCTTAGATGATGCAAGAGTGACAGTAGTTGATGTTGTTCAGAACCTTACAGCGATTGCAGAAGAAAATGCCGCAAGTACAGAGGAAACATCCGCTTCTGTAACGGAAGTAAGCAATATCGTATATCATATTTCTGATAATGCAAATAAAATGCGTGATGTTGCTAACGAGTTAGAACAGAATATGAACATTTTCAAATTATAGTTTGAAAGAGAAAAAGAAACAGAAGGCATAGCCATATGGCTGTGCCTTTTGATAAGTGGGGAGTACGGAATGGAGAGAAATGAGGATTTAATTGTTGGTGGATATCAGTTTGCTACGGTAGCAGATGCCGAGACTGCCAGACAAGATGCCAAGAGAGTAAAAAATCTGGAAAATAATCTGGATTATAAAGCACCACAAAATGTTTTGGCGATTTATAATAAAGCATTAGAAAATAAAGTGTTTTTGACCCCGATAGGATTTGCCTATTTACTGCAGATACAAGACCATTTGAAACGTTGTGGTGTGCCGGAAAGCAAAATTAATCCAATTCCGCTTAATGTGACCTTCAGCAATAAAACGGAGGCAAATCGCTCTATCAGAGAAAGCGTAGCAGCAAGAAAACCTAAAGTAGAGTTTAAAGGCAGATTTATTACGTCCGTCTGTTTTAATATTTTACTTATTTTTGTGATTGTTTCTATGTTCCTGATTTCATTTAAATCGGATGTACCAAACATTATCAATTACAGACGTGCAATTGTAGACGAATACTCAGAATGGGAACAGGAACTTACGGAAAGAGAACAGGCAGTACGTGAGGCAGAAAAAAGCCTTGGTATTACTCCATAAGAATTAAAAAAGGTGTCCTTTCATCACACTTTTTACATATTTATTGTTTATAATAGATGCGATAAGGTTGAATACTATATTCAGCAGGCTGAGAAAGGTTGAAATTTCTATGGATAAGTTAAAAGTTCTGGTAGTAGATGATGAAAGCCGTATGCGCAAACTTGTAAAGGATTTCCTCGTAAAAAATAATTACGAAGTTCTGGAAGCAGAGGACGGCAGTCAGGCAGTAGATATTTTTTTTGAACAAAATGACATTGTACTGATTATTCTTGATGTTATGATGCCTAAGATGGATGGCTGGCAGGTCTGCAAAGAAATTCGCTCATATTCTAAAGTGCCGATTATCATGCTGACCGCAAAATCCGATGAACGCGACGAACTGCAAGGCTTTGAACTTGGCGTAGATGAATACATTTCCAAACCTTTCAGTCCGAAGATTCTGGTAGCACGTGTCGAAGCAATTCTTCGCCGTACCAATCAGATAAGTGCTGATGAAATTATTGAAGCAGGCGGCATTATGTTAAACAAAGCTGCCCACATTGTTACCATAGATGGACAAAATATAGATTTAAGCTATAAAGAATTTGAACTATTATCTTACTTCATGGAGAACCAGGGCATCGCCCTTTCCCGTGAAAAGATTCTTAACAGTGTCTGGAACTACGATTATTTCGGAGATGCCAGAACTATAGACACTCATGTCAAGAAACTCCGCAGCAAACTTGGCGAAAAAGGAGAAGTAATTAAGACCATTTGGGGAATGGGGTATAAATTTGAGTGTTAGCTACGAACAAGGCAAAAAAATAAGTCATATGCACGGTGAGAGTTTACTTTCGTGAGTGCATATGACTTTATTTTTTTATCTGGCGACAGCCAGACAGTGAGGAACGCGAAGCGTTTCGAACGGAGTGCCTGGCGAGTAGCGAAGTTGAAAGTGATTGTGCGAAGCACAGACAGCGAGATGAAGCGATGCGGCATTAGTCTTTTTTGATACAGACATAAATATGGTGCATACAAACTCATTGTGGGCTATAATAAAAACAATAAATCATAGCTGTGAGAGAATTTTGTTATGCAACCGGATTAGTGGTTGGTCGAATTCTCTTTAGAAAAACAATAGAAATAAACACGGAGATAAAAATGAATTGGATAAATATGATTTTATCATCAGCGGTTATTGCTGCAATTACTAGTTATATCGCTACTCAAAAATCAAATCAGTTGAAGTATATTACATCAGAGAGGGCAAAATGGCGTAAGGAAATCAAACGTATTGCAGGAGATTTGTCGGAATGTGAGCGGTATAACAAGAAGGCAAAGCGATTACTGACAGACTTGAAGTTGAGAATAAATTCATACGGAAAGAAAGAAGAATATCCATCAGATATTTGTTTGAATTTTTTCGAAGATGAGCATATTTGGAAAGAAATATCTAAAATTGAAGCTGGAGCCGATTTCATTTTACATCGCGATAGAGTTT
Organism: Lachnospiraceae bacterium; assembly: GCA_017623295.1. Lineage (GTDB taxonomy): Bacteria > Bacillota > Clostridia > Lachnospirales > Lachnospiraceae > UBA3282. Next base: position 14,759 of record JAGAPK010000052.1, on the reverse strand, counting down.
TGCGCTATCTGGAATTATTACTAAAATTTGATTGGGAAAGAAGTAAACGTGAAACGAAAACAGAGCAAAAGACAATAGTTCTTGCAATGGTCTTTTTAGCAATAATAATTGTTAGCGTATTTGTAGATTATGCGATTGTTAAAGGCAATGCGATTAGTAGTAATATATTGGAAATAATACAGGAAGAAGGCGTGCTATTTTCTGGGCAGATAGTTATTTTATTACTATTTTTATTACCCTTTTTGGGGGAATACACCGGATTTTCTAAAAAGGAAAAAACATATAATAAAAATGCATTAGAGTTTGTATGCTGTATGTTAGGGGAATTGATAGTTATTTTTGGTGGGTTATGGTACTTGATTAAATGTGAACAAAGCATATATTTAGTGTTTATTTACATAGAAACATTTTTGGGTATGTTGTTTTTGGCGCAAGAGATAAATGGTAAAAGAAATTATAGAGAATATAGCAACTGTGTTATGCAATGTTTTGCTGACGAACCGTTGTTAATTTATTCTGGTAAATCTACATGGAAAGATATGTTTTGTTTGCTTTTTATTGAGCCTAAGTTTAATGATTATGGAATTACATATAAAAGAGTATATGCTTTAGAAGCACTAAGCCAAAATGAAGCCTCCCAAATAATTAGTAAATGGTGGACTTTGAGAAAATATAATAAATTAAAAAAGAAAAATGAAGAATTAACAGAAAAAGAATTTTTAATACAATATCCTAAAGCATGTAAAATATTTGTAAAAAGAGGAGTGCAAATGGTAACAGGATTTTCTTTAAAAAAATACGAAGAAATGGCAATTGAAATTTCTAAAGAATTATAATGTTTCTGATGCGCCCAAAAGTCAATTTGACAAAAAAGATTCCAGGCAAAAATAAACAGTCGAAAATATATGATTAAATTAAGTTTAAGATAAGGAGCGAAGCGATAAAATGAAGAAGATCGGTTTGGTTGGTGGAACTGGTCCAGAATCCACCATTATGTACTATAAGGAATTAAATTCCAAAATAGACAAGGCTACTGGTGGTAAGAATATGCCAGAGTTATCAATAGAAAGTGTGAATTTTCGCAAGGCGTGGGAATTGGTTTCAACGAAGCAAAATAAAGAATTAGCGGATTATCTTTCTGAAAAAGTTAATAATTTAGTTGAAAGTGGGGCTGAGATTATAGCATTGACTGCGGCTACTATGCATATTGTGTTCGATGAAATAGAAAAAAATACAAAAGTTTCATTGGTGAGTATTCCTAAAACCGTATGTGATGAGGTTATTGAAAAGGGTTATAAAAAGGTTGGACTGTTGGGAACTATCTTTACGATGGAACAGGATTTTATGAAAAAAGATATGCTTCAAGCAGGAATCGATGTGATTGTTCCGGATAAAGTTGATAGAGAGCTTATTGCAAAAAGAATATATGAAGAACTTGAATTGGGTATTGTGAAGGAATCTACATTACAAGAGTTCAATGAAATAATTAGAAAAATGCAGAGTGCGCATGGAATAGAGGCGGTTGTTTTAGGGTGTACAGAATTACCATTGATATTAAATGATGAAAACTGTTTACTTCCATGTTTGGATAGTGTAGCAATACATATTAAGAAACTTATCAAATTGGCACAAGACTGAGAGAGTTGCTTTGTATTGCTTGATTATTAAGGTTCGTGGTACGTTAATGAGGTACAGAGACGAAGATAAAGGTAGGGTGTTTGATAATGAAAAAGAAATTAATGATGCTATTTGTGTGTATAATGGTCGTTTTATCAGCTTGCGGTAAGTCTGAAAACGAGACGAAGGTAGAAAAAGACAATAACATATATGTGGTAGAGGATAATCAAACCACCGAAATTGTGCAGGAAAGTGCAACAGAGAATACAAATGTGGGCGAAGTGGCCGGTATAGAAGAAAATGAAGTCGAAAGTATCCAGGATGAGATAGCAAGAGTAGAGGAAAAGTCTCGTGAACATTGTAATGTCGATACCAGTAGTATGGGACAGCAGCAAATGAACTATCATAGTGCACAGTGGTATAAGCTTTGGGATGATGAACTCAATTCTTTGTGGAGCAGATTAAGTGATGAGTTGGATGCAGAAACGAAAGCAAAAGTGCTTGAGGAACAGCGCGCATGGATTAAAAGAAAAGAAGGAAATGTAACAGCCGCCGGTTTAGAAGCTTTCGGTGGAACTCTTCAACCGTTGTTAGAAAGTGAAACTGCAGGAGCAATGACACGAGCAAGAGTATACATTCTTGCGGGTTATTTAGCAGATGTCAGAAACGAGTCATTTACTATTCCATCTGAAATTCAAGAGAGTTTGGATGAGGCAGAACCAAATCTGGATGATGTTTTTGAACAATTTGAAGGACAGTGGATATTTGATAAAGAGCGTGGTGCATGTGTTGGTATTGAAAGGACAGAAACGTGTGCTTATGGTGTTGAAGGAAGTAATTGGACTGTTTGGGTAACTGGCGGTGATATTATTTCAGACATGGATGTATATGGCTATACAGAAACTAACATTTTATTTAAAGTTGCACATGATGATTTTGATGCGTTCTATGAACTTTCATTCGGAGTGGAACATAATTTGATTCTTACATATAGAACATCTTTATCAATAGATGCAATAAATGACTATGATGTTATCGTTTGCGATTAAAAACTTCAATTGGAAAAGATATGGCAGAAACAAAAAACATATTGGTAAATGCTGGTTAAGACATAAAGAAACTTTTTGAAGTTAAATGTTAGTCAGGAGAGTTAAGATGATAGACATACGAACTGAAAGATTAATCATAAGAAATTATAAAGAATCAGATTTAGTTGATGTTATGAATTATTTTTCAAATGAAGAAGTGAGTAAATACGAGGATTTTTATCCAATGTCAGAGAAACAGGTAAGGAATATAATTGCTGAGTGGAAATATATGGATAATCGTCTTGTTGCGGAACTAAAGGAAAAACAAATTGTTATAGGAAGTATAGGTTACTGGGTTGATGATGAAGGTCATCATTGTATCGACTACGATTTTAATCCGGAATACTATGGAAAAGGCTATGCAATGGAAGCTGGAAATGCACTAATCCAGCATTTATTTGAATCTGCAGATATTGATGCAATATATGGTGATTGCGATGTGCGTAATGTGTCATCATGGAAACTTTTAGAAAGACTAGGTTTCCAGCGAATAAAGCGGTTTGATAATCAGTCATATAAAAATGATAGATTAGGCAATCCGATTTTAATAAGCACTTATTTATATGAATTAAAGAGAATGGAATGATTTTGGAATTTTACATAGAGAAATGAATTTAAATTAGTAGGTAGAGAGATTAAAGAGTTTTAAGTAATATATTGAAGGTACATTATGCGTTTTTAGGAGTTTGCTTATGAATGAGTTTGAATATTATTTGGTAGAAAATGAATTGATGGCAAAAGATTTTATACGTCTAAAAGTTGCAACGGGATTTAGAGAAAGACCGATTGAACAGGTAGAAAAAGCGTTGAATAACAATCTATTTGACGTGACTGCTGTATATAATGATGAAGTTGTAGGCATGGGGAGACTTGTTGGTGATGGTGTTATGTATTGGTATTTACAAGAAATAATAGTTATGCCTCAATTTCAAGGACAAGGTATAGGCACTAGAATTGTTAATCGATTATTAGATTATATCAAGGAGAATACGACACCGGGAACTTTTGTAAGTGTTGGTCTGACTGCTGCAGCGGGTAAAGATACATTTTATGAGAAATTTGGGTTTTCAAAGAGTTTAGGAATGACAAAGTATATAGAGAGATAATTTTGAACTTAACGGAGAGTTATGATGAGATTAACAAATGGAATGATAAAACAGATTGCGCTGCAACAATCTGCGATAGATGCAAATTGCAGCGTGGAAGATTTTATATGTGGCGAGAATGTGGTTACTGTTTCAAAAGAAAATGTACTCGCAAGAAAGTATTTAGAACTTCCGCATGTGTGCAATTTAATATCATATGGAGATAATATAGTTGCAACTATTTCGGAAGAGTATAGAGATATTGTGGAAAAATATATCAACAAGTATCCGGTGGAGCATTGCTTTGAAACACCTAATATGCACATCCTGAATGATGCATTTCAAGAATTGGGATTTCGTGTATGCTTTATGGCTGAATATTTTTTGCCGGATGTGCAGATGTTGACTGTATTACCATGTGATTATGAAATTAGGATTTTAGAATCAGAAGATTTTAAAGATTTATACCTTGCAGAGTGGAGCAATTCGTTATGTGAAAAACGTAAAGAACTTGATATTCTTGGTGTCGGAGCATATCATGCCGGAAAATTAATAGGTTTAGCAGCATGCTCCGCAGATTGTGAAACTATGTGGCAAATTGGGGTGGATGTGCTTCCGAAATATCGCAGAAAAGGAATAGCATCAGCACTAACCAGCAGGTTAGCAATAGAGATATTAGAAAGAGATAAGGTTCCATTCTATTGCTGTGCCTGGTCAAATCTCAAATCTGCCAGAAATGCAATAAAAAGTGGCTTTCGCCCGGCGTGGGTTGAAATGACGGTGAAGCCTGCTGCGATAGTGGAAGAAATGAATATGTAATTGTAACATATCAATGAAGTTTTCTTTAAGTGTTGTATATATCCTTTTGCATTTCAATAACTGCAGTTCTTACACTATTCAAATATGTTTCTCTTGCAGGATACTATCAGCAAGTGCAAAATGCTCTTGAAGGAACAGGCGCAGGTGATAGCGCAGAAGGATTTGAAGATATCCCAGATGGAGAAGTTAATCAGGGAGAAAGACGTAGCATACGCGAGGTTTTTGCAACAAAAGGCGGAACAAAAGGAACGCATGGAACGGAAGATAGAAAGAGTATTGTAATATAGTTGTGTTATTCATATGCAATTATATTGGGTTGCTTTTTTGAAAAAATGAGATATCATTTATAGAGAAAGAGGATTTTATGTGGCAGTTGTTTGAGGTTGATACCACACCATAGGAAACAATAGATTATTGGAATGAATAGAATGGAAGATTTGAATTTTACGCATAGTTTAATCCCTACAGTTTGATGTGACTGTAGGGATTTTATATAGAGATTAAGAAAATAATTCGGTAATCAGTTTTGCCATTTCTTCGGGAGTTTAGCGGGGATTTTCTTCACACCAGATAATAGTGGCTTTCCAAAAACCTGCTAACTTGATGGAAAATTCATAATGGTGCTTTTCGTAAAGTTCGCCGAGCTTTTCCAAGGGGAGATTTGTCGGTATATGTTTTACTTTCTTGGCAACCTGTATAATAAGCTCTGTGAGGTTATCTTCGATAAAGTATAGTAAATGTGCTTTTTTCAATAGTAGAAGAATGTCAATGTATTGTTCCCAAAATTGGAAATAGGCAATTGCGACTTCTTCAGTGCCGTGGGAATTATTGCGAATGACGATATTTGCAAATTGGTCCATTAATAATTCGGTAATATATTTCATGGCATCGTCTTTGGTTTTAAAATATCGATAAAAAGTACGTCTGCCAAGACTGGCATGGTCAACTATCATATTGATAGTGATATCGTGATATTCCTTTCGTTCCAGTAGTTCTAATAGGCTGTTAATAATCCAAAGTCTTGTTTGATTTTCTTCAATTCCCTCAAAATACATAAGCTACTCCTTTTGTCATGACACAAATTGCGAAAATGTATCATTTTCCGTGAATCTATTGTTTTTTGTTTGATGAAATTATATTATAAAGCCAGGAAATGCACAAGTGTGTCATTGACGAATCTTGTATGAGTTGAAGCTGGAGGAGAAAGTATGCTGACGGAAAAAGAGAAAAAAACATGTCGAATGTTGATATCTGGATACAAAAAGAAATTAAGAAAGTATGTGTCTCAAAATACTAGCTTGTCTGTTAATGATATTGTTACAGAGTATGAAGAAAGATTTTATCGTTATATGAATGAGTCAGATATGGGTAAAGAGAGAGCTAGATTTACCTCTTATTTGAATATTTTTTCGGGATTAGTAGCATATGAAATATTACGTGAAAAGGGGTTAACTGAAGCGGAAGGGATTAAAGCATATGATTCTATGTGTGCATTTATACGAAAGCTGTCATCTGTTTTATACAAGGGAGCTGACTTGTTACCAAACGGATATAAAATCGTAAGACAGTCGCTATTGGATGACCTTGAAGGCGAAAAGAGAATGTGTTGGGATATTGAAATCTTGCAAGATGATGACAAAGGATTTACGTATGAGATTAGTAGGTGCCTGTATTTTGATACTTGTAAAGAGCATGGGTATCCGGAATTTTGTAAGGTGTTTTGCACTCATGACTGGTATGCGTTTGGAGTGCTAAAACATCATTCAAAATTTATTAGAAAGTCTACTATTGCTGAAGATGGAACGGTATGCCACGATACGATAGAGAAAGTGAAATGACACGAGTATTTGAAATCGGAGAGGTGAAGGACTATTTATTTCATGTCAAAAGTGCTATGAAGGGTACTGTTATTGGAATAATAGTAGCAATGCTGTCCGGTGTAATCATATTATTAGTTATATAAATATGCTGGTACAAATTCTTTAGGCTACAATCAATAGCGGCGCAAACGAAAAAGCAGTCTACAGTTATAGATAAACTGCCCTTTCGTTTGCGTTGCGTTTGATTTTGCCAAAGTGAACAAAGTTGCGTCACCGGAGCCGGTATGTATGGATTTTCAATCTTTGCACTTTACCGAAATGTAAAGGTTATAGCGTTGTCGCTGGGGGGCTTATTTCAAAATCCAAGCACGACAAATAGACCTCATTGCTGAGGCTTTTCAAGAAATATGAATTCTAAGCTTTAAATCCGTAGAGGCATCCTCTGTTGCGGTTTGCCAAGATGTCCGCCACAGCACTTACAAACAGTAACCTTGATACCATAGAGAGTTTCAAGCATCTGTGGAGCTTCCATATCTTTAAGTCTTGAGAGATACTGCTTACATCCAAGTAGATTACGGCATAATGCCAGATGTTTGGTCTTGCTTCGGGAACATAGTAATCCATAGTGCCTGATGCGTACAAAACGTCTTGGAGGAACATGCATAAAGAATCTGCGAATAAATTCAACGCCCGAAATGGTGTGTTCTCTCCATTTGCCTTCTTCACGATAATCCTTCACATAGTAGGTAACAGTATCTTTATCCATGCGGATGATCCGATGGTTGCTGATTGCGATTCTATGTGTATATTTGCCGAGATAGTTAATAACAGACTGTGCGCCATTGAAAGTTTTTTTGCAGTGAGGAATCCAGTCCTTTTCATAACAGGTATTCAACAGTTCCTTAAAGGTATAGTGGTTGCGGAATTTTTCACTGCTTCCATGAAACTGCAGCTTTTTCTCTTCCCACAGGTATTTCAATTCAGCCAAATATTTGCTACGAAACAGTTTTGACAGGACTGTTACCGGGAGAAAGAATGCAGTTCCTTTATCACGCCATTGATTTTTTGCGGTCAGACCACCACCAAGCAGAATGACATGGACATGAGGGTGATAATTCATTTCAGAGCCCCAGGTATGTAGCACGCAAATATAACCAACTTTTGCTCCAAGATGCTTAGTGTCGGTTGTCAGTTCATTGATGGTTGCTGAAACAGAATGATACAGGGCATCATACAGAAGTTGCTGATTGCTATAGATTAAAGGATTCAATTCTTGAGGCACTGTAAATACTACATGAAAGTAAGGTGCTTCCAGAACATCTTCGCGTCGCTTATCCATCCACATCTCCTTTGGAAGAGCCTGACACATGGGACAGCATCTGTTACGGCAGGAATTGTAATGGATTTGCAGATGACCACAATCTTCACATACACTTACATTAGCACCACAAGCCCCGGTTTTGCAGTTAATGATGCAGTTGGCAACTTTAGATTGCCCGGGAGAAGGTGTGTATTTATCGAGATATTGCGGATAAAACTTGAGAAAGATATCCTGTATGGTTGGCTTAGGCTTATTCATTCGATACACCGGCTCTCTTGTCAAAAGGACTCTGAACTCCAAGCAGAGCCTTATTGCTGATATGAAGATATATCTCGGTAGATTTGGGAGAACGATGCCCCAGTAATGTTTGTATATATCTGATATCAACACCATCTTCTAAAAGATGGGTAGCAAAGCTGTGACGCAGACAATGGGAATGAATTTCTTTTGGTAATCCTGCTTTTTTGACAGCCTTATTCAATTCCAAACGGGTAGCAGATGATGTGAGATAATTACCGGTCCACTGATTGGGAAAAAGTATTCCTTTCGGTCGACCACACTTAAACCAGTAATCCGTAAGAATATCCAGAGCCCGCTTTGATAAAAGAGCATAGCGGGATGTGTGGGTTTTGGTTTCATGTATGTAAATCTGCATGTTCGTTCTGGAAATGTCATCATAATGTAAATGAAGCACTTCCGATATGCGAAGACCGGATGAATACATAATGGCAAAGATTGCTTTATATTTTAAATTAGGAGTGGCATCCAAAAGTCTGTCTATTTCCACACGGGAAAGCACTTTGGGAACAGCGTAATCATTGATGGCTCTGGGAACAAGATTATCATCCCAGAGTTTACCTAAAACCCGTTTGTAGAAAAACACTAGGGATCCGTTCTTGTTGTTAAGGGTGGAGGCTTTGTCACCTTTGTTTTTAAGATACAAGAGGAAAGTTCTGGCATCCTCACAGGTAAGAGTTTCAGGATCCTTTTGGATGAAGTCCAAGTATTGTCTGATGTTGTTTTGGTAGTTTCTGATAGTGCCGGGTTTTAAATTCCTTAATCTACCGACATCTTCGATTTTGTTGATATATGATTCGTACATAAAAACCTCCATGAAATAAAAGTAGTAATTATAACAATAGTAACTACCTATCATGGAGGTGCATTAGCAAAATAAAACTGCTTGTGAAAGCAGCCTAAAGATGATATTCTTTTCATAGGCAGTTGCTGGGACTAAGCCCGTGTTTGAAGTTTGTTTTAGGTCGTGCTTTAACAATACTATCTTGGGACAATCCTGTCACTGCCTATTTTTGAAGAAGTAGAAGAAACTGCGCCACAGCCTTGGCAGGCCATCGCGCAGCGATTTTGTTCAATTTCAGTTTCACGGAGAGAACAATACGAGTAAAATAGAGAGCTTGACAAGCAAGCTCTTTGTTTATTACAATATGTTTAGTAACTAAACAACAAAAGGAAAGGGATTATTTATGCATTTTCTTGAAGATACATATAGGTTAATCAATAAATATAATCAAAAAACGAAGACAGCAAAGCAGTATGGGACAGAGGATTTCTTATATTCTGCAGAAGTTCATATGATTGAAATAATAGGTTCTTATGAAACAATCACGACAACAAAGCTGGCAGAAAAATTAGGGATTACAAAAGGTGCAGTATCACAAATAACACGTAAATTGTTGGAGAAGAAGCTGATTATGAAAATCCCTTCCAATGAGAAGGTTAATGAGGTTCTGATTTTACTAACTGATAAGGGAAGAATGGTTTATTCTTATCATCGAAGTATGCATGAAAGAATGTTAAGAAAAATAGATTTAATAATATGTGACTTATCAGATGAGGGGAAAATGGCACTGGATAAGATAATACAGGTAATAGATGAGTCGCTTGATGATATGTAGGAGGATAAGTGTATGAAGTTTAAAATACTGGGTGAAAAAGGTAATCCTGTAATAGTGATGCTTACTGGTTCATTCTGTCCTGGGGAATGTTTGGATTACATTTACTCACGAATGAAAGATTATTATATTATAATTCCAACATATAATGGTCATTACAAAGACTCAAAAGATTTTACAACAAGAGAGAATGAGGCAAGAGAAATTCGAGAGTATCTTTGTGAGCTAGGTGTTGAACATATTCAAATGATATATGGACAGTCTATGGGAACAGAAGTTGGGATGGAACTTTATAAACAACTTGCTAATGAAGGAATAAAGGTTCAAAATTTATTTTTTGATGGTGCACCTATGATTCAACTATCAGTGCCATACAAGGCATTCATGCGCTTTAAATTCGGTACGATGATTAAAATGTTTAGAGATAAAAGCATAGATGAAGCCATAAATATGAAGTTCCTAAAGCAATTTGCAGGAAATAAAATTAATAGTTTGAAACCAATGATAGAATCATTGGTAATGGTTGCCCCTTTTATAACAAAAAATACTTTAAAGAATGAAGTGGAATGTTGTTATACTTTTGATTTTCCAGAGCTTGACGAGGAGATGCAGAAACATACATATTTTTTTTATGGTGAAGATGAGAAAGCCTACAAGCTATGCTGTAAGTTTGTTGAAAAGGCATATCCTAATGCAAATTATAGGATTGAAAAAGAGCAAGGACATATGTCTTATTCTTGTGAATATACTGATGAATATGTTGCTTGGCTGCAGGATATTATTGAAGCAAAGTAAACTTTCAGTAATACGCGCTGTTGATGTGCTGATTATCTGCAAACCAGTAACGAAGAATTTCTGGATATGTTTTTAACAGCAAAGCACTTAGGTGGTTGCAATTGGTTGCAAAAATGTGTTATCAATTTGTTATTAGAATGATTTGAATATGTTTAATGAGAATGCCGCAGAGAATTTGCGGCATTTGTTTGTTAATATATCATATCAATGAAGCTTTCTTTAAGTGTTGTATATATATGCTTTTGCATTTCAATAACTGCATTTCTTACACTATTCAAATATGTTTCTCTTGCAGGATACTATCAGCAAGTGCGAAATGCTCTTGAAGGAATAGGCGTAGGTGATAGCGCAGAAGGATTTGAAGATATCCCAGATGGAGAAGTTGATCGGGGAGAAAGACACAGCATACGCGAGGCTCTTACAACAAAAGGCGGAACAAAAGGAACGAAAGAGTACCGCCCCCAAAAGTTAGACCAAAAATCTAACGATTGGAGGTCGGTTGGTAGAAGAAATTGTGATGCAAGAGGCAGTGAAACAGTGTTTAGCTTTTTTTATAAATACACAACAGACTGTTGAAATATAAGAAAATGTTGGGTATGCTATAATTGGGTGATAACTATGAAGATAAACTCTTACCCAAAGGAACGATATCTGAGAAACAAGTATTGATGAAATAAAAGAGCAAATCGAGCGACGAAAATATATTGAAGCAATGATAAAATCTTTGCAAGAGGAATTAAGTATTGTAAATAGAGTATTGGAGGGTGAAGGATGATTTTATATCATGGCAGTAATTTAACGGTGTCAGAACCGAAATTGGTAGCACAGAATCGATTTCTTGATTTTGGGTATGGGTTTTATACAACAACAAATAAGGTACAGGCAATAGGTTTTGCGGACAAAGTAACTAAGAGAAGAAAAGAAGGTATTCCAACGGTTAGCATTTATGAAATAGACGAGATGAAAGCGTTTAAAGAATGTTCTGTTTTACGGTTTGATGAGCCAAATGAGGAATGGCTGGATTTTGTGTCAGAGAATAGAGCGGGAAATTATAGTGGAAAACAGTATGATTTTATCTATGGTCCAGTTGCAAACGATGATGTATATACCACATTTACACTTTATGCATCGGGAGTGCTTACAAAAGAACAAACCCTTGAAGCGTTGAAGGTTAAGAAATTATATAATCAATTAGTTTTGACTTCTGCCAAAGCATTAAGTTATTTAAAATTCTGTGGAACAGTACCAGAGGAGGAATTCTAATGGAACAGAAAAAATTTGAAGCAATGCTTGTGCTGATCGTTCCTAAAATAATTGGCTTAATTGTTGAAAATCATGGAATGGATGAAGTGACAGCATCTAGGAAATTTTATGAATCGAAAGTGTATTCTTTGTTAGAAGAAGAGGATACGAAGTTATGGCATCTTAGCCCACTAACATTATTTCATATGTATGATGAAGAAGTAACAACTGGTAATATTACATTTCCGGAGGAATAGGCATGAGTAGACAAGGTGATTTTATGATTTACTGTACAGAACAGTACAAGTCTGCGAAAAAGTTAAATGGAAAGCAGGTAGCGGAATTATTTACAAGTTATCAAGTGTGGGATTATATTTATTCCTGTTTTGAGGCATTGCACACGACAGGTGTGAATTATATAGTTGAAGATATTGATTTATATATCGAAGCAAGAAAGGTTTCGTTGGTTTAATGTGTCATTGGTGTTAAGAAAAACATTATATGGCGATAAATATTATAAGCTAAGGATGGTGTCTATTTTCAACGGATTGAATGTGAAAGTAGGCGCTATTTTTATATATTAATAATTTATACCACTTGGTTCTTTCGGAAAGTGGTGCAATCCGGACTGACAGAAGGATTGCAGAAAGGAGATTATATGTCAATTTCAGGAATCGGCGGTGCTATGGCGGCATCAACTACGACAACAACAGAGTGAATCGGAATTCTAATCAGGTAGCAAGTTCTTTTAGCACAGGGGCTTGCATTAATCTGAAAATGACCGATGATGATTCGGGAAGCAGAGCACTTACTTCTGTTGGGTACCCAGATGGCAGTAGTGCATCTGTATTCAAAGCGGAAGGATATAAAGATAGCAATCCTCAGTACATGGTAAAGCATTGGGGCAAGGATGGAGAAGAAAACGAATACATGGTGAATCCTACACAAGTAAATCCGGAGGATGCAAGTTATATTGGTATGCTGGCATATTCTACATATCTTGAACTTACCGGACAGGCGAAAAATGGATTTGGAGATTTTCTTACTGTTTCCAGAGGTGTAAATGGCGACTGGACGTATGATGCTGAGAACATGAATACTAAGATGGATTTCAAATCATTGGTTAAGGAATTTATGCAGGCACAGTATGATGCAGGTAATATGGTAGGGTATCTGTCATTTAAGAGATTCTATGAGTGCATGGAATAAATAGTAGATATTTTAAAACTTTGAAAGAAACAGAAACAATAGATATTTCGGTGGTAAAGATAACTACTGAAATGCTACGAAAATATCTGGTTGAGTATCAATCAATAAATAATTGTGGAAAGGTAACGATTGATAATATTCATAGAAGCCTTATAGAATTGAAGATAAATATATTCGAATAATAAATCTTTATCATGAGAAAGAGGATTTTATGTGGCAGTTGTTTGGGGTTGATACCACACCACTTGAAACAATAGATTATTGGAATGAATAGAACGGAAGATTTGAATTTCACGAAGCGAATGGAGAAAATATGAAGATAGTAATTATACATGGTCAAAGTCATAAAGGCTCAACATATCATATTGCTCATATGTTGGCAGAGAAAATATGTAGCGATATAAAAGAATTTTTTCTTCCAAAAGATTTTGGGGAATTTTGTGTAGGCTGTACAAAGTGTTTCACTGAATCCGAGACAAAATGTCCGCATTATGAAAAACTAAAGCCTCTTACAGATGCAATGGATGAAGCAAATGTTATTATCTTAGCCAGTCCAGTTTATGTATATCATGCGACTGGGGCGATGAAGGCTTTTTTAGACCATTACGGATACAGATGGATGGTGCATAGTCCAGAAGAATCTATGTTTAAGAAACAAGGAGTATGCATATCCACAGCTGCCGGAGCTGGTATGAAATCGACGAATAAAGATATGATGGACAGCTTGTTTTTCTGGGGAGTAGCTAAAAGATATAAATATGGAGTAGGTGTTGCTGCGGTTGATTGGAGCGGCGTGAGCGAAAAGAAAAAGAGAGTAATTGACAAAACAACATCAAGTATTGCGAAGAAAATTATACATAATTCAGGAAATGTTAAACCAGGGATAAAAACAAAGGGAATGTTTTGGATTATGCATTTAATGCAAAAGAATGGTTTTAATCCTCGTGATGTTGAACATTGGAAATCAAAGGGATGGACAGAGAAAAAGAGACCTTGGAAATAGACTTTGACGAAGAGGTAGATTTAAGATGAATCATGTAGAATTGGCAAAAAAATATTTTGAAGAGAAGTATCATTGTTCACAAGCGGTGCTTGCGGCTTTTGTATATGAACTGGGATTAACAGAAGAACAGGCTTTGAAATTAGGCGGTTGGTTTGATTGCGCTGCTGGAGGGCGGACGCACATTCGGATATTATAAGTGTTTACATTGAGAAGAAACCTTTGTCCCCGGTTTCGTTACGTATACACTAGCAGTGAATATCATTGCGTTAAGAATGATGCGATGCCCGCATTGCGGCAAATGGAGATGGTGTCTGAAAGTACTGACAAAGAAGGAGAGAGATGAAAGTGAAGGAACGTAATAAAATAATAATACAGCTGGTAATTGCAATCATCGGTGTGATTGCAGGTTTTCTGGGCGTGAATGCATTTAATCAATATGTGCTCATGAGTCTTCCGCTTATTTGGCGTATGGTTTTGATGATTGTGACGTATTGGTTGATTGCAATTGTTCCCTTTGGCATTGTAATATTTAATAAGGATAAATGGTCGGATCTCGGTTTTTCAAAAGAGAAGATTGGGTATCAGGTGCTGATAGGTCTTGTCATTGCATTGTGTATGTCATTTGTTTTTACGGTGATACCGCATTTGGCAGGGAAAAGTGACTGGGTAAATAACCAACATCAATATCAATATATGTGGCAATTCATATACGATTTTGTTGATTATTTTTTTGCAATTGCATTGGTGGAGGAGTTTGTTTTTCGTGGTTTTTTCTGCAGAAAGTTAGAAATACTTTTCGGTTCAGCCGTAGGTGCGATTATAGGTTCATCGGTTCTGTTCGGATTGT
>JAGAPK010000051.1 GCA_017623295.1 Lachnospiraceae bacterium | reverse complement strand
TCCCAACCAATGAAGAACTTTCGATTGCAAGAGAAACCTATGCGATTGTAAAGTAAAGAGCAGATTTCCAGAGAAATATGTGTATAAAATAAATAGGTAATGTTGAGGGCTGATGCGTTATAATGCGCATCAGCTTTTTTGTGCAACTCACGTTACCATTTTGCATCTTGCTTTCTTCTTAAAACACCTTGCCTGAATTTCATTGTCAGAAAAATGAAAAGCATATATGGTGTAGCTGTAACAAAAATAATACAAATGTCACTATGAGTAAGCTAAAAATAGGAAATGTAGGGAGAAGAAGATGGAAAATGTAATACAAGTCAGTCATTTGAAAAAATATTTCAAAGAAGTAAAGGCGGTAGATGATATCAGCTTTCAGATAAAGAAAGGTGAACTGTTTGGCTTCTTAGGAGTAAATGGGGCAGGAAAGTCTACTACGATAAATATGCTTTGTACGCTATATCCACCCACAGATGGCAGTGTGGAAATTTGTGGTTATCAACTAGGAAAAGAGAACGAGCAGATTCGGAGAAAAATAGGAATTGTTTATCAGAATAACTGTCTGGATGACAGACTGAGCGTAAAAGAAAATCTTTTTATCAGAGGCTCACTATATGAAACAGACAGCCGGAAATTAAAACAAAATATTCAGGATGTATGTGAGGTGCTTGAATTGCAGGATGTCTATAACAGAAGATTTGTAAAATTATCCGGCGGGCAGAAAAGAAGATGCGAAATAGCAAGAGCACTGATTAACAAACCGGAAATTCTTTTCTTAGATGAACCGACAACCGGACTTGACCCGGCAACCAGAAAAAGTGTCTGGAAAAGCGTGGAACAGTTAAGGAAAGAAATGCAAATGACTGTATTTCTGACAACACATTACATGGAAGAAGCAGCGAAGGCATCCAATATTGCGATTCTGGATGCGGGACAGATTAAGGAACAGGGAACACCTTTTATGCTAAAAGAAAATTATGCAAAAGATAAACTGAAATTAATTCCAAAGGCAGAAAAAGAAACAGAATTACAGAATATTTTACACAATATGGGATTTTCATGGAAAAAGAAGGAGCAGTATCTTTCGATTGGCATGAGTGACAGTATGGCAGCTTTGCCGGTTATAGAGCAGACAAAGAACTTGATAGAAGGCTTTGAACTGGTGCAGGGGTCTATGGATGATGTTTTCTTAAATGTAACAGGTAAAGATTTGGAGGGAAAAAAAGAATGAAAGAAGTAAAGAATCTGGTAAAAAGAAATGTACTTGTATTTGCGAGGGATAGAGCGGCGGTATTTTTCTCAGTCCTGACAATGTTAATTGTGCTCGGTTTAATGATCTTGTTCTTGGGGGATATGAACAGTGACAGTATTGTTGCGGTATTGGCACAGATGGGCGGTAAGCGCAATCCGGATGAGGATAAAGCAAATGCCAGTTATCTGGTACAAGTCTGGACTTTGGCAGGAATACTGCTCAGCAATTCAGTTACGGTTACAATGACTGTGATGGGAAATATGATTGGAGATGAAAGCAATAATCGTCTGGCAAGTTTCTATGTAACACCGATAAAAAGATTGCAGATTGCACTTGGCTATGTAATTTCGGCATGGAGCATTGGTACGGTAATGTGTCTTTTTACGTTGGGTGTAGCTGAACTGTATTTATTAGTATCCGGGCAGACAATACTTACGGGAATGGAGTGCTTGCAGCTGGCAGGAATGATTGTCTTAAATACATTTATGTACTCAGCAATTGCCTATCTGGTTGCACTTTTTGTTCATAGTGAGAGTGCATGGAGTGGAATTTTGACGGTTGTGGGAACTTTAGTTGGATTTGTAGGTGGAATTTACCTTCCATTATCAGCAATGCCGGAGAACGTTGCTACCATTTTGAAAGGATTTCCGTTTCTACATGGTGCAGCAATGATGCGTGTTGTTTGTACAAAACAAGCGATAGAAACAACATTTACAGGATTGCCGGAGGAAGTTACGGAAGAGTTTATGGAAAGTATGGGAATTACCGTTATGTTAGACGGAAATGAAGTTACTTTTGCTATGCAGGCAGCGTATATATTAGTATTAAGTTTCCTTGCAATTCTGGCGGCAGCTTTTATTAGCAGCAAAAGAGCCGTACGTGACAGATAATGCGTGTCAAGAAGATAAAAGTATGATAAAATAAAATATCATATAATTATGAATGTTTATAAAAACAGTACGCAATAGAGGGAAAAATGAAAATTATTATAGAAGATATCGGAGCAGAGGAAGAAGAAGCGATTATTATCCGATGCCGAAGTGTGGATGAATCTGTTTTACAGCTTATCAATACCTTGAAAGCCAAACAGGAGAAACTGGCAGTCAGACAGGGCGATAAAATTGTACAGATAAATCCACAGGGAATTTATTATTTTGAAGCAGTGGATAATAAGGTTTTTCTTTATCTGGAGCAGAATGTATATGAAACAAAACTGAAATTATATGAAGTAGAGAAGCAGTATGCGGGAACGGATTTTTTTCGGGTGTCCAAATCGGTTATCCTGAATTTGTCGAAGGTAAAAAGTTTCAGTCCAAGCTTTAACGGCAGATTTGAGGCACTTATGAAAAATGGCGAGCGGATTATGATTTCCAGGCAGTATGTACCATTATTGAAGGCGAGGCTTGGAATTTAGTATTTGGTCGAGAAATCTGATTAGAAAGGGTAATAAACTATGTGGGACAAAATAAAAGAGATGCTGTATACATTTGCATATGTTATCACCGGTGTGACTTTTGCAACGGCTACTTTCATAACGATTTTTAATCCTGATATGCTTTTTTCAGTAGAATTATTGTGGCAGATTGTTGGTACATATTTTGCCTGTATATTTGGAAATCTGTTGTATCCGATAAAGGTTGAACTTTCCAAAAAGCAGATGATAATACGAATGATACTACATTATTTCTATGTTAATATTGTTGTTTTCGTCTGTGGATATTGTTTTGAGTGGTTTGCGATAGATAATATAAAAATGGTTTTGTTTATGGCACTTGTGATTGCAGTTATTTTTGTTGTGGTCTCCATTGTGCTGTGGAGTGGTGATAAAAAGACTTCGGAACTATTAAACAAGCAGTTGAAGGAATATCAGGGGGAGCTTGATGAGGCAGATTTGGCAGGGGGAAATACCAAGTGAAGTATATGCCCGTGAAAAACAAAAAATACTTATGAGAGAGAACAGAAAACCTGTGTACATTGGTGTTGCCATTGTATGCAGTGTTTTTCTCGTTTTCTGGATTTTGTTAAATATCATTTTTTTACTAAATAAGGAAAAAGGTTATGAAGATTATACCATTAGGAAAAAGCAGTATTATGCAGAGTATACGGATGAGTATGATTACTGGGATGTCTGTACAGTAGAATATCCGCAGATAGAAGGTATTGACTATGACCTTGCGGTAGATATCAATAAACTTATGTATGATACTGCGATGGACAGAGCATATTACTGGCATTTTAAGCCGGACAGTGATGTAAGGAAATTACAGGAGGAATATCATATTTTCTGTAATGATGTGCGCTGTGATGTGACCTATCACAGCCAGTATCTGCTAAGTGTGTCTTACACAGAGGTTTACGCACCGGTCAGTCCGGTTTATTATACGAATATTACCAAGCGAGGTCTGAACATTGATTTAATGACCGGCGAAGTATATGAGTTAAATGATATTCTCCGGATTGATGAGAATTTTATCCGCATGTGGTGTAAAGAAGCTCACAGCAAATATGGAGACTATGTTTACTATGATGCAGAAACATGTGACTTGTTATATGACCTGTTCACGAATAATGCGGATTATATAGAGGATTATTATTCAATACATACTTACTTCTATGTGCTGGATAATAAAGATTTGGTAATCGGACTGTCTATGGACCCTACGGCGGAAGGTCTCTGGGCGAGTGAGCCACAGAGAGATACTTACTGTGTGAAAATACCACAGCAGGAGTTAGAGAAATACAAAATAGAATCAGAGTTCTGGAACAAATATGAACAGTCTGAGAGTACCGGATATGTGATTCCTTGTGAGGACTTGAAAAGTAATATCTGGCTTGACGAGGAAGGAAGTGTCTGGAGTTACTGGGAAGAAAATTAAAGCAATATTTTGAAAAAAATTCGGTTGACAAACCAAAGTACCATATGTATAATAGTTTGAGTGTGGATAGGAGCCAACTATGTTCATTAATTTAACTGATGTTTTTACATCTGATGACAAAGTGATTACAATGCAGGCGGAAATTGAGATGAATGAGATTTCTACCGGTAGGGAAGTATATAAGCTGGCTGAGAAATCACCGGTGGATTTGACCTTTACGAATGTTGGGAAAGGCAAGGCACGGATTGACGGACAGGCAGAGGTTGCTTTGGCAATGAATTGCGACAGATGTTTGAAACCTGTATCGGAGAAAGTGATACTTAACTTTTCAAGAGAGGTATATGCACCGGATGCAGTGGAAGGAATGTCAGAGGAAGAAGATGACCAGAATTTTATGGATGGTTATCAACTGAATGTAGAAGACTTACTGATCAATGAAATCATAATCAACTGGCCTATGAAGGTATTGTGCAAGCCAGACTGCAAAGGTATTTGCAGACAGTGCGGCAAGGACCTGAATACGGGAACATGCTCATGTGATACATCTGTTCCTGATCCAAGGATGGCAGTGATAAAAGATATCTTTAACGCGAATAAGGAGGTGTAACGATGTCTATTTGTCCAAAGAACAAATCTTCTAAAGGTAGAAGAGATAAGAGAAGAGCAAACTGGAAAATGACTGCTCCTACATTGGTAAAATGTAGCAAATGTGGTGCTTTAATGGTACCTCACAGAGTATGTAAGAAATGTGGAACATACAACAAAAAAGAAATTATCGCAGTTAACTAATCCATATTCCCCATTGGCGTGCCGATGGGGACTTTTTTTGCCTAATAACTTGATTTTTGTACTATGGTCTAGTATATTATTATAAGATGCTTAGGAGGTAAGATATGGGAGAATATGTAAACGTAGCAGTAGATGCGATGGGTGGAGATAATGCACCGAAGGAAATTATTAAAGGTGCCATTGAAGCTATCAATGAGAATAAGAATGTAAAAGTCTATCTGGTAGGAAAAGAAGATGTCATGAAGGCAGAACTTGCCGGATATACTTATGATGATAGTCAGCTTACCCTTGTTCATGCAGAAGAAGTAATTGAAACTGCAGAACCTCCGGTTATGGCAATTCGCAAGAAAAAGGATTCTTCATTAGTGAAAGCATTAAACCTTGTAAAAGAAGGAACCTGTGATGCTTATGTATCGGCAGGAAGCACTGGTGCAACACTTGTTGGTGGACAAGTGATTGTCGGAAGAATCAAAGGCGTTGAAAGACCGCCACTTGCACCACTTATTCCAACAGAAAAAGGATGTTCTTTATTAGTAGACTGTGGAGCAAATGTAGATGCAAGACCATCTCATCTGGTACAGTTTGCAAAGATGGGCTCTATTTATATGGAAAATGTCATGGGCATCAAAAATCCGAAAGTAGCCATTGTAAATAATGGAGCAGAAGAAGAGAAGGGCAATGCACTTGTAAAAGAAACTTTTCCTCTTTTAAAAAATTGCCCGGATATCAATTTTATTGGAAGCATTGAAGCAAGAGATATTCCGGCAGGTCTGGCAGATGTTATTGTCTGTGAAGCGTTTGTCGGCAATGTTATCTTGAAATTATATGAAGGTGTTGGTACGACTTTAATCAAAAAAGTAAAAGAAGGCATGCTGACATCACTTAGAAGTAAAATCGGTGCCCTTCTGGTAAAACCGGCTTTAAAACAGACTTTGAAAGCTTTTGATTTGGAGCAGTATGGTGGAGCACCATTGCTTGGTCTGAATGGTCTTGTGGTAAAAACACATGGAAGTTCTAAAGCAAACGAAATAAAAAATTCTATTGTGCAGTGTATCACCTTTAAGGAACAGGGCATTAACGAGAAAATTAAAGAAAAAATTACCGTACAGGATAAGGTAACTACAGAAGAACAATAAGGAAGGCTGTGTTGCTATGGAATTTGAAAAGTTAAAACAAGTAATTGCGCAGATTTTAAATGTAGATCCGGAAGAAATTACAATGGAAACAACTTTTATGGAAGATTTAGGAGCAGATTCTTTAGATGTTTTTCAGATTGTTATGGGAATCGAAGAAGAATTTGATATTGAAATTCCGGCAGAAGATGTGGAACGTATAACGACAGTAGAAGAAGCGGTTAATTTAATTAAAAATTCGATTGAATAAAAAGCCCTTTCCTCAAAGAGGGCTTTTTTTGAGGTCAATGAAATAAAAAGGGAAATCCGGAAGGGGAAGCAGAATGGTGCAGAAATCCTTTGAGGAATTAGAGAACAAAATAGGATATCAATTTAAAAATAAAGCATTGCTGAAACAGGCTTTGACACATAGTTCTTTTGCAAATGAGCAGAAAATAAATAAATATGATGATTATGAAAGACTGGAATTTTTGGGAGATGCAGTACTTGAACTGGTTTCCAGTGAATTTCTGTATAAAGAAAATTCACGGATGCCGGAAGGTCAACTGACCAAGCTGCGTGCATCTATGGTATGTGAGCCGGCGCTTGCTTTTTGTGCAAGGGAATTTGGTTTAGAGGAATATATTCTGCTTGGTAAAGGCGAAGAAATGACAGGCGGAAGGAAGAAAGATTCCATTGTGTCAGATGTTATGGAAGCTGTAATTGGCGCAATATATCTGGACAGTGGTATGGAAGCGGCAGCGGCACATATCCATAAATTTATTTTATCGGATTTAGAGCATAAGCAGCTTTTCTATGATGCCAAAACGATTCTGCAAGAGCGCGTACAGCAGCAAGGAAAAGGAACGCTTCATTATGAATTGATTCGGGAAGAAGGTCCTGATCATGATAAAGTTTTTGTAGTTGAAGCAAGAATTGATGAGAAAAAAATTGGAACCGGTTCCGGCAGAACAAAGAAGTCAGCAGAACAGCAGGCTGCTTATGAAGCATTGCTTTCTGTGTTTGCATAGAAAACCGTCTGTTATGCAGATAGATGTGAGGTAAGTATGTATTTAAAGAGTATTGAAGTTCATGGATTTAAATCCTTTGCAAATAAAATTGTGTTTAAGTTTCATAATGGTATTACCGGTATTGTCGGACCAAATGGTAGTGGTAAGAGTAATGTTGCCGATGCTGTAAGATGGGTGCTTGGTGAGCAGCGTATCAAGCAGCTTCGTGGCGCCTCTATGCAGGACGTCATTTTTTCCGGTACAGAGCTTCGTAAGCCGCTTGGTTATGCTTATGTTGCGATTACACTGGATAATTCCGATCATCAGCTTGCTATTGATTTTGATGAAGTAACGGTTTCCAGAAGATTATATCGCTCCGGTGAAAGTGAATATATGATTAACGGCACAATCTGCCGTTTGAAGGATGTCAATGAACTTTTTTATGATACCGGTATCGGTAAAGAAGGTTATTCTATTATCGGACAGGGTCAGATTGATAAAATTTTAAGTGGTAAACCGGAAGAGAGAAGAGAACTTTTCGACGAAGCAGCCGGTATTGTTAAATTCAAACGTAGAAAATATGCGGCACAGAAAAAGTTAGAGGATGAGAAGCAGAATCTTGTCCGTGTCAGCGATATTTTATCTGAGCTTGAGAAGCAGATTGGACCATTGGAGAAACAGTCTGAAAAAGCGAAGATTTACTTGAAGAAAAAAGAAGAACTGAAAACGTTGGATGTAAATGTTTTCCTTCTGGAAAATGTACGTATCAAAGAACAGTTAGATGCCGTAGATGGTAAATTACATATTGCAAGCGGTGATTTAGATGATACCACCAAGAAATATGAAAATATTAAGGAAGAGTACGAACAGGTAGAAAGTCGTATTGAAATGCTGGATCAGGCAATCGAACAGGCTCGTTCTACTTTGACAGATACCGGTGTAATGCGTTCTAAACTGGAAGGTGAAATCAACGTTCTCAAAGAACAGATTAACTCTGCACAGGGTAATGAAGAACATTTGCAAAGCCGTATCAAATCCATTCAGGCAGCTATCGATGAAAGAACTACAGAAAAAGAAGGCATTTTACAAGATAAAAAGGAAATCGATGAGAAGTTGACTGCTTTGGAACAGGCAAGAGAAGAAGCAAGAGGTCTTCTTGAGAAAGTACAGAATCGAATTGAAGAGTTAAATAATAACATTGAAAGTGGCAAAAATACTATTATTGATGCTTTGAATAATCGTGCAACCATCAAATCCAAGATGGGACGTTACGATACCATGTTAGAACAGATTCAGATTCGTAAGGCAGAGCTGAATTCCCGCTTGCTTCGTGCAAAATCAGATGAAGCTGCACAGGTAGAGAATATCAAGAATCTGGAAGAAGAATTTGAAAAAGTAAATGTTGTTATCAGGGAACTTCACGATAAACAGGAAGTGTTAGAAGAGAAGCTTGTGGAAATGCGGGAAACACTGGCAAACAAAGACCAGAAGCTGCGCGATACACAAGTATTATATCATCAGGAAAAATCCAAATTGGAGGCACTGTCCAATTTAACCGAACGCTATGACGGCTATGGTGGTTCCGTCAAAGCGGTTATGGAACAGAAGTCAAAAGAAAAAGGTATTATCGGTGTTGTAGCGGACATCATTCAGGTAGATGCAAAATACGAAACAGCGATTGAAACAGCGCTTGGCGGTAATATTCAGAATATCGTTACGGAAGATGAAGAAACTGCTAAGAGCATGATTGCTTATCTGAAAAAAGCAAAAGCAGGACGTGCGACCTTCCTGCCATTAACCAGTATTACCAAGCCACAGGAATTTAAGAATCCGGATGCGTTAAAAGAAAAAGGCGTTATCGGTATGGCAGATGAACTGGTTAAGATTGATAAGAAATACAAGAATGTTGCAAAAGCGATGCTTGGCCGTATTATGGTAGTCGATAACGTAGACAATGCGGTGAAAATCGCCCGTAAGTTTGATTACGGCATCCGTATGGTTACGATTGAGGGCGAATTGCTTGTTCCAGGTGGTGCTATCAGTGGTGGTGCTTTTAAGAACAATAGTAATCTGTTAGGCCGTCGTCGTGAGATGGAAGAACTGGAGAAAAAGGTTAAACAGTACGTTATTGATATCGACAACCTTTTGCAGGAAATTGAAGATACGAAAGCGCAGCGTAATAAGTTACGTCTGGAAGTTGAAGATGTCAAAGGACAGTTACAACGTAAATTTATTGAACAGAATACGGCACGCTTAAACGTTATTCAGGCACAGGAACGTAAGAATGAAACTGCAGAAGGTTTCAGTGAATTAAAGACGGAAGAACAGGAAATCGAAACACAGATTAAGGAAATTCAAGTCGGAAAAGATGAAATTGTAAGAGAACTGGAAGATTCTGAACTGTTAGAAAAAAATGTGGAAGCACAGATTACCGAGTTCCAGAGTCAGTTAGAAGGTCTTCGTGGCGAAGAGTCTGAGCAGGCAGCTAAAGTATCCGAGTGGGATGTGGAAGTCGAGAAAATGCGTCAGACCGAAGAGTTCCACAAACAGAATGTAGACCGTATTATGGGTGAAATCGAACGTCATGAAGTGGAATTACAGGAAGTAAAGGATGGCTTGAATTTAAGTAAAGAAGAAGTAGAACGCAAGAAAGAAAATATTATCGAAATTGAGAAAACGATTCTTGCCTCTCATACGACACAGTCTGATACAGAGATTAAGTTAAAAGAAGACATTGCTGCAAAAGAAGAGTTGTCCAATAAACAGAAAAATTTCTTTACTACAAGAGAAGAACTTTCCGAGCGCATGAATGCGTTGGATAAAGAAGTTTATCGTTTGAACAGTCAGAAAGAAAAATTAGAAGAATCCATTGAATCCCAGATTAACTACATGTGGGATGAATATGAGATAACATTATCCGATGCAGCATCTCTGCGAGATGAGGAAATGACGGATTTACCGGGTATGAAGAAAGAAATTTCCGGTTTAAAGGATGCCATCAGGAAATTGGGCGATGTCAATGTTAACGCTATCGAAGACTATAAGAATTTGATGGAACGTTATAGCTTCTTAAAGACACAGCATGATGACCTGGTAGAAGCAGAAAAGACTTTGATGGGCATTATTGAAGAATTAGATACTTCAATGCGTAAACAGTTCAATGAAAAATTTGCGGAAATTAACCGTGAATTTGATAAAGTATTTAAGGAACTGTTTGGCGGTGGTAAAGGTACTCTTGAGTTAATAGAAGATGAAGATGTACTGGAAGCAGGCATTCGTATTATTGCACAGCCACCGGGAAAGAAATTAGTCAATATGATGCAGATGTCCGGTGGAGAAAAGTCACTGACTGCAATTTGTCTGTTGTTTGCAATTCAGAACTTAAAGCCGTCACCATTCTGTCTTCTGGACGAAATTGAGGCGGCACTTGATGAAAACAATGTAGGACGTTTTGCAAAATATTTACATAAGCTGACGAAAAATACACAGTTTATTGTTATTACACATAGACGTGGTACAATGGAGAAAGCAGACCGCCTGTACGGTATTACCATGCAGGAGAAAGGTGTCTCTACGTTAGTAAGTGTTAATTTGATTGATAAGGAATTGGATGATTAATGAGTGAAGAGAAAAAAGGCTTTTTTAGCAGATTAAAAGCAGGTCTTACCAAAACAAGAAACAATATTGTTCATGGAATTGACTCTATTTTCAGTGGTTTTTCAGCGATTGATGAAGATTTCTATGAAGAACTCGAAGAAATTCTGATTATGGGAGATATCGGAGTCAAAGCGACAA
The DNA here is from genome assembly GCA_017623295.1 of Lachnospiraceae bacterium. Classification (GTDB taxonomy): domain Bacteria; phylum Bacillota; class Clostridia; order Lachnospirales; family Lachnospiraceae; genus UBA3282. The sequence goes on along the minus strand of JAGAPK010000051.1, from coordinate 32,599 downwards.
GCGAAATTCTGGATAAGCTGCGTGACCAGGTGAAAGAAAACCATATTAAAGAACCGGCAGCATGCAAGGAATTTCTGATTCAGAATATCAAAGATCAGATGCGGGTAGGAGAAACAGCCTACGAATTTGAACATGAGCAGTCAATTGTATTAGTCATTGGCGTAAACGGTGTTGGTAAAACAACATCTGTTGGTAAGCTGGCGGGTAAATTAAAGGCACAGGGCAGAAAAGTTCTTCTGGCTGCAGCCGATACGTTCCGTGCAGCGGCAGGTGAACAGCTGACTGAATGGGCAAACAGAGCAGGTGTTGATATTATCGGCGGTAATGAAGGTTCTGATCCGGCAAGTGTTATTTTTGATGCGGTAGCGGCTGCGAAGGCAAGAAATGTTGATGTTCTTCTTTGTGATACTGCAGGACGACTTCATAATAAGAAAAATCTGATGGAAGAATTGAAAAAAATTAACCGTATCATTGACAAAGAATTCCCCAATGCACACAGAGAGAATCTGGTTGTATTAGATGGTACGACCGGACAGAATGCGTTACAGCAGGCAAAAGAATTTGGTGAGGTCGCTGATTTGACCGGTATTATTTTGACCAAGATGGATGGAACAGCCAAAGGTGGTATTGCTGTAGCAATTCAATCCGAGTTAAAGATTCCGGTAAAATATATCGGTGTTGGTGAAACGATTGAAGATTTGCAGAAGTTCGATGCGGACCAGTTTGTGAATGCACTTTTTGATGTAAAAAGTGATGATGAACAAGAGCCGGAAGCGTAAATGTAAATTTACCAATAAGAACAGGTTGAAAGAAATACCAATAGGCAGTAATATAATTGTGTGAAACGATAAGGAAACAGAGGCGTTAGAAATGGAAGAGAAAAAAATGACACTGGAAAAATTTGAAGAAGCATGTGAAGTTGTGAAAAAGGTTACGTTGTCAACTGAGTTGGTGTACAGTGACTATTTCAGTGCGCAGACCGGAAATAAAGTATATCTGAAACCGGAAAATATGCAGTTTACCGGTGCTTACAAATTGAGAGGTGCTTATTATAAATTAAGCACGTTGTCAGAAGAGGACAGACAGAAAGGTCTGATTACAGCATCTGCCGGAAACCATGCACAGGGTGTTGCATATGCAGCAAAATGCTATGGTGTAAAAGCAACGATTGTAATGCCTACTACAACTCCTCTTATTAAAGTAAATAGAACGAAAAGTTATGGGGCAGAAGTTGTTTTATATGGTGATGTATATGATGAAGCTTGTGCACATGCATATAAACTGGCAGAAGAGCATGGATATACTTTCGTGCATCCTTTTGATGATTTGGACGTGGCAACCGGACAGGGAACAATTGCGATGGAAATTATCAAAGAACTTCCGCTGGTAGATTATATTCTGGTTCCGATTGGTGGTGGCGGTCTGGCAACCGGTGTTTCCACACTTGCCAAATTGTTAAATCCAAAGATTAAAGTAATTGGTGTAGAACCGGCTGGTGCAAACTGTATACAGGAATCTATCAAAGCAGGAAAAGTAGTGACATTGGATGGTGTTAATACTATTGCAGATGGTACTGCAGTTAAGACACCGGGTAGTGTTATTTTTCCATATGTAAGCAAGAATCTGGATGATATTATTACCGTAGAAGATGAAGAACTGGTTGTTACGTTCCTTGATATGGTAGAGAATCATAAAATGATTGTTGAAAATTCAGGACTGCTTACTGTTGCAGCATTGAAACATCTGAATGTTAAAAACAAAAAGATTGTTTCCATCTTAAGTGGTGGAAATATGGACGTTATTACAATGTCTTCCGTTGTACAGCAGGGACTTGTAATGCGTGACAGAATCTTTACGGTATCTGTATTACTTCCGGATAAGCCGGGTGAATTATCCAGAGTAGCTGATGTCATTGCAAAACAGAGCGGTAACGTTATCAAGTTAGAGCATAATCAGTTCGTATCCATTAACCGTAATGCGGCAGTAGAACTTCGTATTACTTTGGAAGCATATGGTACAGAACACAAAAACCAGATTATCAAGGCGTTGGAAGAAAACGGCTATAAACCAAAGCTGGTTCGTGCAAGTATCTAAGAGTTATATTATGCCTGCGTTCTAAGAGAAATCAGAAACGATAAAGATTTTAAGATAAATATTTTGAATAAAAATCCGTATACTAGCTGTATATGGATTTTTTGTTTGCAAGGGGAATCATATGAAAAAACTTACATGGAAAGAAAATATAAAAAAATATCTGATTATTACGATAGCATCTTTGGGATATGCCGCAGCGGTCAGTTTGTTTGTGGACCCCAATAATATGGCACCGGGTGGGGTAACTGGCATTGCAATTATTATTAACAGGGTACTTCCAATAGAAACCGGTACATTGATTTTTCTTTTAAATATTCCGATTCTTTTGTTTGCCATCTGGAAATTTGGAATAAAATTTACGATTTCAACAATTTATGCGCTTAGTCTTATTTCTGTATTTACCAATATTTTGTCATCCTTTGGGGCTGCCACAGATGATATACTGTTAGCAGCACTTGCCGGTGGTGCACTGACTGCGGTATCAATTGGTATGATATTAAAAGCTGGTGCAACAACAGGTGGAATGGATATTATTGTAAAATGGCTGCGATTAAAATTACCTCATCTAAAGACAGGAGTGATTTTTTTCTTTGCAGATGTTATAATTGTGAGTATATCAGGAATGGTGTTTCATGATATTGAGGCTGCCCTATATGCAGCGATTGCGGTTATTGTTTCTTCGGCGGTATTGGATATTGTTTTGTATGGTAAGGATGAAGCCAAATTAATTTATATTATCAGTGATAAGGCAGAAGAAATTACGGAGCGGCTGTTAGATGAACTGAATGTCGGAGTGACACATATTGAAGGACGCGGGGCATTCAGTGGAAAAGAGAAAAAAGTACTTTTGTGCGCTGTAAAAAAGGCAATCTCGCCGCAAATAGAAGTAATTGTAAAAGAAGAGGATGCGGAAGCCTTTATGATTATTACAAGAGCAACCGAAGTATTTGGAGAAGGATACAAAAGTTATTTTAGTGAACGGATTTAGTGAAGAGGAGAATTTATGCAGGAAAATAATGTACCAATGAGAACGAGAAAGAGAAGACGAAGAAAAAGTGAAAACAGCATTTTGTTTGGTTCCATTATATTATGTATCGTAACACTATGTGCAGTTACGGTCTGTCTTGTTATGGTTTTCAAATACCGGGCGGCTGAGATGGAAAATATAACGGTTATGCAGGAACTGGCAGAAATTAAAACAATACAGGAAGAAAGCTATACACAGGAAGAGTTCGATGCTTTGTTAAGCCAGAAAACGCAGGAAGTGGCTTTACAGGCATCGGAAGAAAAAGAAAATGAGATTTTAGGCGGCATCAAAGAGTTGTTGGAAGGTGGAGAAAGCACAATCAACGTGTTGCGGAAGTTTTATCCGGATGACATTATTGTGGCGGACTCCAACCAGTATTTCTTTTTCCCGATTCAGGATTCGCTCAAAAAGCATACATATCAGGCAGAAAATTTTGTGCAGACAGAAGATGGATTGATGGAATATTACGAAAATGATGAACTGATTTCCTATAAGGGAATTGATGTTTCCAAATATCAAGGGGATATTAACTGGAACAAAGTTGCACAGGACGATGTCGATTATGCTTTTATCCGTCTTGGAATTCGTGGCTATACCGAAGGGGAAATCATGCAAGACGAAACGTTTGAAGATAATATCAACGGTGCACTGGACAATGACATTGATGTAGGTATTTATTTCTTTACTCAGGCAACCAGCGTGGCAGAGGCAAAGGAAGAGGCAGCATATGTACTGGATGCGATTGAGCCTTATGATGTAACCTATCCGGTTGTATTGGATGTAGAAGCAGTTGCAAACAAAAACGGAAGAACCAATGATTTAACCAAAGAAGAGAGAACAGAGTATTGTATTGCTTTTTGTGAGATGATTAAGAACGCAGGCTATACACCGATGATATATGGAAACCTGAAAACCTTTATGCTGATGTTAGATATGGAACAGCTGGAAGAATACGATAAATGGTTTGCTTACTATGATTCAGAAGTATATTTCCCATATGATTTTAAGGTATGGCAGTATACCGACAGCGGAAGTATTTATGGAATCGAAGGCGATGTTGATATGAATATTAGTTTTGAGGATCTGTCAAATGACTGAGAAAGTAAAAGGCGACGCGAAAAAAGAAATACCGGAAAATGGGCTGGAACAATATGAGAAAACAGGCTTTTTAACAGAGCCTTTTAAAATTTTTCATATCAAAGATTGTGTGCAGAAAGAGTTTGCATTCCATTACCATGACTTTTACAAAATCATTTATTTCGTAGAAGGCAATGTGAATTATAAGATTGAAGGAAAAAGCTATAAATTGAAGCCGCATGATTTTGTCTTAGTAGATTTCAATGCGATTCATAAGCCGGAAATCGAAACAGATAAGCCTTACGAGAGATATATTATATATCTTTCGGAAGAATTTATGAGTCACGAAAATGAGCGAATGGAAAGCATGCGGAATTGCTTTGAACTTGCAAAGATAAACCGGAATGCGGTAGTCCATTTTGCACCGGGAAGTTATGAGCAGTTATTAGAATGTCTGATGCGTATGGAAGAAGAAGCGAAGCAGAAACAGGATTTCTTAAGCGATAGAATGCTAGAAGCTGCTTTGTTAGAATTTATGGTTTTGTTTAACAGAGCGTGTGTGGCGCAGCCCAAAGCATTTATCACAACTGCTTCCTATAATGAGAAAATAGTTGATGTGATATCTTATATACAGGAGCATCTGACACAGGAAGAAATAAACATTGATTTGCTGGCGGAAAAGTTTTATATCAGCCGCTATTATCTGATGCGCCAGTTCAAAGAAGCGACCGGTTATTCCATTCATCAATATATCAGCGAGAAGAGAATTCTGGAAGCCAAAAGAAGAATTATGACTGGTGTACCGGCATCGAAAGTGTGCTATGATTGTGGTTTTTCTGATTATTCTACTTTTGCAAGAAGATTTAAGGATATTGTCGGGGTATCGCCTTCTATGGTAAAAGGTTAGATTCTATGTTTTTAATAAGGTACAATGGTTGTGTGATATTAGGGTTCATGCTAAAATAATTATATCTGAATACATATTGGTATACAGATGAGAAGGTTAATAAAAAATGTGGAGGTATGAGCGTGAAATACGAATTTGAAGGAACGGTTGAATTTAGAGAAAATGAAAATTCAATCGCAGTTCCGTTTAATGTATGGGAAGTTTGCGAGAAAATCGGTGATGCACCGGCAAGAGTATGTTTTGATGATGTATGTTTTACTTGTGATTTGCTGCCAAAGGGGCAGGGATATTATGATATTCCGGTAGATGACAGCATCTTATCCAAAGTAGAACTTGGCAAAAAATATTTAGTTTCCATTGAAATTGTAGGAAATGATGTTGAGGTAAGTGAAAACAGTCCATATTCAGTAGAAAATCCAATCAGGAAAGTGGATAGTGTGGATTTAGTAACACAACCTTGGGATGGCCTTTGCGGTCAGGCATGTATCGCAATGATTGCCGGCACAACATTAGACGAAGCAAGTGATATTATGAAGTGCCGCGAGTGGCAGGCAAATATGGGGAAAATGATTGGTACTTTGGAATATCTTGGTATTCCTCATGCGGAAAAGCTTGTTTATACACTTGGAAAAGAAGTGAAATTACCACATTGCTGTATTATCATGGAAAAGATGGGAAGATACAGCCATTATCTGGTAGGCTTTGATAGAAAATACTATGACCCAAATCTTGGTATTTTGAAAGAGTTTGATATGACAAAAATAATTGGTTATTTAGAAATTTTATAAATAATTATAGGCGTAAGATTCTCCAAGGATATTCTTTGGAGAATTTTTTGTTGAATTTTCTGTGATTCAATGCTAAGATATCCATGTTAAAAAAGTAATTCATAAATCAGGAGGAGACAATTATGAAAAAGAAAATTTTAGCACTTGTTCTTGCATCTGTTATGTCTTTTTCTTTAGTTGCATGTGGTAGCTCAGCAGATACTACAGAAACAACAACAGAAGAAACAACAACAGAAGAAACAACAACTGAAGATGCAGCAACAGAAGAAGCAACAACAACAGAGGAAACTGCAGCAGAAGAAACAACTGATGCAGAAGAAACAACAGAAGAAACTGCTGGGGCAGCATTAAAAATTGCTATCGTAAGCAGTCCTTCCGGAGTTGATGATGGTTCTTTCAATGAAGATAACTACAACGGTATTTTAAGCTTTATCGAAGCTAATCCAGATGCTACTGTAACACCTGTACAGGAAACAACTGGTGATACAGCAGCTGCTGTTCAGGCAGTAGCAGATATCGTAGCTGATTATGATGTAATCGTTTGCTGCGGTTTCCAGTTCGCTGGAATTTCTACAGTTGCACAGGAAAATCCTGATGTTAAATTCATCCTTGTAGATTCCTTCCCATCTGATGCAGAAGGAAATACAGTAGAAGTTGAAAATATCTATGCTATGTGCTTCGCAGAGCAGGAATCCGGCTTCTTTGCTGGTATGGCTGCAGCATTAGAAACAACTACAAACAAAGTAGCAGTTGTTAATGGTATTGCATATCCTTCTAATGTTAACTACCAGTATGGTTTTGAATGCGGTGTTAAATATGTTAACGAAACAGAAGGTAAGAGCGTAGAAGTTGTTGAACTTCCTTCCTATGCAGGAACTGACGTTACCGGTGCTAACGTAGGCGGTAACTACATCGGTTCTTTCGCTGATGAAGCTACAGGTAAAGTAGTAGGTAATGCGTTAATCGAAGAAGGCGTTGATATTGTTTTTGTTGCAGCTGGTGCATCCGGAAATGGTACACTTACAGCTGTAAAAGAAGCTGAAGGCGTTAAATTCATCGGTTGTGACGTTGACCAGTATGATGATGGTGCAAACGGAGACAGTAACGTAGTTCTTACATCTGCTCTTAAGGTTATGCACCTTAACGTAGAAAGAGCATTAACAGCTATCGCAGATGGTTCTTTCAAAGGTGGTAACGTAACACTCCAGGCTGATACAGATTCTACAGGTTATGTAAGCGAAGAAGGCAGATGCCAGTTAAGCGCTGAAACAATCGAGAAAATTGATGCAGCATATGAGCAGGTTAAATCCGGAGCAATCGTACCGGCTGCTAACTTCAATGGTATCACACCAGAAGATTTTACATGGTAGGATAGAGTAATCATTTATGGAATGATTTGAAAAATGAGAAAGTAATAAAGGCTGTGAGGAAAAGATACAAAATTTTCCTATACAGCCTTTTTCTTTTTGACTTTTTTCGATATAATAGAAAAGTACAAAATAGAAATAGACTGACAAGGGGAAGTCTGTGGGAGGATTTACATGTCTGATTACATTATCGAGATGAACCATATCACGAAGCGTTTTCCTGGTATTGTAGCAAATGATGATGTTTCTATCCAGATTAAGAAGGGAGAAATATTCGCATTGCTCGGTGAAAATGGAGCCGGAAAATCCACTCTGATGAGTATGCTTTTTGGTATGTATGAACCGGATGAGGGTGAAATTATTATTCGTGGAGAGAAAGTTAAAATTCAGTCTCCAAATCATGCAACGCAGTTGAATATTGGAATGGTGCATCAGCACTTTAAATTAGTCAGCAATTATACAATTGCTGAGAATATTATTATGGGAATGGAACCGGTAAAGAAAACATTAGGCTTTATCAAAACGGTTGATTTGAAAAGAGCCAATAAAGAGATTCTGGAATTGTCTAAGAAATTTGGTTTGGAAGTTGATCCGACAAAAGTAATTGAAGATGTGAATGTTTCCATACAACAGCGTGTTGAAATATTGAAAATGTTGTATCGTGAAGCGGAAATTCTTATTTTTGATGAGCCGACAGCGGTACTTACACCACAGGAAATTGAATTTCTTCTGGAGATTATCAAAGGCCTTCGTGATGATGGCAAAACGATTATTCTGATTACACATAAATTGGAAGAAATCAAGAAAATTGCAGATCGTTGTGCAATTCTTTGCCGAGGTAAACTGATTGGTGTTCTGGACGTAGCAACAACCGATACAAAAACTATGGCAAATATGATGGTTGGTCGTGAAGTTAACTTTACGGTAGAAAAAACAGAACCGAAATTCGGAGAAGAAGTTCTTAAAGTGGAGCACCTTACTGTCAAAAATCAGGACAAATATGAAGTAGTAAAAGATGTCAGCTTTTCCATTCATAAAGGAGAAATTTTTGTAATAGCAGGTGTGTCCGGTAATGGACAGGTAGAGATTGCAGATGCGATTGCCGGAATGATGAAGGCAAGCAGTGGTAAGATAACTTTAAATGGAGTGGATATTACAAATTACAACATTCGAAAGCGAAATTTAGAAGGGCTTGCGTATATTCCGGAAGACAGGCACAATGTTGGTCTGGTAATGGATTTTTCACTTTCCGATAATCTGGCATTGAAAAATTACTTTGAGGAGCCTTTTTCATCAAAAGGAATGATTAAGGCGAATGAATTTGAGGAATACGGAACGAAGCTGATTGACAAATATGATATTCGAAGTGGACAGGGAAATGCAACGATTGTCCGTTCTATGAGCGGTGGTAATCAGCAGAAGGCGATTATAGCCAGAGAAATAGAACTGGAATCTTCTTTACTTATTTTTGTACAGCCGACAAGGGGACTTGATATCGGAGCAATTGAAAATATACATAAGCAGATTATTGGTGAACGTGATAAAGGAAAGGCAATTCTTTTGATTTCACTGGAACTTGACGAGGTTATGAACCTTGCAGATACGATTGGCGTTATTTATAACGGCGAGATTCAGAAAATAGCAGATGCTAAAACATTAACTCCCGGACAAGTGGGAGAATTTATGATGGGGGTAGGATGTCGTGAAGAATAAAAATATCTTCAAAAAATTGGTTTTACAAACCATAGGTCATGAAAAAAGACAGAAATATATGATTCCGATATTCTCTATTCTGTTGAGTTTAATTGCCGGTGCAATAGTAATTGCTTTACTTGGGAAAAATCCTTTCCATGCATATTATAATTTATTGCAGGGCTCCGGGCTTGCACCGAAAGAATCTTATGCCGGATACAAAGGAATGATTACAGATTTCATGAGTTTTCTGGATGCATTAACACCAATGCTTTTTGCATCCTTGTCCGTATTAATTGCGTTGAAAGCGGGACTTTTTAATATCGGTGTAGCAGGACAGATGCTGGCGGCAGGTTTTACTGCAACAATTTTGGTAGGTTATTCAGAATTGTCAGCAGTCATTGCCAAACCGGCAGTCATTGTGATCGGTTTTGTAGTAGGTGCGTTAGTAGGTGCACTGGTAGGGTATCTGAAACATAGGTTTAATATTAATGAAGTCGTATCGACGATTATGTTTAACTATATTATTCAGTATGTTGCCAGTTTCTTTATTAATACCTTTTTTGTAGACCCTGTTTCCAGACAGTCCAAAAGTGTTGGCGCAGCAAGCAGGTTGACATTGGTGGATGTTGTGATTGGAAATTATAAAATGAATATACCGCTTGGTATTCTGGTTGCAGTGATAGGAATTATAATTACAGCAATTATCTTAAATAAGACTACACTTGGTTTTGAAATCAAAGCGGTTGGAAGCAGCTTGAAGGCAGCACAGTACGCGGGCATTCAGGTCGGCAGAACGAGAGTACTGGCGATGATGCTTTCCGGTGGCTTTGCCGGTCTGGCAGGTGTTACATATTATTTAGGTTATTATGCATCTATTCAGCCAAGAGTTTTAACAAATACAGGTTTTGATGCGATTGCGGTTGCACTGTTAGGTAACAGTTCTCCAGTAGGGATTCTGTTTTCTTCTTTTTTAATTACCGTAATTTCCAAAGGAAGTACCTATATGAGTTCGGCATCCGGCGTACAGGCAGAAATTGCTTCGGCAATTACCGGCGTTATTTTGCTCTTTAGTGCTTGTGGTTCTTTTGTAAAATACAAAGCAGACAGATGGAAGGAGGAACAGTAATGAATACAATTATTATTGACGGACTGTCCTTTGCCTTACCTCTGTTTATTATGGCAATTGGCGGAATTTATTGTGAAAGAAGTGGTATAACGAACCTTGCTATTGAAGGTTTACAGGGCTTTGGCGCATTTTGTGGTGCATTGGTTGCATTCAGTATTGCTGGAAACTTTCCGGGAGACTCACCAATACCTTTTTATCTGGCAATGGTATTCGCATTCCTGGGTGGTATGTTGTTTTCCCTTATTCATGCGCTCCTATGTATCAAATTCAAAGCCAACCAGGTCATCAGCGGTGTTGTAATCAATATTCTGGCAATGGCACTGACAGAATTCCTTGTAAAACAGATTAACGCCAGTGTATTTGGTGCTGCTTCCAATAAATTTGTTTTAGGGGTGTCGGATAGAATTACAATACCGGTGTTATCACAGATTCCTGTATTGGGTGCAATATTTACGAATTTGTATCCGTTTGAATTTGTGATTGTTGTGATTGCCTTTGTTGCATGGTTTGTATTATATAAGACACGTTTTGGTCTACATCTCAGAGCCTGTGGTGACAATCCACATGCAGTAGATGCAGCGGGAATCAAAGTGGGAAAAGTCAGACTGATTGCAGTTATGGCATCCGGTGCATTTTCCGGACTTGGTGGAATTTGTTTTGCTTATTCTATTTCAGCAAACTTTTCCTCTAATATTTATTCCGGCTATGGTTATCTTGCAATTGCAGCACTTATCTTCGGTAACTGGAAAATTCTTCCTACATTGGGAGCGTGTCTGTTATTCGGTTTTGCACGTTCAGCCGGATATGAATTAGTCAAGGTACTGGAGATGCCAAGCAGTTATCAAGATCTGGTAATGATATTGCCGTATGTGTTAACCTTGTTTATGCTGATTTTCTTTAGCAAGCAGAATCATTCTCCGAAGGCTTTGGGTGAAATTTACGACAAGGGTGCGAGATAAGAAGGAAAAAGAAAATTAAACAAAATAAAATTAGGTTAAATAGAATTAAATAAAAGAGAAGTCCCTCAGAACATTTGCTGAGGGACTTTTATATATTTTGTTTACTATATGTATAGCTATTTATATCCTACACATTATTCATCTTCTCAATAGAATCAGAAATCTTATTGGCAGCATCGGTAATCTGTTTGTAGAGTTCAGATGATTGTTTGGAAAATTCACCCATCTGTTTAGCGATAATACCAAATCCTGCTCCGGCAGCCCCAACTCGGGCCGTTTCAATAGAAGCATTTAATGCCATGATAGTTTGTTTGGATGCGATAGACTCTAATTCTTTCGTACATTGTTTAATGATGCTGATTGTTTCAGTAGCAGAAGCAAGCTCGCTTTCCCATACATCCAGTTTTTTTTGCTGAGTAGAATTCAAATCTTCCTGTTTCACAATACGCCCTCCTTTAGAACTGTGTGTGAGTATTATTATAACACTTTATAGGATAAATTGCACTTAAATCTTGCAAATAAGAGAAAAAATTTATATACTTTTATAGCCGGGGTGTCAAGAAAAAATACTTGACAGTCACTATGGCATATAGTAAAATGGCTAAGGTTGAATGGTAATTAGTAATCTGATGGGAGTGAAATCATGGAGAAAATCGTTGAACAGGGTTTGCTGTATGATTTTTATGGAGAATTATTGACAGAGCATCAGAAACAGGTTTACGAAGGTGTTGTGTACGAGAATTTATCGCTTGGTGAGATTGCATCTGAGCAGGGAATCAGCAGACAGGGTGTGCATGATATTGTGAAGCGATGTGACAAGGCACTTCAGGAATATGAAGACAAATTGCAGCTGATTGCCAAATTTATGAAAATACAGAAGCAAATTCAGGAAATTGACAAATTGTCTGAGTTATACGAGCAAAATGAAATAGAAGATAAGTCGATGTACTGCCAGAAAGTAAGACAGTTATCGGCAGAGATTTTGAAAGAGTTGTAAAGAAGGGCAAGGTATTCTATGGCATTTGAAAGTTTAACGGATAAACTGCAGAATGTATTTAAAAATTTGAGAAGTAAAGGCCGTTTGACAGAAGAGGATGTCAAAGTTGCTCTGAAAGAAGTTAAAATGGCATTATTAGAAGCCGATGTTAACTTTAAAGTTGTAAAACAGTTTGTAAAAACAGTAGAAGAAAGAGCAATTGGTGTTGATGTTTTAAACGGTCTGAATCCGGGACAGATGGTTATCAAAATCGTAAATGAAGAGATGGTCAATCTGATGGGTTCTGAAACCACTGAGATTCAGTTACAGCCCGGCAAAGCAACTACGGTTATTATGATGTGCGGTTTACAGGGTGCTGGTAAAACGACCACAACCGCGAAGATAGCCGGTAAGATGAAATTAAAAGGTAAGAAACCGCTTTTAGTAGCTTGTGATGTGTATCGTCCGGCGGCTATCAAGCAGTTACAGATAAATGGTGAAAAACAGCAGGTGGATGTGTTCTCGATGGGAGAAAATCACAAACCTGTCGATATTGCCAAAGCAGCGTTAGAGCATGCACAGAAAAATGGTCACAACATTGTAATTCTGGATACCGCAGGTCGTCTTCATATTGACGAAGAAATGATGGCAGAATTGCAGGAAATAAAAGCAAATGTCGAAGTGCACCAGACTTTGCTTGTTGTAGATGCTATGACTGGTCAGGATGCGGTCAATGTAGCAAAAGATTTTGATGATAAAGTAGGAATTGACGGTGTTATCTTATCCAAGATGGATGGTGACTCACGAGGTGGTGCTGCATTATCTATTAAGGCAGTAACCGGCAAGCCTATTTTATATATAGGTATGGGCGAGAAGCTTTCTGATTTGGAACAATTTTATCCGGATCGTATGGCGAACCGAATCTTAGGTATGGGCGATGTCCTTACTTTGATTGAAAAAGCCCAGCAGAACATTGATATTGATGAAGAAAAAGAGAAACAGATGGCAGCCCGTATGAAGAAGGGCAAGTTCGATTTTGAAGACTATCTGGAAAGTATGAAGCAGATGCGTAACATGGGTGGTATTTCCAGTATTCTGGGTATGCTTCCGGGAATGAATAAGCAGATGGGCGACATTGAATCCATGATAGATGAGAAACAAATGAATCGTATGGAAGCCATTGTTCTTAGTATGACACCGGAGGAACGTCAGAATCCGAAGTTACTTAATCCAAGCAGAAAACATCGTATTGCAAAAGGTGCCGGTGTGGATATCAGTGTAGTAAATCGTTTCATCAAACAGTTTGAACAGTCACAGAAGATGATGAAACAGCTTCCCGGTATGATGGGAGGCAAACGCGGACGAGGTATGTTCGGTGGCATGGGAAAATTCCCCTTTTAGGAATTTAAATAAATATTAATAATTTTTTTACAATGGAGGCAAACAAAATGGCAGTTAAAATCAGATTAAGAAGAATGGGACAGAAGAAAGCTCCTTTTTACAGAATCGTAGTAGCAGATTCCAGATCCCCAAGAGATGGTAAATGTATCGATGAAATCGGAACATTTGATCCTAACACAGATCCAAGCACATACAAAGTTGATGAAGAAGCAGCTAAAAAATGGCTTGCAAACGGTGCACAGCCTACAGAAGTTGTTAACAAGATTTTCAAAAATGCAGGAATCATCAAATAAGAGCAGAAACTTGTTGAATAAGGCTTTTGGAGGTGGATTATGAAGGAATTAGTTGAAGTAATTGCAAAAGCACTTGTTGATAATCCGGATGAAGTTGTTGTAACAGAGAAAGAAGAAGGTAAAAATGTAACAGTAGAACTTCATGTTGCATCTTCCGATATGGGAAAAGTAATCGGTAAGCAAGGTCGTATTGCAAAAGCAATCCGCTCAGTAGTAAAAGCGGCATCATCCAAAGACAATAAGAAAGTGGATGTAGAAATCATCTAATTAAACGCAGCCTCATGGATTATCTGTGAGGCTGTTATTTTATGTGAAAGTGCCGGAAACGGCATGGTTGTATGGAAACGCTGCTATAAGCAGCATAAAGGAGCAGGCATGATAGATGAATTACAGGTTGGCGTGATTACCCAGACACATGGGATTCGCGGTGAAGTCAAGGTATTTCCGACAACAGATGATGTGAATCGTTTCAAAAAGCTCAAAGAAGTGATTCTTGACAGTGGAAAAGAACGACTTACCTTGACAATTGAAGGGGTTAAGTTCTTTAAGCAATTTGTTATTTTAAAGTTTAAGGACTATGATTCCATCAATGATATTGAGAAATACAAGAATGCAAAACTACTTGTTACAAGAGAAAAAGCAGTAAAATTGAAAAAAGATGAATATTTTATTGCAGATTTGATTGGTATGAAGGTTGTAACAGAAGACGGAGCAGTATTTGGTACTTTAAAAGATGTATTGGAAACAGGTGCAAATGATGTTTATATCATTGAAATGGAAAATGAGCAAGAGGTTCTGATTCCGGCAATCAAAGAATGTATCTTAAAAGTTGATATGGACGAAATGGTTATGACAATACATCTGATGGATGGATTATTATGATGAATTTTCATGTACTGACGCTTTTTCCGGAAATGATTATGCAAGGGGTTGGAACCAGCATTTTGGGAAAAGCAATGGAGAGAGAATATATTTCCATAGAAGCTGTGAATATCCGTGATTACACAACGGAGAAGCATGGTAAAGTGGATGATTATACTTATGGCGGCGGTGCAGGGATGTTAATGCAGGCGCAGCCTGTTTTCGATGCCTATAAGGCGGTAGAAGCGAAGATTCTTGCTGCGAATAACGGAGCAAATGCTGGTGTGAAGAAAGCGCCAAGAGTTATTTATGTGACACCGCAGGGACAGACATTTCATCAGGGAATGGCACGGGAATTTGCCAAAGAAGACGATTTGGTTTTCCTGTGCGGGCATTATGAAGGTATTGACGAGAGAGTTCTGGAGGAAATTGTTACAGATTATGTTTCTATTGGTGATTATGTTTTGACCGGCGGAGAACTTCCGGCAATGGTAATGATTGATGCGATTGCCAGACTTGTTCCGGGGGTACTTCATAACGAGGAGTCGGCAACAACAGAATCTTTTGACAATTATTTGTTAGAATATCCACAGTATTCCAGACCGGAAGTATGGAAGGACAAAAGAGTACCGGAGATATTACTTTCCGGTAATCATGCGAAGATTGAAGAGTGGAGATTAGAGCAGTCTATCGAGCGTACGAAAAAAGTACGTCCGGATTTGTATGAAAAATGGGCACAGGAAAATGAAGAATATTTCATAAAAAAAGCAAAGAAAGAAGCAAGAGAGCGCAAGAAGGCAAAGAAAAAGCAATTAGCAGAAAAAAATTCTTGCAATTCATAGGAAAGTATGGTAAATTACTAATGTTGTGAAAAAAGATGGTCCTCTGTTACAAAATGTATTAAGAACATCCAGAATCAATAGGAGGAAGATATGAACGCAATTATTAAAGAAATCGAAGCAGCTCAGGTAAAAGAGTCTATTCCAGAATTTAACGTAGGTGATACAGTTAAAGTTTATGGTAAAATCAAAGAAGGTAACCGTGAAAGAATTCAGGTTTTCGAAGGAACTGTTTTAAAGAAACAGGGCGGAAGCAACAGAGCAACTTTCACAGTTAGAAAAATTTCTAACGGTGTTGGCGTTGAGAAAACATGGCCACTTCACTCTCCAAATGTAGAGAAAGTTGAAGTAGTAAGAAAAGGTAAAGTAAGACGTGCTAAACTGAACTACTTAAGAGACCGTGTTGGTAAGAAAGCTAAAGTTAAAGAATTGGTAAAATAAGAGCGAATTAAGACAGTTACCTTGAAGAAATTTGAGGTAACTGTTTTTGTAATATGGAAAAGTACATCCAGTTTGAAACAGATAGGAGAGGTTCGGGGTGGCAAGAAGAAAAGGACTGCATTTTTATCAAAAGAAAAATAGAGTGAATTCCCAATTGTTAAAGGATATTTTTGAGATGATGATAGGTACGGTAGTGGCTGTTTTTCTGGCAGTTGCAATTATCTATTTTGCCGGTATGCGAACAAGTGTTATCGGAGATTCTATGGAACCTGCGCTTTATAATGGGCAGGAAATTTTAATCAATCGTTTCATCTATATGTTATCATCTCCTAAAAGAGGGGATGTGATTGTGTTTTTGCCAAATGGGAATCAGAATACGCATTATTATGTGAAAAGAGTCATTGGGCTTCCGGGAGAAACGGTGCAGATTAAAGAAGGAAGAGTTTATATAGACGGTGTATTACTGGATGAAGAAGATTTATATGATACAATGGCAGATGCCGGTATTGCAGAGAATGAAATAACGTTGGATACAGATGAATATTTTGTTCTGGGAGATAATCGCAACAGTAGTGAAGACAGCCGTTCCGGTAATATAGGTGCTGTATCACGAGATAATATTATTGGAAAAGCATGGTTCCATATGGCGGGCGAAGAAACGGAAATGGGACTGATAGAATAAGTAAGTGTGCGCAGTGGGTGTGCATGGAAATGGAGATTAAGATTAAGATGAATTATCAATGGTATCCAGGTCATATGACAAAAGCAAAACGTATGATGCAGGAGAATATCAAATTAATTGATTTGGTAATTGAATTAGTAGATGCAAGAATTCCGCTTAGCAGCCGGAATCCGGATATTGATGAACTTGGTAAAAATAAATCAAGATTGATTTTGTTAAACAAATCGGATTTAGCAGATGATAGATGTAATAAAGAGTGGATTGAATACTTTAAACAGAAAGGTTTCTATGTGCTTGAAATCAATGCAAAATCAGGAGCAGGTATCAAAGCCATTCATAATACGGTAAAAGAAGCCTGTAAAGAAAAAATTGAGCGTGACAGAAGAAGGGGAATCGTGAACCGTCCTGTTCGTGCAATTGTAGTAGGAATTCCAAATGTAGGTAAATCAACTTTTATCAATTCTTTTGCAGGAAAAGCCTGTGCGAAGACCGGAAATAAGCCGGGTGTGACGAAGGGAAAACAGTGGATTCGTTTAAACAAAGAATTGGAACTTCTGGATACACCGGGAATTTTATGGCCGAAATTTGAAAATCAGGAAGTTGGCATGAAATTAGCATTTATCGGTTCCATGAATGATGAAATTTTACAATTAACAGAACTGGCAATGGACTTAACCGACTGTTTGGTGGTACACTATAAAAAGCAGTTGATGGAACGTTATCAGTTTTCAGAAGAACTGGAAACATCGGTTCAGATTCTGGAGCATATCTGTGAGAACAGAAAATGCTATAAAAAGGGTGGAGAGGCTGATTATGAGAAAGCAGCCGCCCTTCTGTTGGATGATTTCAGAAGTGGACGAATTGGCAGAATTACCCTGGAAAGACCGGATGAGATAACAGAAGACTAGAGGAATTGAGGTTATAGATAAGCATGAAAAAAGTGTTAAGGGAAATCTTAAATACCAGCTTATATTTATTGGTGGTACTTTGTCTGACCTATCTTGTAATTCATTTCGTAGGACAGCGGACAGAGGTAAGAGGTAGTTCGATGGAACCGAGACTCTCCAATGAAGATAATCTGATTGTTGACAAAATTACTTATCGGTTCAAAGCTCCGGAGCGTTTTGATATTATTGTATTTCCGTTCCAATATGAAGAGAATACATTTTATATCAAAAGAATCATTGGTCTGCCGGGAGAAACTGTTTATATCGATTACGATGGCAATATTTATATCAATGATGAACTTCTGGTAGAAGGCTATGGCAAGGAAGTAATTGAAGACCCAGGACTGGCATATGAACCGATTACGCTTGGCGAGGATGAATATTTTGTGCTCGGTGACAATCGAAATAACAGTTCGGACAGCAGAGATCCTTCCGTAGGAAATATTAAGAGAGAAGACATCATCGGAAGAGCATGGATTCGGATATTACCACTTGATAAAATGGGATTCATTAAACACAGATAGAAAGAAGAATACATATGGCAGAATCAATTCAGGAGATTAAGCAAAAATTACAGGCAGCTACTTACCATGAGCTGCCTGAATTATTTCAGTTATACGAACAGGATGAACGTAGTGGTGTAAAACAGGCGGTAGATAAGGCGAGAAAGCATTTAGAGGCCTATCATAAGGAATTAGAACGGACGGAAAATTTGAAACAATATGAGAAGCAATATGCGGTATATTCTTATATTTGTGGCATTGACGAAGTGGGAAGAGGACCGCTTGCAGGCCCGGTTGTAGCAGGTGCTGTTATTTTGCCGAAAAATTGTGATATTTTATATATCAATGATTCGAAGAAACTCTCCGAAAAAAAGAGAGAGGAGCTTTATGATGTTATCATGGAAAAAGCGGTTGCGGTAGGACTCGGTTACAGTACACCGGAACGAATTGATGAAATCAATATTTTGCAGGCAACTTATGAGGCTATGAGGGAAGCGGTTTCTAAATTGGAAGTGACACCGGATTTACTGTTAAATGATGCGGTTATCATACCGGAACTTCCTATGAAGCAGGTGCCAATTATCAAAGGTGATGCGAAAAGCATTTCCATTGGTGCGGCAAGTATTGTAGCAAAGGTTACAAGAGACAGGCTGATGGTGCAGTATGATAGTGTTTTCCCGGAATACGGCTTTGCATCCAATAAGGGATACGGCGCACAGGCACATATAGAAGCCTTGAAAAAATATGGTCCATGTCCAATTCATAGAAAGTCCTTTATTACACATTTTTGTTAATATAAAACCTCAGACGGAGGATAGACAGTGAATTTAGGAAATATCTTTCAATCCAGAAATCAAAACGTTAATAATACAGATACTGCCAAAACAGGCAGTACCTCATCCGGTGAGCGTAGCAGCCGGATACAGGCAGAAATCCGGAATTATACACCGGGACAAAAAATACAGGGCGAAGTGGTTGCCAAAGATGGCAATACGGTTCAGATAGCTGTTGATAAGGATATGGTGCTGACAGCCAGATTGGAGCGAGATTTAAACATAGCTCTTGGACAAAACATGAGCTTTGAAATCAAGTCTAATAGTGGTTCTGTGATTTCCCTCACACCGCTTTATGCGAATATGGCAAATGAGGCGACGATTTTAAAAGCACTGACAGCGGCAGGGCTTTCTCAGAGTGCAGAAAATATACAGATGGTTTCTGATATGATGCAGGAAGGTATGGCAATTAACAAAGAGTCGATTGCTCAGGTAAGCAGACAATTGGTGGATTTCCCACAGGCAAATACATCTTCTGTGATACAGATGATTCGTCTTGGATTACCGATTACAGAGCTGAATATACAGCAGTTTGAACAATATAAGAACTATAATCATCAGATGTTACAAAGCATTGACCAGATTATGACAGAATTGCCACAGGTAGGACAGTCTTTGCTTGCTGAAGGGCAGGATGCACAGGCGGTAGCTTTTTATGAGCAGATTATTAAAGCATTTACAGAAGGAACCATGACCTCTGTAAGCGAAGCATTGGAAAATCCGTCAGGGAATGCAGAAGCACAGTTACAGACGAGGCAGGTAAATGATGGCGTAAATGCCATGCTTCAGAATGGACAGAATCCGGAAGGACAAACCAATATATTACAAAATGCGGATGCGCAGAGTAATGGAGCACAAGAGGCTGTATTACAGAATAAGACAGCACAGACGGAAACACTTCTTGGAATGGTAACTTCTGAAGATACAGAAGAAGCAATTGTGGCGAAAGATAGTAATACACTGGCAGATATGTTGCAGAAGCTTGGTGCTGATGAAAGAATAGTAGAGCAAGTAAAAACCGGTCAGTTTTCCAACAAAGAAGTATTGACACAATTGGGAGAACTTTTTGCGAAAGCTTCCGGTCAGCAGCTTGAAACCGAATGGAAGGCTGTATTCCGTGAATTGATTGGCAGTAAGGACTTCCAGAATATGCTGAAGTCAGAGATTGGTAATCAATGGCTGCTTAATCCGGCAGATGTGGCAGAGAAAGAGAATGTAGAGCAGCTTTATGAACGAATAAGAGAGCAGACGACTAAGATGAATGAGGCTCTGCAATTCGTTGGAAAAGCAGATACTGCAGTAGCAAAAAGTGTGCAGAATCTGCAAAATAATGTGGATTTTATGAACCAGATGAACCAGCTTTTCACTTATGTGCAGCTGCCACTTAAAATGGCGGGTAACGAAGCGCATGGTGATTTATATGTTTATACCAATAAAAAAAATCTGGCAAATAAAGAAGGCAGTGTAAGTGCACTTTTACATCTGGATATGGAACATTTAGGACCTTTGGATGTCTATGTAACAATGCAGCAAAGTAAGGTTAATACGAATTTTACGGTGCAGGATGAAGCAACGTTAGATTTGATTGCGGAGCACATTCATATTTTGGATGAAAGATTAGCCAAACGTGGTTATTCCATGAATGCTAATTTTCAGGTAAAAGAGAACGGGGAAGAAACCAATGTGATGCAGGAAATATTGGCACAGAATAAAAACATTTCTGTACTTAGCAGCACCTCATTTGATATGAGAGCGTAAGGCGCTCAAACTTTGGTGAAAGGGGAAAACTATGCAGGAAAAGAAAGTAAAACAGGCAATTGCACTGGAATTTGATCCGGATGACGAAGCCCCTAGAGTCATTGCTTCCGGTAAGGGAGAACTTGCAGAACGAATTATTGAGAAAGCCAAAGAAGCAGCTGTTCCGGTCCATCGTGATGATAAACTGGCAGATACGTTAGCAAGACTGGACATTGGTGATATGATTCCACCGGAACTCTATGAAGTGGTAGCTGAAATTCTCGTATTCGTAGATTCTATGGATAAAATCAAAGCCAAGATGGCGAGGTCATCCAAGAAATAGCACACATATAAGAAATAGAAGCAAATAGCAACAAATAGTAGCACGGGAAAGACAGAGGAGTAAGAGAAGTATTTGAATACAAGAAAGATAGGAACGGAAAAGGAAGAAATTGCCTGTGGTTTTCTGACCCAGAAGGGTGTTAAAATTCTGGAAAGAAATTTCCGGTGCCGACAAGGAGAAATTGATATTATCGGCTACGATGGAGAATACCTTGTCTTTTTCGAAGTAAAATACAGGAAAGATGAATCCAAAGGCAGTGCGCTTGAGGCAGTTGGCTATGGAAAACAACAGAAGATATGTAGAGTATCTGATTATTACCGGATGATACATCACTGTCCATTTGATACACCGATACGCTATGATGTGATAGCGATAGAAGGAGAAGAAATACAGTGGGTACAGAATGCGTTTGAATATTGTAACAGGAAGGCATGGTAACGGAGGAACAAGGGATGGAATTGCGAAGAAAACTAAGCCCGATGCAGGTAAAACAAAATAGAAAAGGTGAAGTTGAATATCTGACATTTCCGCTTTTAGAAAAGACCGGACTTGTCAGACATCTTTTTTCTACCAGATTGGGTGGTGTTAGTGAAGATATATGGACTTCCATGAATTTAAGCTACTCAAGAGGCGATAAGAAAGAATCGGTAGACGAGAATTACCGTCGTATTGCAGATGTATTAGGCTGTAAAGTGTCGGATATTGTGTGTTCTGACCAGACTCATACAACCAATGTCAGAGTGGTAGATAGAAAAGATTGCGGAAAAGGGATTCTGACAGCGAAGGACTATACCGATGTAGATGGACTGATTACGAATGTGCCGGGAATTGTACTGGCAACTTTCTATGCGGATTGTGTCCCGCTTTTTTTTATTGATACAAAGAATAAAGCAATTGGTTTGTCACATTCCGGCTGGCGAGGAACGGTTGGACGAATGGGGCAGCGTACGATAGAAGCTATGACAAAGGAATATGGAACCAAAGCAGAAGATGTGGTAGCAGCGATTGGTCCATCCATTTGTCAGACATGTTACGAAGTGAGTGAAGATGTGGCAGATGCTTTTTATAAAGAGTTTGCAAGGCCTGGACAAGGTGATGCAATTCTCTATGCCAAAGGCAATGAAAAATATCAACTGGATTTGTGGAATGCAAATCAAATTGTGTTAGAAGAAGCAGGTGTAAAACCGGAGCATATTCAGGTAACGGATTTATGTACCTGCTGTAATCCGGATTATTTATTTTCACACCGGGCAAGTCACGGAAAGCGCGGAAATTTAGGTGCCTTTCTTGGACTTTTATAAGAAAAATCAGAAACTTAAGAAAATTTTAAAAAAATTCCCATATATTCCTTTATGTTTTCATGGTTCAATCAGTATAGAGGATGAAAGCAGAAAGACAAAAGAGGTAAAACGATGGCAAATATTCTAGTATGTGATGATGACAAAGAAATTGTAGATGCAATAGAAATATATCTGTTGCAGGAAGGGTATCAGGTATTCAAAGCGTATGATGGCGAACAGGCGATTAAAGCACTGAAAGAAAATACCATCCATCTGCTTATTATTGATGTGATGATGCCAAAGCTGGATGGTATTCATGCTACCTTGAAGATACGCGAGTATTCCAGTATTCCGATTATTATTCTTTCCGCCAAGTCAGAGGACAGCGATAAGATTTTGGGACTGAACATCGGAGCAGATGATTATGTAACAAAACCTTTCAATCCATTGGAACTGGTTGCGAGAGTGAAATCGAATTTAAGACGTTACACAATGCTTGGAAATCTGAATGTGGAAAACAACGCACTTTTTCAGGTGGGTGGACTTTGTATCAATGATGATACGAAAGAAGTTACAGTAGATGGTGAGGCAGTAAAATTGACTCCTATCGAATACAATATTCTGCTTTTGCTCGTGAAAAATTGTGGAAGAGTTTTTTCTATCGATCAGATTTATGAAAGTATCTGGAATGAGGAAGCCATCGGGGCAGACAATACGGTTGCTGTCCATATCCGTCATATCCGTGAGAAAATCGAAATCAACCCGAAAGAACCAAGATATTTGAAAGTTGTTTGGGGCGTAGGTTACAAAATCGAAAAACAATAAGTATAAGGATTATTGTGGGAGGAAGCTATGGGAAATAAGAAGAAATCAAAGAACAGTAGAGGACTGCGGGGCTTTTTACATTTTTTGCAGCATATGCTGATTGCAGTTGCCGTTGTTGCGATATTGATTGTAACAATCGGTTCGACGGTGGTAATTTCCGGATTGAACGGAAAGGAAACTTATGATTTGCACGCATCTGATCAGGAAAAGCAGTATGAAGAATCGGAACTTTTTAATACCATATATGGACGGTGTGTTGCGGATATTATTCGCTTTGGTGTTGTCAGAAGCCAACTGGAAACAGATGGTGAATTTGATGGAAAGAAGATAATCGATGTAACTGCTTATAATTATCGGGATGAAGGGCTGCCGGAGCAGTATGTGACAGCCAGATATTATCTGGAAGATTTACTGAAGTGGTCGAAGTATGGAGCGGAATATACGGAAAGCTATATGACGATGGAACAGGCAGATGAATTTCTGGGCGATAAAACGATGCTGACGATTGTTGACCCCGACAGTAAATACTACAATACATCGGATGCCAATTATTTAAAATCAGATATTGGCTCTTATACCTTTGTGGATGATGTTTCTTCCAATATGCTTTATACAGATGGAAATATTGGGGAAGAGGGCTATCGTACGATTCTGATAAATCGTTATAAGACGGCAGAAGGTAAAAATATTGAAGAATATACAGCAGACTGGTCAAGTTATGATACTCTTTGTGAAAATGTCCTGACGGCGATGGAAAGCCTTTCTTATAATTATGAAGAATATCTGAGATATCATGAGTATTATGCGGCGGACAATACAAATATTCGTTACTATATTGAAAAAACGGTAGGTGATCATACAGAATATTTTACGAATATGGGAGATTTCGATTTTGAATCCATTTCGGAAGAAACCGATGATAAGTATCTTTATTATAGTCCGGCGGAAATGATTTACAAGAGTAATTCGGATATTGCAGAAGGCACTGTAAGAGATATTGTGCAGCAATATGATTATGCTTTTCCGGAAGATATTAAAATCTGGATTGCAGTAGATACGGATTATCAGGTGAGTGATGCGTTTACACAAGGATTGGCGGGATTCCGCAATTATCTGCCTTATTTCTGGCAATGGATTGCTCTTGCCATAGTGGCTGCTGTTTTGTATCTGGGAATCGTAATTTATTTGATGGTAAATACCGGTAAGGAGAGTGATGCAGAAGGAAATATTAGTATACGCTTATCGGGATTTGATAAATTGCCGACAGAGATTGCAATTTTAATTGGATGTATAGCTGCTTGTATTGTAGGCGGATTATTGGTTGTGTTAGCGGAAGTGTATTCTGAGCTTTTAACGTACGAAGATTTTTATAGTGCATGGTTGAAATTGGCAGTAGGTATTGGCGTTTTTGCGATAGACTATATATTCTTTTTCTTCTTTTATAGCCTGGTTAGAAGAATTAAGACAAAAACTCTTTGGCAGAACAGCTATTTGAAACGCCTGGTGCATAAGATTTCTGTGTTTGCATTGGAAGTTTATGACAATGGAAACATTGTTATCAGGACGTGGGTACCATATATTATTTTCCTGTTATTCAATCTTTTGATGGTATTAACCGGTGTTGGAATAATTATTGCTGTTATTGTTGATGCCTTTATCGGTATTGCTTTATATCATGATGTCAAAGAAAGACAGAATATTGTAAAAGGAATTGAAAAGATTACAGAAGGAAACTTCTCCTATCAAATTGAACAGAACAATCTGCATGGAGATAATCTGGTACTTGCAAAATCGGTTAACAGCATTGGTAATAGTATCAAAAATGCGGTAGAAGTCAGCATGAAAGATGAACGTATGAAAGCTGATTTGATTACGAATGTTTCTCATGATATTAAGACACCTCTTACTTCGATTATCAATTATGTGGATTTGATTAAGAGAGAAGAAGTGGACAACGAGCGTGTCAGAAATTATATTAAAGTGTTAGATGAAAAATCACAGCGATTGAAACAGCTTACGGATGATTTAGTGGAAGCAAGTAAAATATCATCCGGTAATATTGTCCTTCATTTTGAAAAAATAAATCTGACAGAGTTAATGAACCAGACAATCGGAGAATTTTCTGAGAAATTTGAACAGAAAAACTTAACGACTGTTATGAATGTGAATGCTTCGAATGTTATGATTGAAGCAGACAGCAGACGAATCTGGCGTGTTATGGAAAACTTGTTTAACAATATCTACAAATATGCGTTAGAGGGTACAAGAGTATATGTTGCCATAGATTGCATTGAAGTAGAAGGAGAATCGCAGAAACGTGTAGAAATATCTATTAAAAATATTTCGGCGATGGAACTTAATTGTAATCCGCAGGAGCTGACAGAACGCTTTATTCGTGGGGATGAATCCAGAACAACGGAAGGTAGTGGACTTGGTTTATCCATTGCCAAGAATCTGACCGAAGCACAGAATGGTACTTTTGAAATTCAGTTAGATGGTGATTTGTTTAAGGTTATATTGACTTTCCCGATTTTACAGATGAAGTAGAAATGTGAAAGGATAATGGTTCGGCATTTTGATATGTCGAACCATTACTTTTGTTTTTGAAAAGTATTTATGGAATTAGTTGTCCAAAGTGAGTTCCTCACGATTGTTATACTTTGCAAGAATACTGTGGATTTTTTCTGTTGGTGTATATATATTTGCCATAGATGCATCATGATTCATGAAGTCGATGATGGAAGCAATAAATTTACTCATATCAGCTTCTTCATAATATGGTTTTTCCTTTAATTCCGGCGGCTGGTAGCATAAGTTTGTTGTTACAACACGATCAAAATAACATTTCTCATATGCGTCATCGAATGCCTGTAAACCTTCCGTGAAAAGACCGAAAGTACAGCAGATGAAAACACGTTTTGCATTCATTTTTTTCAGCTGCTTTGCAGTATCAATCATACTACCGCCGGAAGCAATCATATCGTCAATAATAATGACATCTTTACCATCAATGTTGTCACCTAAGAATTCATGTGCAACAATCGGATTTTTACCATTTATAATAGTAGAGTAGTCACGGCGTTTATAGAACATACCAGTATCAACACCAAGAACGTTCGCAAAATAAACAGCTCTGTCAAGAGCACCTTCATCCGGGCTGATAACGATAGTATGATCTTTATCAATAATCAAGTCATCCTCAGTGCGAAGCAGTGCACGCATAAACTGGTATGGAGGAATAAAGTTGTCAAAACCTTTTAATGGAACAGAGTTCTGAACACGTGGGTCGTGTGCATCAAAAGTGATGAAATTAGATACACCCATATCCATAAGTTCTTTAATGGAAAAAGCGCAGTCGAGAGATTCACGACCTGTTCTTTTATGCTGTCTGCCTTCATAAAGGAAAGGCATGATTACATTAATTCGATGTGCTTTACCATCAATAGCGGCAATGATTCTCTTTAAATCCTGATAGTGGTCATCCGGAGACATATGATTGGTAAAACCATTCATTTTATAAGTAATACTATGATTACAAACATCAGTTAAGATAAAAATATCTTTACCTCTGACAGAAGTATTTAAAACACCTTTTCCTTCGCCACTTCCAAAACGAGGACAATCTACTTCGATTAAATAGTTGTCTTCCACATAGCCGTGAAAAGCAGGATCATTTTTAAAACTGTTGTTCAGACTCTGTCTGAAATCAACCAGATAACTATTGATTTTACGTGCCAGAGGCAGTGCTGCTTCCGGAGCTAAAAGTTTTATCGGAGCAACCGGCATGGCGGTTTCCAACTGTTCTATATTAGGCATGATAATCTCCAATCTTTAAAAAATTTGTCATTTACTTTATAACATTATGCTAGTGACACGTCAAGAATTTTATATTATGATTATGATAAAGCCGTGCAGCGGAAGACAGAATCAGACGAGGAATGCTTGCATTCCCTCGGATGATTCTGGTTTACGGTATAGGGCGCAGCCCGACAGCGAGATAAGCGAAGCGAAATCGAGCGGCACGGCGGGAAAAGCCGGCAGGAGAGGCGCAGCCCGGAGGACGGCGGAAGAGGTATATTGTATGAAACAAACACAACATATTATCAAAAGAATTCTTCCGGATTCCATTGCCGAGGAACTAGGGATTGAAGCGGGTGACACCCTGCTTCAGATTGACGGTAATGATATCGAGGATATTTTTGATTATCAATATTTGATTCAGAATGAGTATATAGAAGTTTTAATTCGTAAAGCAGATGGCGAAGAGTGGCTTTTGGAAATTGACAAGGATTATGACGAAGACTTAGGTGTTGAATTTGAAAACGGTCTGATGGATGATTATCGTTCCTGTCATAACAAATGTATTTTCTGCTTTATTGACCAGATGCCTAAAGGCATGCGTGATACCCTTTATTTTAAAGATGATGATTCACGACTTTCTTTTTTACAGGGAAATTATGTGACACTTACAAATATGTCAGATGACGATGTGGCTCGAATTATTAAATATCATCTGTCACCAATCAATATTTCTTTTCAGACGACAAATCCGGAGCTTCGTTGTAAAATGCTAAATAACCGTTTTGCGGGTAGAGCATTAGAACAGGTAAAGAAGCTGTATGAAGCTGGTATTACGATGAACGGACAGATTGTTCTGTGTAAGGGTGTTAACGATGGCGAAGAATTGGAACGCAGTATTTCTGATTTGACTGCATATCTGCCACATCTGGAAAGTGTTTCTGTAGTGCCCGTTGGATTGTCTAAGTACAGAGAAGGATTATATCCGTTAGAACCTTTTGAAAAAGAAGATGCCATAAAAGTATTAGAATGCATTCATAAGTGGCAAAATAAGATATATCCGGAATATGATCTTCATTTTATTCATGCTTCGGATGAATGGTATATTCTGGCAGAACAGGAATTGCCGGAAGAGGAACGTTATGATGGTTATTTACAGTTAGAAAACGGTGTAGGCATGCTTCGATTGCAGATGGAAGAATTTAAAGATGCGATGTCGAAGCTGTCTGATAAACAGGAAGGTGCAAAATACCAGACAGCCATAAAACGTATTGAGCAAAAAGCACAAGCAGAAGAACTTTCTCTTGTAACAGGTAAACTTGCGTATCCTTATATTAAGCAGATGGCAGAAGCTATGATGAAACAAATTCCGAATCTGAAACTTCATGTTTATGCCATTACAAATGACTTCTTTGGGGAGATGATTACAGTATCAGGACTTTTAACCGGACAGGATATTATCAAACAGTTACAGGGACAGAAATTGGGTGAACGCATTCTTTTACCACAGAATGTTCTTCGAAGTGGTGAAGACTATTTTCTGGATGATATTACCGTTTCTGAAATGGAAAAAACTTTACAAGTGAAGGTAGATATTGTAAAATCAAGCGGATATGATTTTGTTAATACAGTATTAGGATTAGAATAGGAGATAGTAATGGGAAAGAAGAAAACCAAGCCGATTGTTGCAGTGGTAGGCAGGCCAAATGTAGGAAAATCTACACTGTTTAATGCGTTGGCAGGGGAAAATATTTCTATTGTAAAAGATACACCGGGTATTACACGAGATAGAATTTATGCGGATATTACCTGGCTTGATATGAGCTTTACACTGATTGATACCGGTGGTATTGAACCGGAAAGTAAAGATATTATTTTGTCACAGATGCGTGAACAGGCGCAGATTGCGATTGATACCGCTGATGTCATCATATTTATGGTAGATGTGAAGCAGGGACTCGTAGATGCGGATTCCAAAGTGGCGGATATGTTACGTCGCTCCAAGAAACCGATTGTGCTTGCTGTAAATAAAGTGGATGACTTCAAGAAATACATGGCAGATGTATACGAGTTCTATAATCTTGGAATTGGTGAACCATTCCCGATTTCTTCTGTAAACCGTCTTGGTATCGGTGATTTGCTTGATGAAGTTTCTTCTCATTTTGACAAAACATTGGCTCAGGAAGAAGAGGATGATAGAATTAAGGTTGCTATTGTCGGTAAGCCAAATGTCGGTAAATCTTCTATTATCAATAAACTGGTAGGAGAGAATCGTGTCATTGTATCAGATATTGCCGGAACAACGCGAGATGCCATTGATACGGAAATTACTTATCAGGGAAAAGAATATGTATTTATTGATACCGCAGGTCTTCGCCGTAAAAATAAAATTAAAGAGGAACTGGAACGTTATATGATTATTCGTACCGTATCAGCGGTAGAACGTGCCGATATTGTTATTCTGGTAATTGATGCGGTAGAAGGCGTTACGGAGCAGGATGCTAAAATTGCAGGTATTGCCCATGACAGAGGCAAAGCAATTATTATTGCCGTCAATAAATGGGATGCGATTGAAAAGGATAATAAAACAGTAAATCAGTTTACCCAGAAAGTAAGACAGGTACTTTCTTTTATGACGTATGCGGAAATTACATTTATTTCGGCAGTAACAGGTCAACGTTTGCCAAAGTTGTTTGAACTGATTGATATTGTATATGAAAATCATTCTATGCGTGTGGCAACAGGTGTATTGAATGAAATCATGACAGAGGCGGTTGCTATGCAACAGCCACCGTCTGATAAAGGAAAAAGACTGCGTTTGTATTATATTACGCAGGCGGCGGTAAAACCACCGACCTTTGTTATCTTTGTTAATGATAAAGAACTTATGCATTTTTCTTATACAAGATATATTGAAAATCAGATTCGTGAAGCCTTTGGATTCAAAGGAACACCGCTTAAATTCATCATAAGAGAAAGAAAGGAAAGTAAGTAAAGTGGAACGTATTATTTGTTTGGTTATCGGTTATGCTTTAGGACTTTTCCAGACCGCTTATATTTATGGAAAGTTACATGGAATTGATATTCGAAACTACGGAAGTGGGAATGCCGGTACAACTAATACCATGCGTGTACTTGGTACAAAAGCAGGATTGATTGTGTTAGTCGGTGACATTTTGAAATGTGTTTTAGCTGTTGTTATTGCAGGACTTTTATTTGGCAAGAGCCATTCTGATATTATTTATCTGTTAAAATTGTATGCAGCAGCGGGAGCTATTTTAGGACATAATTTCCCGTTTTACTTAAAATTCAAAGGTGGAAAAGGAATTGCAGCAACAGCTGGATTGATTCTTGCTTTTCACCCGTATTTCATTCCGGTTGGTGCCATTTTATTCTTTGGTGCATTTTGTACCACACATTATGTATCACTGGGGTCATTGCTTGTGTATGCCGGTTTTATGATTGAAATGGTAGTACTTGGTCAGATGGGCGTTTTTGGTATGACACAGGCACAATTAATAGAGTTATATATAATAGCTGCATTTTTGACGATTATGGCTTATTATAAACATAGAGAGAATATTGGCCGTTTGCTCAGAGGAGAAGAACGGAAAACATATCTGAAGAAGAAAAAAACAGAGGAAACAGAAAACGAGAACAAATAGAAGGAGATAGAGGGTATTATGGCAAAGATAGGTGTTATTGGAGCCGGAAGCTGGGGAATTGCACTGGCAACTTTATTGCATCGCAATGATCATCAGATAACAGTCTGGTCCATCGTGGAAGCAGAAATCGAAATGTTACAGAAGGAACACGAACATAAGGATAAATTACCGGGGGTAAAATTGCCGGAAGATATGGTATTTACAACAGACTTAGAAGCGGCAGTTGATGGAAAAGATATTCTTGTGCTGGCAGTACCATCTCCGTATACAAGAAGTACATCAAAGAGTATGGCACCTTACATAAAAGAGGGACAGATTATTGTTAACGTGGCAAAAGGAATTGAAGAAGCAACGCTGATGACTTTGTCTGAAATTATTGAAGAAGAAATTCCGCAGGCAGATGTAGCTGTGTTATCCGGACCGTCTCATGCAGAAGAGGTAGGTCGCGGCATTCCAACAACAATTGTTGTGGGTTCCAAGAAAAAGAAAACTGCCGAATATTTACAGAATGTTTTCATGAACGAAGTATTCCGTGTATACATTAGTCCGGACGTGTTAGGTATTGAACTTGGTGCAGCACTGAAAAACGTAGTTGCACTGGCAGCCGGTATTGCAGATGGACTTGGTTATGGCGATAATACGAAAGCGGCCTTGATTACAAGAGGTATTACAGAGATTGCAAGACTCGGTACAGCAATGGGTGGCCGTATTGAAACATTTTCCGGTCTGACAGGTATTGGTGACTTGATTGTTACTTGTGCTTCCATGCACTCCAGAAACAGACGTGCTGGTATTTTGATTGGCCAGGGCTATACTATGGACGAAGCAATGGCGGAAGTAAAGATGGTTGTAGAAGGTGTTTATTCTACCAAAGCAGCTATTGGACTTGCAAAAAAATACAATGTTCAAATTCCTATTATCGAACAGGTGAATCAGGTTCTGTTTGAAGGAAAAGCAGCAAGTGAGGCAGTAAAAGATTTGATGCTTCGTGATAAGAAGATTGAGAATCCGCTGATTCCTTGGGAAGAATAATAAAATGAGAATATAAGATAATTAGCACAAAAGAAACTCTAAGTTGTAATGTGAGGTGTGAGGTGACCCCAAAAACTTAGAGTTTTCTTTTTGGGTTGTGAACTATATGTTGGCTACGATTTCGGCTGTGGTTTTCGGCTTATTCATGGAATAAATGTGAATGCCGTCTACGCCGTGTTCTTTTAAATCACGAATCTGGCGGATTGCGTAGTCGATTCCGGCTTTGCGCATATCGTCTGCATTGTCACCATAGTTAGCAATAATATCAGCCAGCTCTTTTGGAACAGAAGAACCGGATAAGGAAACTGTGGTTCCTAACTGTTTTGCAGTTGTAACAGGCATGATTCCTGCACAAATCGGAATTGAGATACCTGCCTTGGCAGCGCGTTCCCAAAAACGATAGAACGTATCATTGTCAAAGAAAAGTTGGGAGATTAAGAAGCTTACACCGGCATCTACTTTTTCTTTTAAATGCAGCATATCATTTTCTACACTATCTGCTTCGTAATGCTTCTCAGGATAACATGCTCCGGCAATCTGTAAAGAAGTGTTGGCTCTCAGATAGCGGACCATATCGGAAGCATAGAAAAATTCTCTGCTGTTAAACTGTTCATCCGTCATGGCCTGCGGTCTGTCGCCGCGAAGGGCTAAAACATAATTCACACCATTAGTCTTTAACGCTTCGCAATTTTCTTTTAAGTCATTTTGTTTAAATCCAACACAAGTCATATGTGCAATCGCATCAATTTTTAACTGATTCTGGATGTAAGATGCAATTTCAACTGTTTTCTTTGATTTGGAGCCACCGGCACCGTATGTACAGCTGATAAAATCGGGATTCAGCTTAGCAAGGGAATCTAATATACTGAAAACAGCTTGGAATTCATCATCTTTTTTCGGTGGAAAGACTTCGAAAGAAAGGGTTGTTTTTGTTTTCTTTATTAAATCATTTATCATCGTATTTTTCCTCGTATTATAAAGTAGTAGTGTTTATAGACCCTCTCCAAGGTCTGTATGCTATACTATTAGAGATGCTGCGGATTGTTTACTTTTTCCTACCACTTGATGGTTTTAGAAAGGCTACAACCACAGTCTCTTTGTAT
>JAGAPK010000050.1 GCA_017623295.1 Lachnospiraceae bacterium | reverse complement strand
TAACGTAGCTTATCGATGGTTCCTTGGGCTTGAAATGATGGATAAGGTTCCTCATTTTTCTACCTTTGGGAAGAACTACACCCGCAGATTCAAGGATACTGACCTCTTTGAACAGATATTTTCCCACATTCTGCAGGAATGCTATAAATTCAATCTGATAGACCCTACTGAGGTCTTTGTAGATGCAACTCATGTGAAAGTGCGGGCAAACAACAAGAAGATGCAGAAACGTATTGCCCACGAAGAAGCATTATTTTTTGAAGGGTTACTTAAGAAAGAAATCAACGAGGATCGTGAAGCGCACGGCAAAAAGCCTTTAAAAGAAAAGGATGATGATAATGACAACATGGAAGAGAGTAAGGTGCAATATGCAGAGAATTTGTATGCATAGTAAGAGGGTAGCCTTGGAGAGAAATTTCTAAGGTTGTCTTTTTTGATGAGAATTGACGATATAATAGTCAAATTAGAAGAAAAAGGAGGAAAATAGAAATGTTTTTTTCTATTGTATCTTGCTATGTAATTCCATTATTGTTGTTTGTATGGTGCTTCCTCTGGTGGAGAATAAGAAAAAATAATGAGAATACACCTAAAGAAGAGTTGAAAAACTATTATTGGTTAAAAAACAGTAATGGAAATGAGATGATGGAAGAGAGGAATTATAATATTGAAAAAATTCTGTCGGAAATATTTTGTGGGTGGGTAGTAATTTTTTTTGTTTTAACTCTTTTCTATCAGAATGATGAATATAATTTTTCTGCATTAAAACCTTTTATATCGAATGAAACTTTTTGGAGTATTTTAGGAATTAACATAGATATATTAACTGTTATTAGTTTGGTAATAGCATTAAAAAAAGATTATTATCTGGGGATTGATGTTAAATCTGTGATGAAATTGTATAATATACCAGATTTTATAATAATGGTATTAATATGCTCTTGCAGTGCATTTTTGTTCTATGGGATATATAACTTGAAAGTAATTAAAGGGAGTGGATATTCTATATTTATAGAATTGACGATATATACTTTTATACTACTGATTTTATTTAATTTAATAATATTAATATACACTACAATAAATATATGTATAAATAGTAGTAAAAAGGAAATGAAGACTTTCAAATGTTTGAGATATAAAATAGTATATGAATATCAACTAAAACAAGAAGAATCAATAAGCAATAGTGCAGTTGAAAAAATATCCACATTTTTAGTAGGTGAAATTTTAAAATATTATAAAAAATTTAATAAAAAGGCTAATAAATTAGAAAAAGTTCAGTATGAGTCGGTAATGATACTTATGAAAAAGAATACTGATTTTGCTAAAAAGTATAATAAGAAATTTAGATGTGGAGGAACAGCTAGGGTTACTTTTGGGGTTATGCTTTGGGAGATAAGTTTAATAAGTACTCAATGGTCACAAATAAGAGAACATTTTATATTTACAGCAATTGCAATAGTAGTTACACTTTTAATAATTGGAATAGGAGCAGTAACAAATAAATGGAATGTTGTTGTTGCTAATAGAAGTTTTTGGGTCTTTACTTATGAAGATTCAAAAAAAGAAGATATAGCAGCTTTTGGATTTAACAAGAAATATAGTAATGGTTATGAATTTATAGGAGCAATTGAAGATTTAATAGGTTTTTATAAAATTTTACTATACAATCAACAAGGAGAAATGGTGAAAGATATAGTAATTGAAAAGGTTAAGACAAAAGT
This sequence comes from Lachnospiraceae bacterium, assembly GCA_017623295.1. GTDB lineage: Bacteria > Bacillota > Clostridia > Lachnospirales > Lachnospiraceae > UBA3282. The sequence goes on along the minus strand of JAGAPK010000050.1, from coordinate 35,594 downwards.
AAACAATGAATCAGATGAAAAAATTAAAAATAGTTTATTGCTATTACTATATTATTTGGATTATGAAAAAAGCTACTTGGAAAATGAAAATACAATAAATAGAAAAATTAGTGGAGAGGATAAAGAGCAAAAGATAAGAGAGAAAATTATTAAAAAACTAAAACAAAAAAATATTTATAATTGTGAAGAAATGAAAACATGGTTGGAAAATATAAATCAGGAATCAGTGGAATACCAATTGGCAGATTCTATATTAAAGCATGTTTATAAAGAACCTGAGATTAATGAAGATAGAACGATTAATCCTGAACAATTAAGAAATTACAAATTTGAATATTATTTTGAATTTCTAAAAAGTAAAGTAACAGATAATAAGAAAGAGTATATTAATAATATTAAACAAGTAGCTTCTGATTGTTTATGTATTGATAAAGTTGTTTTGTGTGGCTTTAATCCAGAGAGTAACTCTGATTTTGACATAATTATATTTGGAGAGAAAAAAGAAAGTAAATTCTTAAAATCTAAAGAATATGAGCAATTTGAAAGAAAAGTAAACAGTTTTGAAAAATCTCAGAACTGTCATATGCAGTACTTCAAAAGTGGGAAAAAGTGTAAAAACAAAATAATAGAAGAAATCAAAGAAGGAGAAGTGATTTATCAAAGAAAAAGAATTGAATAAGAACAATAAAAAGTGTATGATAAAAAAGAAAAGAAAAGTAGGTGATTGGTATGTGTACAAAATCACAATTAAATATGATTTCTAAGCAGATAGTAGAATGCTATAGGTCTGTTTTTGGTATGGATATTACTGGAATTTTCCTTTATGGTTCATATGCAAGAGGAGATTATACAACAGATTCTGATATAGATATTACTGCAATTGTAAAGGGAGAGAGAGTAGACTTACAACAGAAGTTAAAGCAGGTTTGGGATATATCGGCAGATATAGGATTAGAAAATGATGTAATTGTTTCTCCTACAGTTATACCATATAATGAGTTTGAAGAATACAAAGATATACTTCCTTATTATATGAATATTCTAAAGGAGGGAAAAAGAATTGGATAGTCTTGCACAGTATAGATTAAATAATGCTGAAGAAAAACTTGAATCAGCAAAACTCCTTTTAGATGCTAGAAAGTATAAAGATTCTATAGGTCGTTCTTATTATGCAATATTTTCAGCAGTACGGGCCGTTCTTGCAAATGATAAGGTTGATTTTTCGAAACATGCAGGGGTAATTGCTTATTTTCAAAAGGAATATATATAAACTGAAGTTTTTGAGAAAAAATATTCTAAGTATTTGCAATCAGCATTTCAAATTAGAAATAGTTGTGATTATGATGATTTTTTTATAGCATCAAAACAAGATGCCGATGAGCAGTATCAAAAAGCAAGTGAGTTCATTCAGGTAATAAAAAAATATTTGGAAGAACAGTAGTCAAGTTGATGCTGGTAATTGGATGGTGTACTTCATTCAATTTGGAACAAACCAGTAGACAATTTATGGTGTATAAATGGTGTACTTTCACAGACTAAAGTGAGAGAATGTATTGAAATCAAGGTTTTTGAGGTCTGGTAGAGGTTGTTTATGATAATCTTATTACGTATATCAAGTGAAGCTAACGAAGCAGCCAGTATTAGTCTGTAATGAAGAATTCAAGGAATTGTTTTTTTACAAAAGAGGAACTACGGAATGCTAAACTTGTAGAAACGCAAATACCGATTTGACAATATTATCTGGAGAAGTAGAAAAATGTCGTAGAAAAGTTTGGAATATTATGATATAATGTTTATACAAAAGATAAGGAGAAATCTTGTGAAGTTATATCATGGCACAAATTATAGTTCGGCGATAAATATTGTTGATAATGGAATAGATTTAAAATATAGTAAGCCATATCTTGATTTTGGAGCTGGATTTTATACAACACCAAGTTATGAACATGCAGCAACTGCTGCAATAAGAGCTACACAAAAGTATAATGCTAAATATGGAACTAGTGAAGAACCATATATTGTAGCAGTAGACTATAGACCAGTAAAAGAAGTCGGGTTGTCTATGGTTTCATATCCGAGACATTCTGAGAGATGGGGAAAGTTTGTTCTAAATAATCGTTTGACATCAGATATATTAATGGAATAATATTTAAAAGTAATGGGGAGAAGGTGAACGGTATGACAAATGCAGAAATAAAAGAGTTTAAAAGATATGTACAAGATACTTTGGTGAAAAAATATCATATGAACGATATAGAAGCAGCTCGTGCTGTTCGAGATTCTTATTTGTCAAGAGCGTTGAAAAATGACAAGAATTTTGTTGAACATGATACGGTTGATGAGTGGGCAGAATTCGTTCATGATGAAATAGAAAATCAAGTATTATTGATGATGTGAGACGAAATCAAAGGCGTATTTAGTAGAAACACTGAATACGCCTTTTTCGTAACATAATGAAAGTCTATTAATCTCCGCCCGGGCCATCCTTACGTGGACGAGTGGATTCCGGAAGTGGTTCTACACTTTCATCCGAATTTTTGCTCTTAGGCAAATCTGTTTTTGGAATATTGCCATCATCATAAAGATTAGATAATTTGTCAGCTTTATTTGATTTATCCATACAGCACCATCCTTTCAGATATAGTGTGTGCAGAGCGCAGGATAATATGCAGCATACAATAATGGGATGAGGATATTACAAAAATAGCAAATAGTTCGGAACAGCTATCTATACGCTAGGCACCTCAAATATCCCGATAGCAAGCGGTCGATATGTGAAAATAAGAAAACAAGCAACAACAATCAGTACAAGCAATTTCAATAAAGATTCGTAAGAAGTTAATTTGCAGGACAGAGTTAGTTTATAGACAGCCCAAAACGCCAATATTACACTAATTACAAAGGTAGCGATATCAAGTACCGTAAAATTTTTCCCTAAAATACCAGAGTAGGTGTAGAAAAGTACAGGTACTAAAAAGGTTCCCAATAATATTCCAAACAACAAAGATGAAGTAATACAAGGATAGTCGTCCTTCAGTTTACTATTCATATACAGGGAATAGCAGAGCATTGGAAAAAAGAGCAATTTCATATGCTCCCATGTAGACTCATTTACCGGAAAGAAAAAACCAAGTATAAAATTGTTTCCGGACCATTCATAAACAAAGTGTGAAATCGAACCGGTGATAATAACAAAAATAATGCCTATGATAGTATATAATTTTAATTTAGTCATAGTTACATTATATGTAGAAAAAAAGTAGGTATACCTTTTATTCTTTCACGGTTTTATTTATATACATTGCATAAACAAGTGGTACAACCATTAAAAACACACATGATATATAAAACAGCACCTCATTTTCGCTATTAAATATCGAAAGCGAATTTACTAATGAATGTGTTATTATACATGGAATAAGTGATTTGCTTTTATAAAAGATAGTAACAAATAAAAAGCCAATAGAAACCGCATAACATACTTGCATTAAAGTTGGAACTAAATCAGCTCCATTCAGCAAATTAACAATATGTCCTATTCCAAAAGTAATTGAACTTACTATAATTGCACTTTTAACGTTGTCTTTTTCCATCATTTTAAACAGGAAGCCACGAAAGATAATTTCTTCTATAAAGCCAACATTAATCATTGTTAATATATGAAATATTATCTCACTTGGCGTATTATTTATATTAATACCACTCCACAAATTAACTGATATAATCAATAATAATGGAATAAAATATAAATAATCTTTCAAGTTCTTTATTTTTGTTAAACCATAATAAGTTGTCCTTTTTAGACTAAGTATCAAAATCACTAACGCCAGAGAAAATATGGTATTTATAATTGTACTTCTATAATCTGCTATTCCAAAATTCTGCATACAGTAAGAATTGGTTACTACATATACAACTATTAACAGTATGCATATTAAAGTTTCATGTTTTTCAAATATTTTTTTCATCGTTATCTCCTTTCGTAATACAAACAGCTCCGTAAAATACTTTTTCAAGTGCTGATATTACATTTGCTTCTTCATAAACCATAGTGTTATTTGCATATAGACTGGCGTATCCATGAACAAAAATAAACAATGTACTAAAAATTTCCTTCGCTTCATCCATTGTCATATCCAGTTCCTGCTGTAAAACAGTAAGGAGCGGTAATAATTCTTCTGAATCTAACAAGTCCAGCATACTTGCTCCTGAAAACTCATTTGACTGAAATAAGAAACGAAATAGATTTCTTTCCTCTATTGCAAAATTAATATAATTCATTCCAATCGCAAGCATAGGATTTCCGTAATCATTTTCCATGTTCATAATATAATTTGAATGGTATTCGTCTGCTTTTTCATACACCGTCTTTTTAATATCCTCTACAGTTGCAAAATAATATAATACCGGTTGGGTAGAGCAGTGCAATTGCTCAGAAATATTGCGGGCAGTAACTTTATCAACCCCTTCGTTCTGTATAATGCCAAAAGCTACATCGATTATCATTTCTTTCGTAATTTTTGCTTTGGGCGGCATAACGACCTCCTTTTTATAATTATTGTTATATAACATATATTATATTAAACATTGTATTTTAGTCTTTGTCAATACAAAAGTGTAACAAAACTTTTCGTTTTTAGACAGCAAAAAAGCCTTGAAAAATCAAGGCTTTTTCTTAAAAGGTTAATGCGGAAGATGGGACTTGAACCCACACGACTTTACAGTCACAAGATCCTTAGTCTTGCTCGTCTGCCAGTTCCGACACTTCCGCTCGTGCGTCACAACGCAAGTAATATAATACTATCGAACGATAAAACTGTCAATACTTTTTTTGAAAAAAATTATAAATTTATATTGTGCCCATTTTGTATAAAGAATATAATACAAAGAGTATGGTATTAGATTTATCATAGTATCAGTATTGGAATTATGTAAACCAAAGATCGGAGTGTACAGCTATGGCAATTGACAGAGTAAAAGAATATTTCAGACAATATCAGATGGAAGATAGAATACAGGAGCTTGCGTTATCCAGTGCGACAGTAGAACTGGCAGCGGCAGCGCTACATTGTGAAGGCAAAAGAATTGCGAAAACATTATCTTTTCTGGTAGAAGAAAAAGCGATTCTGATTGTGACAGCGGGAGATGCCAAAATTGACAATCATAAGTACAAAACATATTTTGGAGCAAAGGCGAAAATGCTTTCGCCGGATGAAGTGGAAAGCATGATTGGACATGCTATCGGTGGTGTTTGTCCTTTTGGTATCAACGAGGGAGTAGTGGTTTATCTGGATGCGTCTTTGAAGCGTTTTGAAACTGTTTTTCCGGCTTGCGGCAGCAGCAATAGCGCTATTGAACTTACGATTCCGGAGTTGGAGAGATACTCCGGCTATGAGTCATGGGTTGACGTATGCAAAGGGTGGAATGAGGAATCGGAAAAGATTCTAAAATAGTCTTGACATATATCGAAAAAAAAGATAGAATAACATTTGTTCGCAGGAATGGCGGAATTGGCAGACGCGCACGGTTCAGGTCCGTGTGATAGCAATATCATGAGGGTTCAAGTCCCTTTTCCTGCACTATAAGGTATCTCAGAAAACACCGTAGATTACGGTGTTTTTTTGCTATATAATGAAATGGTATTATTACGTTATTATTGTGGAAAATGGAGTAAATTATGAAGCAGTTAAAAGGAATTCTTTTCACGAACAATTTCACATTTGAGCCGGGCATCCTTACCATAGAAAATGACCGGATACAGGCAGTAGAATTGTGTGCCTTAGATGATTTGACAGAAAAGGAACAGGAAACTTATCTTTTGCCGGGATTAGTGGACATTCATTTTCATGGATGTGCCGGATATGATTTCTGCGACGGAACCATAGAATCTATGAAGGCGATAGCGGATTTTGAATTGAAAAATGGTATTACTACGATTTGTCCGGCAACGATGACCTTGTCAGAAACACAACTTATGAAAATCTGTAGAGTGGCAGCAGATGCGGGAATAGATAGTTTGCAGGGGATTTATCTGGAAGGCCCTTTTATTTCTTATGAGAAAAAAGGGGCGCAAAATCCGCTTTATATTCGGAAACCGGATAAGGATTGGTTGAAAAAATTGCAGGAAGCCGCCGGAGGGCTTGTTAAAATTGTGGCGATTGCACCGGAGATAGAAGGGGCAATGGAATGTATTCGTGAGTGCGACGATGGTGTTCGGTTTTCCATAGCACATACTTGTGCTGATTATGAAACTTCAAAAAAAGCGATTGCTGCCGGAGCAAATCATGTGACACACCTTTATAACGCAATGCCACCTTTTACGCATAGAGCACCGGGGATTATTGGGGCGGCAGCAGAGGATGAAAGTACCGAAGTGGAGTTAATCTGTGATGGAGTGCATATTCATCCCAGTGTAGTAAGAAGTACGTTTAAATTGTTTGGAGCTGATAGAATTATTCTGATTAGTGACAGTATGATGGCAACGGGAATGGAAGATGGAATCTATGCACTCGGCGGACAGAAAGTGGAAGTACAGGGCAATCTGGCATTGCTTGAAAATGGTACGATTGCCGGAAGCGTGACACATCTTTATGATTGTATGAAAAAGGCAATTGGGATGGGAATCCCAAAAGAGGATGCTATTCGGGCAGCAACCTTAAATCCGGCAAAGGCAATTGGCTTGGAACAGGACTATGGAACATTGCAGGCCGGGAAGAAAGCAGATATTTTAGTGACAGATAAAGCCTTATTGATACAAAAAGTTATAAAATCCGGTGAAGTTATGACGGAAAAATAAAAAAAGTTCTTTTGCTTTTTTAGAAAGAGTATGATAGAATATAACCCGGTTTAGATGAAACCCAATACGTTGGGCTAGTCTTGGAGGGAGAATTATGAAAAAAAAGAAATGGATGGTATTGATGGCTGTCATTACCATGCTGGCGTTAGCCGCATGCAGCAATGCAACAGGGGAAACCGCAACGGAAGAAACGGTAACCATACCGGAAACATCCTCAGAGGAAGTGCTGGTCGATTCCTTGAAATATTTGCTGAATGACGGAACCGTCGAAGCGGAACAGACAGCAGAGGAACAAATGACAGAAGAACAAACGGCAGAAGTGCAGGTATCCGAAACTCAGCTCACGGAGAATCAGATTTCAGTTACACAGGCTGTAGAAAATCAAAAAGTAGAAACTCAGGAAGAGGAAATTGTATATGAAGAAGTAACCATATATTATGGAAATGGAGCATCTTCTGAGTTAAACACAGAAGTAACTGAGATAGAACAGCTGACAGCAGAAAATTTAATTGCTGTACTTGCAAAGCACAATATTGTGTCATTAGATACGAAAGTCAATGCTTTTGAAGAACAGGAAACGGATGGAGAAAAGATGATATATCTGGATTTGTCCAAAGCTTTCCGTGAGTATCTCAAAACGATGACACAAGAAGGAGAAAGCATTATTATTGCTTCCTTAACAGATACTTTTCTGGAGGCGTATGATGCCGATGCATTAATCATTATGATAGAGGGTGTTCCATTAGAAACAAGTAATGCATCTTATGCAGAACCGCTTACATTTTGTGAAACAGAGCAGGTTCTTATGGAAGAACAAACAACGACAGAAAAAGAATAAAATACTTAAAAGTGTAAACGTCTGCGTACTTCATTACGCAGGCGTTTTTCTGTCAGAATCGTAATGAGAGCAATATCAATAATTGCACACACGGTCAGAACAACGGCAGACCATGTGATACGGTAGGAACTGCCGAGGAAACGTTTGATTAACAATTCCAGTGTGACACAAAAAGTCGGAATTTCCAGAAACAGATACAGTGCTCCTGATAAGATAGTAAAAGGTAGTTTGCGGGCAAGCAGAGTATACAGTTCCATGAGAATTACAATGGTGATTACAATTGGTAATCCGAGTTCCCAAAACCATCTTGCAGTAGGAGTCAGATAAGTAATCAAATATAAATAAATAGCAACTGCCACGCCATCGGCTAAAAGCGAGAGATATATTGGTGTTTTGGTATAGATTACTGCCGGAAATGCAAAGAAAAACAAGCAGATGCATATACCAATGACCAGAAAAGACCATAAGGAACCCTGGAAAACAAGCAGATTCAGCAGGAAGCAGGTGATGCTTGTAGCAGATAATACAACAGTCAATAAAATACCTAAATCTTTTCTTTTGACCACTTCAACTTGACCTTTGGAAGTAGGATATGGTTTGGCTGTAGTAGCTTGGCTGACGTTTTTGTTCGGATTGATAACAGGAGTATTACAAAGTGGACATTCTTTCAAAGAAGCTTCTAGTTCTACTCCACAGTTTACGCAATATGACATATAAAAATTCCTTTCTGTTTACAGGCTGGTTTACATAATTTTGAATCACTTTATATTTCTGAATCACGATTACTTTCTATTTTTACGTGAATTCCGTCCTGCACTAATTTCTGAAAAAAGTAGCGTTCGACATCGGTTTCCACAATACTGCTTGCAAAATTAATGGTTAAAATATCTTCGTAACTGATAATGGCACAGTTGGTACGGGAAGAAAAAGGCTGTCCCATATAAATATCGAAGCGTTCAATAAATGGTTTCATATCTTCCGGTACTTTCAAAGCCCCCATATTCGTCAGACCGGCAGAAGAATTTTTGTCCTGTACCTTGGTGTAAAAAGTACGAACGACGAAATCCTTGATAAAAAGTGGTACAACGCGAATAAAAAGATTGCGCTGTGTAGAGGCATTGGTGGTAATATCACCACGCAGAAATTTATCACTTATATAATAGCGCATATAGTTGTGCACTTGTTTCACAATATCTTCAAAGGTGTAGTCGCCAAGTCGCGGGTCAATGGACGGATAGACCATTGTGATAAAATTGCGCAGGGTTCTGGACGGAAAAAATCGTCGTAAATTAACCGGCATGGCAATTTTGACCGGGCGCATCCGAACCGGCATATCAGCAGTTTGCTTTTGCAAAAGAGCATAGAGCAGGACTGCGTTTAGATATTCTGTTATGGTGGCATTGTATTTTTTTGCAACTTCCACAACATTATGAACCGACATAATACCATCAATAATATTAAGTGTATAAAAAGGTTCTTTAGTGCCTCGGACACGGAAGGTTTTTTCTCCGGGACGAGGTGGACGAACCTGTGCATTGGCGTATCGCATATAAGCATCTTCCAGTTCTTCCGGATGGGGTGTGTCGTTGATATCCAGTACAAAGCCGGAAGGTGTAATCGGATGGCCGAGTAAGCCCAGATAAACAGCGGTCAAAGTCTGTAATACACACATACCGCCGGTGCCGTCACCAAGACAGTGGTGTGCTTCCAAAGAGATTCTTTTTCCATAATAATAAACACGCAATAAATAGCGGTTGTTGGCTTTAAAAGGCATCGGCATACAAGGATTCTTAATATCCGGTGTCACAAAGGGTCCGGGGCGGTTGTTTGGTTCGAGATAGCGCCAGAAAAGACCTTTTCGGATAGCGACTTTGTAGGTGGGAAAACGAAGCAGAGTCATATCCAGTGCTTCTTGCAGGATGTCGGGTTTAATTTCTTCTTTTAACACAACAGACAAGCGGTAAACAGAAGAAAAATCCTTTCGCTGCAGTGTCGGATAGACAATGGCTGACAAATCCAGTTTATACCAGACTTCTTTCTTATTCTTTTGTGCATCGATTTTCTGACTTAATATTGTCATGCGCACTCCTGTGGTAATTTTTTCTATGTCTTTACTATGATATGAAACATTATTATTATATAGAGTATATCACAGAATGCGTATTTTATGGTAAAATGTAGCAAATAATGTAAAGAAAAAATCGCGGATAATTGTCTGGATGTTTGTGTTGGTAATAAATAGGCGAAGAATAGGACAAAGAGTAATTAGAGGAGTCGGTCATATATGGCGAAATCAGAAAAAAGAAACCAGAATTTAATGAATCTTATTAAAAGAATGCATGGTGCTGTGGAAAGTGTCGATTTGGAGAAATACCGCCAGTCACAGGATCATTTTGGGGCACTTCTTAGTAACAGCAAAGAAGTGGAAATAAAAGAGATTGATATTGAGGGGATTCATGGGGAGTGGATTTCTGTAAATCGTGCTCATATGAAAAAATATGTGATTTTGTATTGTCATGGTGGCGGTTATTCTACCGGCAGCAGTATTTATGCAAGAACGCTGACGACAAAGTTAGCAACTTCGACTTCTATGGATGTATTGTGTTTTGATTACAGGCTTGCACCGGAGCATCCATACCCGGCGGCAACAGAAGATGCGATGAAGGTTTGGAATTATTTGATGCTTCTTGGTTACGGTGCAAGAGATGTGATTCTGGCAGGAGATTCTGCAGGTGGTAATCTGGCCTTATCTCTTACGTTGCAATTAAAGGCGCAGCACAGATTGCTTCCGCGAGGTCTGATTCTGATGTCACCCTGGGCGGATTTGACGTTTTCCGGTAAATCGCATGAATCCAGAGCTGGAATCGATCCGGTTTTGAGTGCAGAATATTTACAGGAAATGATTGAACATTATGCACAAGGCGAAGATTTGAAGCATCCGCTTATTTCGCCACTGTTTGGTAATTTTGAAGGCTTTCCGCCGACCTATATTCAAGTAGGGGATAATGAAATTCTGTTAAATGATGCAACCATGCTGCATAAGAAAATGGTAAAAGCGAATGTTTCTGTAAAAATGGATGTTTTTAAGGGGATGTGGCATGTTTTTCAGATGTCGCCATTTAAAACAGCTTATGAAGCAATGGATAAAAATGCAGAATTTATTTATGACATATGCCGTTAAAAAAAATTTCGAATAAAAAAAGGATTTTTGTAAAAGAAACAGAATATTAAAAAGAGAGCGATTGTTTTTTCACAAAGAAAGGCATTTCTATGAATATAAGAGAACGTTTAGAGCAGTGGGAAAAAGAATACTTAAGTCCATATGCGATGCTCAGTATGAACTCCAAAGGAAGAGTGAAGCCGGAAGAACAATGCGATATCAGACCGGTATTTCAGCGCGACAGGGACCGCGTGATACATAGTAAATCTTTCCGAAGATTGAAGGATAAGACACAGGTTTTCCTGACACCGGAAGGAGATCATTACAGAACCCGTCTGACACATACTTTGGAAGTCAGCCAGAATGCGCGTACCATTGCCAAAGCCCTGCGTATGAATGAGGATTTGGTTGAGGCGATTGCACTGGGACATGATTTGGGGCATACCCCTTTTGGGCACGCCGGTGAGCGGGCTTTGAACAGAGTGTGTCCATATGGTTTCAGACACAGTGAGCAGAGTGTCAGAACAGTAGACATTTTAGAGAAAGACGGAATCGGTATTAACTTAACGCATGAAGTAAGAGATGGTATTCTGAATCATCAGACTTCAGGCATGCCGGAGACATTGGAAGGTAAAATTGTCCGGTTTTCAGATAAAATTGCTTATATTCACCATGATATGGATGATGCCATTCGCGGTGGTATTCTGAAGGAATCGGATGTGCCGCGTGAGATTAGCTCCGTGATTGGTTATAGCTGTGGACAGCGTTTGGACCATTTTATTCATGATATTGTAACAACCAGCTGGGAGAAAGATGATATTCAGATGTCTCCGGAGGTTGCAGAAGCCATGAAGAAGCTGAGACAGTTTATGTTTGAAAGCGTTTATCAGAATCCGGTTGCCAAAAGTGAAGAAGGCAAGGCGGAAGCTCTGATTGAAACTTTGTATGAATATTATATGAAGCATATTGATAAATTACCGGATTTCCTGTTCCGTTTGTTAGAAACAGGAGAGCCGCTTGAAAAAGTAGTTTGTGATTACATCGGTTCTATGACAGACCGATTTGCCATTGCCAAATATCAGGAGATTTATATTCCTAAGACATGGCATGGTTAGAAACAGAGGAAGAGTATGTATTATCCGGATGAACTGGTAGAAGAAGTAAGAGCCAAAAATGATATAGTAGATGTGATTTCCGGATATGTCCGTATCCAGAAAAAGGGAAGTAGTTACTTTGGTCTTTGTCCTTTTCACAATGAAAAATCACCGTCATTCTCGGTTTCACCGGGCAAACAGATGTATTATTGCTTCGGTTGCGGAGCGGGAGGTAATGTTTTCACGTTTGTGATGGAATATGAGAACTATACTTTTCAGGAAGCAATTAAGGAACTGGCGGCGCGTGCCGGGGTTGCATTGCCGGAGATTGAGTATTCTGAAGAAGTGAAGAAACGGGAGAGCAGACGAGCCAAGCTTCTGGAAGTCAATAAGGAGGCAGCAAGATATTTTTATTATCTGCTTCGGGCGCCACAAGGGAAAATTGGTTATCAATATTTGTCTGGCAGACAATTAAGCGAAGAAACGATGAAAAAATTCGGACTTGGTTTTGCTAATGTGACGAGTAATGATTTGGTAGGGTATCTGCGTTCCAAAGGCTATACGGATGATGTGATTCAGGAAGCCGGATTGGCAAGCTTCGATGAGAAGTACGGAATGCATGATAAATTCTGGAACAGGGTTATGTTTCCGATACAGGATATTAACCATAGAGTCATCGGTTTTGGTGGACGAGTTATGGGAGATGCCAAACCCAAATATTTAAATTCACCGGAGACCATGATTTTTGATAAAAGCCGAAATTTATACGGTTTGAATTTTGCAAGAACTTCGCGGAAAAATAATATTATTTTATGCGAAGGCTATATGGATGTAATAGCACTGCATCAGGCAGGGTTTACACAGGCGGTTGCTTCACTTGGCACAGCTTTTACGGTAGGACAAGCCAATCTTTTAAGAAGATATACAGAGGAAGTTTTACTGGCTTATGATAGTGACGGTGCCGGAACAAACGCAGCACTTCGCGCTATTGGTATTTTGAAGGAAACAGGACTTCGGGGTAAAGTCATTAACATGGCACCTTACAAAGACCCGGACGAATTTATCAAAGCCAACGGAGCAGAAGCTTATCAGGAACGAATCGACAAAGCGGAGAACAGCTTTTTCTTCGAACTTAGGATTTTAGAGAAGGATTATGATTTGAGTGATCCGGAATCTAAGACAAGATTCCATAGGGAAATTGCAAAGAAGCTTTGTGGTTTTGAAGAAGAAGTGGAACGCGAGAATTATATTGAATCGGTAGCGGAGCGTTATCATATTGGTTTTGAAAATCTACGCAAGCTGGTTGCCGGATATGCAGCGCAGACAGGTCTGGTGAAGCCGGTGGAACGACCGAAGCAGGCGGTAACGCAGAAAAATACACCGGAAGAAAATGCAAAGAAGTCCCAGAGGCTTCTGCTGACGTGGATTACGGAAGAACCGGCGTTATATCAAAAAATCACAAAATATATTGGTGCCGATGATTTTACCGATGAATTATATCAGAAGGTTGCCAAGAAGCTATTTGATGATTTGGAGCAGGGAAATTTCAACCCGGCGGCGATTATCAGTACATTTCAGGATGAAGTAGAACAACGGGAAGTTGCTTCTTTGTTTAATACGAAGCTGCAGGAAGTGAATACGGATGCAGAAAGAGAAAAGGCATTTCACGATATTGTGTATGCAGTCAAAAAAAACAGTTTTGAATATTATTCCAGCAGGATGGGTGCGGATATGAATGCGCTGAATCAGGTAATTTCGGGCAAAAAAGCCCTTGACGAGCTTAAACAAACGCATATTTCTCTGCATTAAAGGAAAAAATATTATAAATTTTAACCCGGAAAAGGAAGGAAGGGCCAAATAATGGACGAAAATGTACAGGCAAAGTTTGAAGAGCGAGTAAAAGAACTCTTAACTCTTGCTAAGAAGAAAAAGAATGTTCTGGAATATCAGGAGATTAATGATTTTTTCCGTGATTTACCATTGGAAGAGGATCAGTTTGACAAAATTCTGGAAGCATTAGAGCAAAGTGGTGTGGATGTTCTTAGAATCACAGAAGAAGATGAGGTAGATGATGAAGAAATCATTCTTACCGAAGAAGACGAAGTAGATGTTGAGAACATTGATTTATCGGTGCCGGATGGAATCAGTATTGAAGATCCGGTCAGAATGTATCTGAAAGAAATTGGCAAAGTTCCGCTGCTTAGTGCAGAAGAAGAAATCGAACTTGCCAAGAAGATGGAAATGGGAGATCAGGAGGCGAAGAAACGTCTTGCAGAAGCAAACCTTCGTCTTGTTGTCAGCATTGCCAAAAGATATGTTGGACGTGGTATGCTTTTCCTTGATTTAATTCAGGAGGGTAATCTGGGTCTGATTAAAGCAGTTGAAAAATTCGATTATCGTAAGGGTTATAAATTCTCTACCTATGCGACATGGTGGATTCGTCAGGCAATTACAAGAGCAATTGCAGACCAGGCGAGAACAATCCGTATTCCTGTTCATATGGTGGAGACAATTAACAAATTAATTCGTGTGAGCAGACAGTTATTACAGGAGCTTGGACGTGAACCTACCCCGGAAGAAATTGCGGAAGAGATGAACATGCCGGTAGAAAGAGTCAGAGAAATACTGAAAATTTCTCAGGAGCCGGTTTCTTTGGAAACTCCAATCGGTGAAGAAGAAGACAGTCATCTTGGCGATTTCATTCAGGATGATAATGTACCGGTTCCGGCAGATGCAGCCGCTTTTACTTTATTAAAAGAGCAGCTTGTAGAGGTACTTGGTACTTTAACAGAGAGAGAACAGAAGGTATTACGTCTTCGTTTTGGTCTGGATGATGGACGTGCCAGAACTTTGGAAGAAGTTGGTAAAGAATTTAACGTTACCCGTGAACGTATCCGTCAGATTGAAGCAAAGGCTCTTAGAAAACTGCGCCATCCGAGCAGAAGCCGTAAGTTAAAGGATTATCTGGACTAATGAGGGAAAAGGTAGTCCTTTCGGATAGATTAAGCGCGGTTGCCGCTATGGTAAGTATGGGAAACAGGGTGTGTGATGTGGGATGTGATCACGGATTTGTACCAATATATCTGGTGCAACAGGGAATCAGTCCCCATGTGCTTGCAATGGATGTGAATGAAGGGCCTTTGGAACAGGCGAGAGAGCATATTCAGGCATATGATTTGGCAAGCTACATAGAAACCAGACTTTCGGATGGATTGAAGGCTTATCAGGAGGGCGAAGCAGATTCGCTTGTTTGTGCCGGAATGGGCGGCAGGCTTATGATGCAGATTCTTTGCGAGAACGAGGATAAGACCGCTTCTTTTAAGGAACTTATTTTACAGCCACAATCGGATATTGAACAGTTTCGCGCTTTCTTGCGAAAACAGGGATATCAGTTTGTGGAAGAGAATATGATAGAAGAAGATGGAAAATACTATCCGATGATGAAAGTGCAGAAGTGCTATAAAAACGAATATAGCGGGGGAACTGTACCGCCAGGGGAGAGTTGTAAGTCAGAGTGGCATCAACGGATGGAAGATAGATATGGACCTCTTTTATTACAGAAAAAACATCCCGTATTGTATCGGTATCTGGAACGTGAAAAACGCATTTGTGAAGAAATTTTGGGGCAATTACAGATGCAGGGGTTAGAAAATCAGAAACGAAGTGATAGATACGAAGAGATTAATGAACAGTTACAGGATTGTTTGAAAGTATTGGAAGAAATGTCAGAAGGAACCAAGATGTTATAAGGAATCTAAATGACATAAAGAACGAACATAAGAGTTAAGGAGGGTATGGTATGGTAAAAATCAAAATTAACGGGGAAGAAAAGTTATACGAAGAAGGTATTAAGTACGAGATTATTGCAAAAGAGTATCAGCACCTTTATAAAGAACCGATTGCTCTCGTTATCGTCAATGGAAAAATACGGGAACTGATGAAAAGGGTAACGAAGGATTGTGAACTCAGTTTTGTTACTTACGGTGATCCTATTGGACATAAAACTTATGTGCGTTCAGCAATTATGCTTTTAATGAAAGCAATTAAGGATGTAGCCGGAATGGAGATGGCAGCGGCAACGAAGGTGGAATTCTGTATCGGAGCCGGTTACTATTGCCAGTTAAAAGGCGAAAATAAGCTGGATGAGAAACAGCTTGCAAGAGTGAAAGAACGGATGCAGGAGTTAGTGGAAGCAGATATTCCGGTAACGAAGAAAGCTTATCCGGCAGAAGAAGCAGTTGCCTTGTTTGCCAAGCATGGTATGACAGATAAGGTGAAGTTATTCCGTTATCGTAGAAGCTCTACTATCAATGTTTATTGCCTGGGCGATTACTATGATTACTATTATGGCTATATGTTGCCAAGTACAGGATATGTTCAATATTTTGATTTGCTGAGCTATGAGGATGGTATGATTTTATTATTACCGGAGAAAGATGCACCGGATAAATTACCGATGTTTGAGCCAAGAAAGAAACTATTCCAGACACTGATGCAGGCAGATGAATGGGGTGTTCAGGCAGGTATTGATACCGTTGGTGATTTAAATGACCAGATTTGTCAGGGAAATATTGCAGATATGATTCTGGTACAGGAAGCATTGCAGGAGCGCAGAATCGGTGAAATAGCAAGAGATATTGCAAAGAGAGAAGGCGTCAAATTTGTTATGATTGCCGGTCCTTCTTCTTCCGGCAAGACAACTTTCTCACACCGTCTGTCCATTCAGCTTAGAACTTATGGATTACAGCCGCACCCGATAGCATTGGATAATTATTATGTAAACCATGATAAAACACCACTCGATGAAGATGGCAATCCGGATTATGAGTGTATTGAAGCATTGGATGTTGAGCAGTTCAACAAGGATATGTGTGATTTGTTAGCAGGTAAGACCGTTGAACTTCCAACGTTTAATTTTAAAACGGGCAAAAGAGAGTATAATGGTAAGAAAACAACATTGGAAGCCGATGACATTCTTGTTATTGAAGGCATTCATGGGTTGAATCCGAAAATGTCCTATTCACTTCCGATGGAGAGTAAATATAAAATTTATATCAGTGCCTTAACCTGTCTTAATATTGATGAACACAACAGAATTCCGACAACGGACAGCAGACTATTGCGCCGTATGGTAAGAGATGCCAGAACAAGAGGAACGTGTGCAAAGAAAACCATTGAAATGTGGCCGTCTGTAAGACGTGGAGAAGAGAAATATATTTTCCCATTTCAGGAGCAGGCAGATGCGATGTTTAATTCCGCACTGATATATGAATTGGCTGTGTTAAAGCAGTATGCAGAACCTCTTTTATTCGGTATTGAAAAAGGAGAACCGGAGTATTTTGAGGCGAAGCGTTTGCTGAAGTTCTTAGAATATTTCTTAGGGGTCAGCAGTGAAAAAGTGCCGACTAATTCTCTTTGCAGAGAGTTTGTAGGCGGCAATTGTTTTGAAATATAAATAGTTATAAACTAAGTAGAATAAATGATCGCGGCTTTCCTGACCGCTTGTCGGTCAGGAGAGGTGAGGAAAGTCCGGGCTTCACAGGGCAGGATGCCGGATAACGTCCGGTGGAGGTGACTCCAAGGATAGTGCAACAGAAATAATACCGCCTGAATTTTTCGCGTTAGCGAAATATTCTTGGGTAAGGGTGGAATGGCAGTGTAAGAGACTACCGCTTCGCTGGTAACAGTGAAGGCTGTGTAAACCCCATCCGAAGCAAGACCAGATAGAAAGCTATAGATTTGCCCGATCTGCTTTCAGGTGGGTCGCTTGAGGTTATCGGCAACGATAATCCTAGATAGATGATCATTCACGACATAACCCGGCTTATCGTTCTGCTTAGTTTACATAAATCATGAGAATGCTATCATGAAATTTATAAAAAGTAGAAATCTCTCCTGTTTGGGGAGATTTTTGCCTTTTATAAAAAAAGATTGAGGGAAATTTATGAAAAAAACGATTTTAAAAGTTTTAGCAACAGTACTTCTGTTTGGGGTGCTTACAAAGCCGACAGAAGTATTTGCCAAAGAGGAGCAAACACCGCCACATCTGATTCAGTCTGTGACGGATGCAGATATTTATGAAGGTATGCTGGCATTGGGAATGTCAGAGTGTCCTGTGTTATCAGAAGAAAATGCAGAAGAAGCTTATGAAATCGTAAAAACTTGTGTGGTAAAGGTAAATATGGGGAATGCTTATGGCAGTGGAGTGATTTGGGAAATGACTCCGGACAAAGTGATTATTGTAACCAATCGACATGTTCTGGATTATTGGGATGAAAAAGTCAGCTATATACATTTTCTGCAAGGGTATTATGCAGATGCCAAACTTCTGGGCGTTTCAGATGAATATGATGTGGGATTTCTGGAAGTTGATGCAACCAAACTGGGGTATGAAGCATTGGAACAGATAAAATATGTTTCCAGAAATATGGAAGAATATGAACAGCTATCATCGGATGATACGATTTTCTATGTCGGAGCACAGGAAGGTGATACGGAAGGATTTTTTCTGGGAAGTATTGGCGATATGTGGCGTTATATTGAGGAATTTGAAGCCTATATGATTTATGGTTATGGTTATGCCAGAACCGGAATGTCCGGTGGAGGAACTTTTGATGCCAAAGGAAATTTTATTGGTATGATATCCGGTGGAACTGCCGAGAGTGAAACGGCCAGTGTACCACTTGTCAGCATTGAAGAAGCTTATGAGGAAATCTGCCCATAAGTGGTAGCAGAGGGCGAAAAGCAAGAAGATAGAGGAAACAGATATGAAAGAAATAGAAGTAGAGGTAAAAGAAGGAAAGATTGCTACCATTGTTGGAATTGGCACAATTTTTGTTGGCATTCTTTTGATTCTTGCTTATATACGCTATCCGGCAGATAGCATTTCCATAGAAATAATAGGATGTCTGGTGGCTGCCATTATTATATTGGCAGGAGTTGCAGTGTGTATGGGTGCACATAACAGAAAAGTTATTGTAGAAGATATGAAATTTTGTTATGTAAACTGGATGGGAAAGAAAACCTGTTTTACGGTAGACGAAATTGGCTATTGTAAAACGGAATTAACAGTAGACGGTAGTAAAGATTTTATTAAGCTTTATAATTTACATGGAGAAAAGTTATGTAAACTGGATTATCATATGAAAGATAGTTTTATGCTATTACAATTTCTGGCGGATAATCAGGTCAGAATCGATAGCAGTGTAAAGTCAGAGAAATGTTTGCATTCTATTTTGGATGTGGATGCTTTATGTGAAGAAGAAATTGCGGGCAGGGCAAATGATTTTTATCAGAAAACAAAAGAACTGATAGAGGAATGGACAAAGAAAAATAAGAAATTCGGTGCACAATGGAAGTTGGGACTGGCGGCTTATCTGGAAAGCGAGTGTATGGAGGACAAGCAGATTTGGGAACAGAAAGGATATGAATCCGATTCTTATGAGAATCTTCCGGAAGGTTATGTACTTGTGATGGAAGGCTATCTGATGAAGGACGGCGAATTTGTTTTAAACAAACAAAACGCTACGGTTGGTTTCTATATTCCGGTTATCCGGGTAAACAAATCCATGCAGATTGGCGAAACTCTTCGTATTCGTTACTATAAGAAGGCATGGATGGAATTAGAGGAACAGTTGAAAATTCTTGAATATCTTTTGCCGAGAAATCGTTATCATACAGAAAATATCAGTTTACAGCATGAATTAAAAGATAAGATAGGCTAAGAAGGAAATTTATGGTATACTAAATCGGTGTAAAGAGAAAATGTGTGTAAGAAGGGAGATATTATGGCATTATTTCAAATCGGAAATGAAGAGATTACTATTCAGGTGGACAGTCTGGGTGCTGAACTCAAATCATTGAAGAAGATAAAAACGGATACAGAATATATGTGGGATGCAAATCCGCAGTTCTGGAAACGTACTTCACCGGTTCTTTTTCCTATTGTAGGCGGTTTACATAATAGTGTATATCGTCATGAGGGCAAGGAATATCCAATGGGACAGCATGGTTTCGCAAGAGATATGGAATTTCAGTTAAAAAGCCAGACCAATCGCGAAATCTGGTTTGTGTTGAAATCGAATGAAGAAACCCTTGCAAAATATCCATATGAATTTAAATTGGAAATTGGCTATGAATTACAGGAAAGTACAGTAGTTGTGAAATGGAAAGTAACCAATCCTTCCGATAAAGAAATGTATTTTTCCATCGGCGGGCATCCTGCATTTTGTTGTCCGATTGAAGAAGGAACAAAGCAGACCGATTATTCATTACGGTTTGATGAGAAGAAGGAAGTTGTTGCCGGAATTTTACAGGACGGATTGATGAGCAGTCAGACAGTTACTTATTCTTTACAGAATGGTGAATTGCCGATTACAGCAGATTTATTTGATAAAGATGCTCTGATTATTGAGAACAATCAGGCACATCAGGTTGCGCTTGTAAAACCGGATGGAGAAGCTTACCTGACCGTAAGTTTTGATGCTCCACTTTTTGGTATCTGGTCACCGCCGGGTAAAAATGCACCATTTATCTGCATTGAGCCTTGGTATGGCAGATGCGATGCCAACCATTTTGAAGGCGAATGGAAAGAAAGGGAATGGGGACAGAAACTTGCAGCGGGAGAAAACTTCAAGGTTTCTTATCAGGTTACTGTTTAAAGCAGAAAAACTAAGGCATAAAAGTTAAGACAGAAAAGCTAAAATATAAAAGGGTAGAAGGAAAACGGAGGAGAAAAGATGATACCGGTTGTACAGTGTATGGGACTTACCAAAACCTATGGCGGCAAACTGGCGTTAAATCAGATTTATTTGAATCTGGAACCAGGTAAAATTATTGGCTTGCTTGGACCAAACGGAAGCGGTAAGACTACTTTAATTAAAATCATGAATGGTCTTTTGAAACCAACAGCAGGAGAAATTCTGATTGGCGGACACAGACCCGGAATTGAAACAAAATATCGTATTTCTTATTTGCCGGAGCGGACATATCTGAATCCGGGATTGAAAGTAATTGAAATGGTGCAGTATTTTCAGGATTTTTATCCGGATTTCAGAACGGAAAGAGCATTTGATATGTTGCAACGTTTGCAGATTCCACCAAACGAACGACTGAAAAATCTTTCCAAAGGTACGAAAGAAAAAGTGCAGTTAATTCTGGTAATGAGCAGGGATGCTGATTTATATGTGTTGGATGAGCCGATTGCGGGTGTGGATCCGGCTTCCAGAGATTATATTTTGCATACGATTGTTAGCAATTATAATCGTAATGCAACAATATTGTTGTCCACACATCTGATTTCCGATGTAGAAAATATTTTGGATGAAGTTGTTTTCATCAAATATGGAAATATTATTTTGCAGGCACCGGCAGAGCAGATTAGACAGAGGGAAGGAAAATCCATTGACCGTTTCTTCCGGGAGGTGTTTGCATGTTAGGAAAATTGATGAAATATGAATGGAAAGCAACATGGAAATTATTGCTTCCGATGAATTTATTTATTGTAGTAATGTCATTGTTTTCTTATGCAACAATTCAGATGTCCTTTTTTGATTCGGACAATGCAGTTGTTATTTTAACAGGCACATTTATTATTATGGCATACATACTTAGTCTGGTAGTTGTTTCGATTGTTACCATGATTTTTCTGGTATATCGGGCATATAAGTCGGTCTATGGGGACGAGGGATATTTGTTACATACCCTTCCGGTGGATAAACATCATATTATTATAGCAAAGTCTGTTGTCAGTCTGGCATGGGTATTGATTAATATTTTGTTGATTTATCTGTCCATAGTTTTCGTACTTTCTACACAGATGGAATTTATGAAAAATGTCTTTGATGGATTTAATACTTATATAGAATTGGTAAATGATTATGCTGATATCGGTGCCTTTGATGTAATCATGACATTGATAGCAGGATTTGTTGCCCTGATTGCCAAGATTTTGAAATTTGGAGCCTGTATTTCCTTAGGACAGTTATCTTCGAATCACAAAGTGCTGGCATCTTTTGGATTCTATTATGGAATTTATTTTATACAGAATATTTTTAATATGATGTATCTTGTTGTTATGGAGCTTATGGTTGATACAACTGTGAGTACGGCAACAATGAGTGCTTCAGCAGGAGTTGCTTCTACATGGGCATTTGATTTGATTGCCAATTTGATTTACTGTGTCGTATTCTATATTGCAACATGGTATGTGATGGAGAAAAAACTCAATCTGGAGTGATTTATTTTCTCAAAATGTTCCATTTGCCGTGAGTTGACAGAATACAAAAACAGGCGCAAAATAGAGAATGTGCGATTAATTAAGCACATTCTCTCAAGTATAATCAGAACATGGAAAGATAGAAAGGTTAGGCGGTAACATGACTAAGATTGATATTGTGTCCGGCTTTCTGGGCGCAGGTAAAACAACTTTAATTAAGAAACTTTTAAAAGAAGCTTTGGCAGATACCAAGGTAGTTTTAATTGAAAATGAATTTGGTGAAATCGGCATTGATGGTGGATTTTTAAAAGAAGCCGGAATTGAAATTAAAGAAATGAATTCCGGTTGTATTTGCTGTTCTTTAGTAGGTGATTTTGGAACTTCCTTGAAAGAAGTATTATCCACCTACACACCGGAACGAATTTTAATTGAGCCTTCCGGTGTCGGTAAGCTTTCTGATGTTATGAAAGCAGTGCAAGGTGCTATGGAAGATGAAGAGGTTGTTTTAAACAGTGCTGTTGCAGTGGTAGATGCAAGCAAATGCAAAATGTATATTAAGAACTTTGGCGAGTTCTTTTTAAATCAGATTGAACATGCAGGAACAATCATTCTTAGTAGAACTGATAAATTAAATGAAGAGAAGTTAGCTGCCTGTGTTGCCATGATAAGAGAGCATAATGAGAAAGCAACGATTATCACAACACCTTGGGATTCTTTGGATGGACAGGATATTCTGAACACAATTGAAGGCGCTAAAGACTTAGAAGCTGAGTTGATGAAGGAAGTTATGGAACATCATGATGAGCATGAGCACCATCATCACGAACATGGTGAAAACTGCACATGCGGTTGCCACGAGCATGAGCATCACAATCACGGAGAGGAATGCTGCCATCATCACGACCATGATGAGCATGAACACCATCATGGAGAGGAATGCTGTCATCATCACGATCATGATGAGCATGAACATCACCATCACGACCATGAAGAACATGAACACCATCATCATGAGCATGGTCCGGATTGCACATGTGGTTGTCATGACCATGAGCATCGCCACGACCACGAGGGACATCATCACCACCATGCAGATGAGGTATTCACAAGCTGGGGACTGGAAACACCAACATCCTATACCAAGGATGAAATTGCACAGAAGTTACAGGAACTGGAGAAGGAAGAAGAATACGGATTTGTTCTGCGTGCAAAAGGTATGGTTTCAGCAGGCGATGGAAGCTGGGTTTACTTCGATTATGTTCCGGGCGAGAGCGATATCCGGGAAGGAAAACCGGAAGTTACCGGTAAGATTTGTGTTATCGGCTCTAAATTAAATGAAGAGAAATTAGCAGCTTTATTCCAGAAATAAGTGATTATGGTGTAATGCGTTATTAGAATGCAATAAAAAAACGGAGTGATTAGAAAATGAAACCGGTATTTGTCATTAACGGATTTTTAGAAAGCGGTAAAACCGAATTTATTACTTATACATTGGCACAGCCTTATTTTCAGACAAGAGGCAAGACGTTGTTGCTTTTGTGCGAAGAGGGTGAAATTGAATATGATGATGCTCTTTTGAAAAAAAGCAATACCGTAGTGGAGTTGATTGAAGAGGAAGAAGATTTCAACACAACTCATCTGATGGAGCTGGAAAAGAAGTATAAGCCGGAGCGTATTATCATTGAATATAACGGTATGTGGAATTATAAAAATATGAAGCTACCCTGGCACTGGAAAATAGAGCAGCAGATAACAACAATAGATGCTTCTACTTTCCCAATGTATTTTACAAATATGAAGTCACTGCTTGCTGAAATGGTAAGAAAATCAGAAATGATTATTTTCAATCGTTGCGATGAAGTGAAAGATTTAAGTAGCTACAAAAGAAATATCAAGGCTATCAACCAGAAAGCAGAGATTATTTTCGAAGATGCCAATGGTGAGATTAACGAAATTATGGAAGATGACCTTCCATACAGTCTTTCTGCACCGATTCTGGAACTGGATAATACCGGATATGGAATCTGGTATCTGGATTCTTTAGATCATATTGAACGCTACTTAGGTAAGACGGTTCAGTTTGTGGCAATGGTGCTGATTCCGGAGAACTTTCCGAAAGGATATTTTGTACCGGGCAGAATGGCAATGACTTGTTGTGCAGATGATATGGCATTTTTAGGTTTTGCCTGTGAATATGACAAAGCAGATACATTAACCAATAAACAGTGGGTAAAAGTAACTGCAACTGTTTCCAAAGAATATTTTGCAGATTATAACGGTGAAGGTCCTGTGTTGCACGCGATTAGTGTGGAGCAGACCAAGAAGCCAAAGGAAGAAGTTATTAATTTTGCATAAAAAATTTGTATAAGAAATTTGTACAAAAAATTTTTATATGTATAAAAAAGCAAGGCATATGGAGTGAAAATCATTCCATGTGCCTTTTTGCATTTGACAATTCGAGATACCACATGACAAAAAAAACAAATAAATGTAAATTATAGTTGACAAATGAAAAGCGGTATATTATACTGGGCAATGTAAAAAGGAAAAAGGAGGAAACTAAATTGATTAAAGCGGAACATTTGGTAAAGACATTTACGAAAAATGAAAAGAAGAATAAGAAAATAGATATCAATGCAGTTGATGATATTTCTTTGACTGTAGGAGAGGGAGAAATTGTCGGTATTCTTGGACCAAACGGTGCCGGTAAAACAACACTGCTTCGTATGCTTTCCAAACTGATGAAGCCGACAAGTGGTTTGGTCAGCATCAAAATCGGCGAAGAAGAAATTTCAGACGATATCGAAGTGAAAAGACACATTGGTTATCTGTCAAATAATACAAAATTATACGGAAGACTTTCTTCCAGAGAATTGTTACAGATGTTAGGTGTACTATATGGTATGAGTGAAGAAGAAACGGAGAAAAAAATTTCGGAAATCTGTGAAGTGCTTTCGATGGAAAGTTTTATGGATAACCGGATTGAAAAATTATCTACCGGTCAGACACAGCGTGCATCCATTGCAAGATGTCTGGTACATAATCCACAGGTTTATATTTTCGATGAGCCGACACTGGGATTGGATATTTTGAGCAGTGCGGCGATTATTGAGTTTATGAAGAAGGAACGAGAAAAGGGAAAAACCATTCTGTATTCCACACACTATATGGAAGAAGCAGAGTATTTGTGTGACCGAATCGTTATGATTCATCAGGGCAAAATTATCAGTGAAGGAACTCCGGCAGAGTTGAAACAGCAGACCGGCAAAGATAACCTGAGAGAAGTTTTTGCAGAACTAATCGAAAGAGAGGGAATTGCAGATGAACACTAAAATCATCAAGACATTAGTAAAAAAAGAAATCTTAGATGTTTTTCGAGATAAAAAGACTGTTATTATGATGTTGGTTGTGCCGGTACTTCTGTACCCACTTATTTTTATCGGAGCAATGGCTATAAGTTCCATGATTTCATCCAATATGGAGAAACAGACTTATCGTATTGCAGTGGAAGCAGAGGATAACGGTGCTTTCTTACAGAAACTGGAACAAGCAAATGAAGAGTCGCAGGACAGCGATGAGGAATCGACGTATGAATTAGTTCTGGTAGATGCAGATAGCATTGGCGATTATGAAGAAGCGTTGAACGCAGAGGAAATTGATGTCTATATTTCCGGTCAGATGCAGGATGGCAAAATGCAGTATGATGCTTATTATTTGTCTTCCATAACCAATTCCTCCTATGCGGAAAGTATTGTGATGGATCTGTTTGAAGAATACCGGGAAGATTTAACGGAAGAAAAAATCGTGGAAGCCGGTTTGGATGTACACGAAATTTTGGAGCCGGTTAGTTATGTAGGAGAAGATATAGCAAGTAGTGAGCAGTCATTAGGAAATATTATGGGTTCCATCCTTCCGTTTATGTTGATTGTCAGTTTGTTAATGGGAACCATGTATCCGGCTATTGATACAACTGCCGGTGAGAGAGAACGTGGTACGTTAGAAACTATTTTGACACTTCCGGTAACGAACAGACAGTTAATTGTGTCCAAATTCCTGACAGTAGCTTTAATTGGTATTATTTCAGCACTTTTAAATATTTTATCTATGGGTGGCATCGCTGTTTATATGTATCAGATTATGGATTTACAGACAG
The DNA here is from genome assembly GCA_017623295.1 of Lachnospiraceae bacterium. GTDB lineage: Bacteria > Bacillota > Clostridia > Lachnospirales > Lachnospiraceae > UBA3282. Next base: position 9,337 of record JAGAPK010000050.1, on the reverse strand, counting down.
AAACGCAGGCATTTGATGTCATGCAGTTTGTACCCGCAATCTTAGTATGTATTTTAGCTATTTTTGCTTTTTCCTTATTTATCAGCGCAATTACAATGTGCGTTACTGCTTTTGCAAAGAGCTATAAAGAAGCAAATAACTACATAACACCACTTATGCTTGTGGTTATGTTTGTTGGATATATTGGATTTATTCCAAATATTGAATTTAATCATACAATGGCAATGATGCCGGTTGCTAATATCTGTCTGCTTATCAAAAATATGCTGGTATTTAAAATCGATTATACACTTATCGCGGTAGTTTTAATCAGCAATGTAGCATATGCGCTTTTTGCCATTTTGTTTTTAAGTAAGATTTATGACAGTGAAGCAGTTCTATTTGGTGATGGTAAAGCAAGCATGCAGCTTTTTGAAAAGCGAAGCAATCTGAAAAAAGGCGGTGTGCCTTCCATGTCAGATGTATGGTTTGTGCTTGCACTTACAACAATGCTTTTCTTATATGGCGGAAGTATTTTACAGGTAAAATACGGACTTTGGGGTGTATTTGCCTCCCAGATGATTCTTCTTGGTGTACCGTTATTAGTGGTATGGTATACAAAGAAAGATATGAAGCAGACTTACGGATTGCAGAAGACGAAGGCTGCCGGATTTGTAGGTGGATTTATCCAGATAATTGGTATGTTTTGTATCAATTTGGTAGTTTCTACCATTATGATTAAGCTGTTCCCGAATAGCGCAAGCAATATTACAAATACTTTTTCAGAATTAATGGATGGTAATCTGGTAGAATCCTTATTTGTGATTGCCCTTACACCAGCGATTTGTGAAGAATTACTATTTCGTGGTGTGATGTTCCAGTCCATGAAAAAGAAATATCGTATTTCCACCGCAATTATTCTGGTAGGTGTTCTTTTCGGTGCTTATCACATGAGTATGGTAAAATTCATTCCGACGGGTTTGCTTGGTGTCGTTTTATGCTATACTGTTTATGTGACAGGAAGCATTTACCCGGCAATGATGATGCATTTTGTAAACAATGCGCTAAGTGTTATTATTAGTTATTTCCCGGAGCAGATTGGCGAAGTGTTCCCGGTTTTCTATCAGGAGATGGGAGTTTCTGACTGTCTGATTATGCTTGGCATAGGGCTGATATTGTTTGGTATTGGTCAGATTATTTTGCGGAGGAGCTATGACAGCAACAAGTGAGAAAGATTTACTACAATTAAAGAAACGACTGCTGGAATTGGCAGATAAGTCGTACAACAGGGGTATATACACATATACCCCTTTCCTTAGTTTATCGGAGCAACAGGTTTTTTATGAGGTACAGAAAGAAGTGGCACACGCCGGATATGCGATGGAAGGCGGTGCTCCTATTTGTGAACGGAAGATGATTCGCTTCGGTAGTGTGGATAATCTTGGTTATGAAGAAGATTTTCCGATTGTCTGCGTTGAAATAATGCCGGTAACCCCAAAGTTTGCGGATAAGTTTACACATAGAGATTTTCTGGGTGCCGTTATGAATCTGGGAATTGAACGAAGCACCATTGGAGATATTTTTCTGCAAAAGCAGGGAGCGATTTTATTTTGTCAGGAAAGTATTGCACCTTATATTATAAAAAATTTGCAGCAGGTCAAACATACTAACATGAAATGTCATGTGATAGAAGCGGCAGAGGGATTACAGGAGACAGAACCACAGGAAATGGCAGTAACGGTTGCATCGGAGCGGATTGACGGTGTGATTGCAAAGATTTATAATATTTCAAGAAGCCAGAGCCTTGAACTGTTTCGAAGCGGCAGGATTTTTGTGAATGGCATTGTGATGGAAAATAACAGCTATCAGCTGAAAAAAGAGGATGCGGTGACGGTGCGTGGCTATGGAAAATTTGTCTTTTATGGCGTCGCGGGGGAGACTAGGAAAGGCAAAGAAAGAGTGCTGATAGGCATGTTTGTCTGATAGGGTTTTTCATGGGTTTACAATGAGAAAGAAGGGAAAGAATGTATCAATACAATATAATTCACTGGATGTTCTTCTTCTATTTCTACTGTTTTTTTGGATGGTGTTTTGAATCTATTGTTGTTTCTGTGAAAAAGAGACATTTTGTAAATAGAGGATTTATGCGAGGTCCGTTTCTGCCATTATACGGAACCGGAGCACTTATGATGTTAATAGTATCCATGCCGTTTCAAGACAATGTATTGCTAACTTATATTGCAGGGTGTATCGGAGCAACGGTATTAGAATATGTAACCGGTGTAACGATGGAAGCTCTCTTTAAAGTCCGTTATTGGGATTATTCGGATCAGAAATTTAACTTTCAGGGACACGTATGCTTGTCATCATCACTGGCTTGGGGGTTTTTGACGATTTTAATGACGAAAGTGATGCATAAGCCGGTGGAACAGTTTGTTTTGGCGATACCAAGAAATGTTTTGATGTATGTAACGCTTTTTTTAACAATCTATATTACGGTAGATTTTTCTTTATCATTCAAAGCAGCAATGGATTTGCGGGATATTCTTACCAAAATGCAGCGTGTTAAGGATGAAATGGAGCGTATGCAGAAACGTTTGGATGTTATTATTGCAATTGCTAACGAAGAAAAAGAGCAAAGAAAACAAGAGCATGAGCTTCGAATGGATGAACTTGCAGAAGAATTGGAGCAGCGTTTCTACAATATCAAAGAACATATCCAGAATACACCGGGAGAGTATATGGATAATGTCAAAGAAGAAATCGCAGAACTTCGAGGCAGATTTAATCTGTATATGGAAAACAGAAAACATTATAAAGAGATGTTGGGCTTTTTTAAGGTAGATATGATTCGTAATAACCCTAGTATGATTTCTAAGAAGTTTAAATATACTTTGGAAGATTTGAAAAATATTGTGGAAGAGAAAAGAACAGAAAAGAAAAAAGATGAGTAAGTTTTTTACTCATCTTTTTGACGTTTGAGTTCCAGATTTCTGGCTTTGGTACGGAAAAACGCAAGAAACTTGTTATAGAACCAGAACGAATAAACCAGAATGCCATTGGCTTTACCAAGCTTCTGCTTCGTTGTATATGGATAATGTGTGCCACCAGATGTTACGGGAAGTCCGGCAGTTATATATCGAATAAAATCATTTTCAGTCTGAACAGGCTGTTGTAGCAGAGTATACCCAAGACCGACACAGTCCGGTTTATGAGAATCGCTTCCACCAAATTCCGGCAAATGGTATTTCCTGGCAAGCGCAGAAGCCAGATTATTGGAAAGTTCATCTTCGCAGGCATTGTAGGCTTCTATGAAGTCAAAGTGCTTCATTAATTTATCAACAGATAATTTGCCAAGACGCGTATTGAAAATACTTAAGAATTTTTCGCCACATGGATGAGCGGGTCCTAATATACCGCCATACAAATGAACGATTTCAATTAAAAGAAAAACCGGAAGACCCCGCAATTCCATAATTTTGGGGCAGATACCGGATGGCATAATAACAAGAATATGTCCGGCATCCAGTGTATCATACTCGATTCCGCATAAAACCGTAAAATCCTTTGGCTTATCCGGAAGATTCTTATAATAGCGGTAGGCTTTGTAAGAGTTATGGTCGGAAATTAACATTCCTTGAAAGCCTTTTCTTTTTAATAATTCAATGTTTTCCAAAAGAGGGACTTTTCCGTCAGGAGAGCCTTCTTTGGTATGACAGTGCATATCCAGTTTCATAGTCATTCAATCCTTTCACAAATTTAGTATTGACAATTTGGAACGAATCGATTATCGTAGAATAAAATAATACAAAAGAATTTTTGTATCGATTATTATACAAAGAAACCTGTGAGAAAGAGTAGTAAATATAAGAAATCGTTTCAGAGAGCTGTTGGTTGGTGGAAAACAGTATGGTGCTTATATTGAATGGACTTTTGAGGCTGGGCTGAAACAATAGTAGGTGCCAGCGGGAACCGTACCCGTTATCAATTCGGCATATATCAAAGGTATATGGTAAGAGGTGGACTACATTCGGAAGTATCCGAAAGTCAATTTGAGTGGTACCGCGATAATAACAGTTGTTTATTACCGTCTCAAGCATTTTTGTTTGAGGCGTTTTTTTATGTTTTCATTTTTAGGAGGAAAAGATTATGAAAAAGAAAGTATTGGCATTATTATTAAGTGCAGCAACAATGGCAGCTATGGTAACAGGCTGTGGCTCGGCAGAAGAAGCAACAACTTCTGATGCACAGACAGAAGAGACAACAGAAGCAGAAACAACAGAAGCTGGTGCAACAGCAGAAGGCACTGTTTACAAAGTAGGCATCGTACAGTATGTAGATGATGCTTCCTTAAATCAGATTGTATCAGCTGTTCAGGCACAGTTGGATGCCAAAGGAGCGGAACTTGGCGTAACTTTTGAATATGCAGACTATACATACAATGGTCAGGCAGATTCTACAACAATGAACCAGATTGCAGCAGATTTGATTGCATCTGAAGTTGATATTATCGTTCCTGTTGCAACACCAACTGCTATGGTAATGCAGAATGCAACAGCAGAAAATCCAAAAGAAGATGGCAGCCTGATTCCGGTTGTTTTCTCAGCAGTAACGGATCCGGTAGGTGCCGGTCTTGCAGAGAGTATGGAAGCACCGGGCTCCAACATAACAGGTACTTCTGATGCATTGAATACAGAAGCAGTTTTTGATATGATGTTTGCAGCAAACCCTGATATCACAAAAGTAGGTCTGCTTTATGACAAGAGCCAGGATTCTTCTACGGCAGCGATTGAAGCAGCCAAAGCATACTGCGAAGCAAAGGGTGTAGAAGTAGTTGAAAAAACTGGTACAACAAATGACGAACTTTCTCTGGCAACAGATGCTTTATTGGCAACAGGCGTAGAAGCAGTTTTCACACCAACCGACAACACCGTTATGACAGCAGAACTTGCTATCTATGAAAAATTCATTGATGCAGGTGTTCCACATTACTGTGGTGCAGATTCCTTTGCTTTAAATGGTGCATTTTTAGGATATGGTGTGAATTACGAAGATTTAGGAACAGCAACAGCAGACTTAGTAGTAGAAATTCTGGTAAATGGTGCTGATCCGGCAAGCACAGCGGTTGTTACAATGGATAACGGTATTGCAACGGTAAATACAGAAACAGCTGAAGCAATTGGTATGGATTACAGTATGTTTGCTGATATGTGCACAAGCCTGGTAGAAATTCAAACAGCAAAAGAGTTCGAGTAGAGCAAAAAGTATAGAGATATAAGAGAGGGATTACATGGAGTCCATATTTACATTATCAATTTTACAAAGTGCATTAGAACTGGGATGTATTTATTCTTTAGTAGCACTGGCTTTGTTCATTTCTTTTAGTATTCTGAACATTGCGGATTTATCTACGGACGGCTGTTTCACACTTGGTTGTGCAGTCGGTGCGATGGTAACGATATCCGGTCATCCGCTTTTAGCACTTTTTGCTGCTATGGGCGCCGGTATTGCCTCCGGCTTTATTACCGCATTTTTACAAACAAGAATGGGAGTACCTTCCATTCTTGCAGGTATTATTGTAAACACCGGATTATATACGGTAAATATCGCAGTGATGGGATTCTCATCCAACGTAAACCTGTTCGGATGCGATACCATTTTCAGTCTGGCAAAAGATAAGATTCAGGCATCCTGGTACAATGACTGGTATAAGTTTTTAATCGTATTTCTGATTGTTATTGTGATTGGTATTATACTGGCATGGTTTTTGAATACCAGACTTGGTCTTTCTATTCGTGCCACAGGTGATAATGAGCATATGGTAAGAGCCTCTAGCATCAACCCTCTTTTTACCATTACCGTAGGACTTTGCATTGCAAACTCCTTAACAGCACTTTCCGGTGCGATTTTGGGACAGTATCAGAAATCCTGTGATATCAATCTGGGAACCGGTATGGTAACGATTGCATTAGCAAGCTTGATTATCGGAGAAACATTGATTGGAAAAGGAAGTGTAATCCGTAAAGTAATCGGCGTTATTCTGGGTAGCTGCCTGTATCGCTTCATTGTAGCGGTAGCGCTTCGTATGAATGTACCGGCAGAGGCATTAAAATTAGTATCAGCGATTATCGTAGCGATTGCCATTTCTTTCCCGTATCTGAAAGAAAAAGCAGCATTCCAGAAACAGAGAACTGTTGCAATGCGTATGAATAAGAAAGGTGGTGGAAGTGCATGTTAAAAATACAGAATATTTCCAAAACCTTTAATCCGGGTACGGTCAATGAGAAAAAAGCGTTGAATCAGGTCAGCCTGGAACTGGCAGCAGGGGATTTCGCAACTATCGTAGGAAGTAATGGAGCAGGAAAATCTACTTTATTCAATGCGATTACCGGTGCGTTCTTTGTAGATGAAGGACAGATTCTGCTGGATGGTGAAGATATTACTTTCCGTAAAGAGCATATTCGTAGTAAAGTGATAGGACATCTGTTCCAAGACCCATTAAAAGGAACTGCTCCGCATATGACAATTGAGGAAAATATGGCACTTGCTTATTTACGAGCATCTACCGCTTCCCATGCTTTCTTTAGCCGCATCAATGCCAAAGAAAAGCAGAAGTTTCGTGAGCAGCTTTCCCTATTAAATATGGGATTGGAAGATAGAATGAAACAGCCGGTAGGCTTGCTTTCCGGCGGACAAAGACAGGCGCTGACATTGCTTATGGCAACAATGGTAACACCAAAGATTCTGTTATTGGATGAGCATACCGCAGCACTTGACCCGGCAACCGCTGAAAAAGTGCTTGAACTTACCAAGAGCATTATTGCGGAACGCCAGATAACCTGTTTGATGGTAACACACAATATGCATCAGGCACTTGAGCTTGGTAATCGTACCCTGATGATGGATGCCGGAAGTATTGTATTTGATGTACAGGGCGAGGAACGTAGCAAACTTACCATTGACGACTTGCTGCAGCAGTTCCAGATTTGTGCAGGAAAACGCCTGGATAATGATAGAATCTTATTATCTAAGTAAGAATGAATAAGTTAGTTTTGTGTGAAGGATATAGATAAATAAAAGTGGAAAAGAGAATGCCTCGTGCTTGTGCACGGGGCGTTTTGCGTATGATAACGATTTCACTTCAGTCGATTTATTATGTAGTGGGTATTGCAGGCATGCTTTGCGGTGCGGCATATAAATTAGGCTATGAAATAGGTAAGAATACAAAAAAGTAACTGTCCGAGCCTGAGAAACTTGACAGTTACTTTTTGTAACTCATAAAATATGTGTAGTCAGTACATTGCTGTCTGCTTGTGCGCATTCAGACACACAATCGTCTGAAAAAGCACGTTTAGTCGGAGGGGGATTAGACACACGAGAGACAGTGGACGGAACAGAAGAGTCAGAGAATACTGTTTTACAAAATCCTTATTTTTATAATCAAAGCCAGACCTTTTTGCAGGCAAAATATTGCAAATGGGGAGAGTGGGTTGATGAAATTGTTGATGCAAAAGTATCTATGGTTAAAGTGTATGAAAAGGGAACCGTATATAAATATACAATTAATATTATGACCGATTATAGTTCTTGGGACTTTCAGTATGGAGAGATAATGAATATATACTTTTACGTGACTCCGGATAAAATCTACAGATTAAGATCGTATGTTCAACCACAACCAGGAGGCGAAATATACTATTTTTATAATGATGATGAGTTACTTGTCAAAATGTTGGACACAGATGAAAAGTTGATAGACAATGGAGAAATTGTCTGTCAAGAAGAAGAAATGGAAAAAGAGTATTCTTCTATTACGAGGGATGGAGACAAAATAACTTACTGCTTATTAGATATTAAAGTAAATGGAGAAGTGGGAATGCAAGAAAAATTTGTCTGGGAAAAAGGAAAAGGTTTGGTTGAAGTTGGAACCGGATTTGGACCGGGACCATATGCTGTGTATTTAGATGAAATTAAGGAAAATAATATTGCTTATGAAGGGGAACAGCTTTATCAAGTAGTTCTTGAGGAATATGACAGAGCACAGCAGGATGAAGATTATACAATGGAAAAGTGGCAGTATATATTTGGTGAAACTGCAGGATATATTGGTAGAAATAAGAAGCTTGCTTATTGTTTTACTGATTTCAATGATAACGATTGGCCTGAATTGATAATAGGTGTTCAAGAAGAAGGAGAAGAAACATATAGACCTTATGTTGTTTATGTTTATGATAGTGAAAATGAAGAAATAGCAATGGTCCTTGAAAATGGAAGATATTTGATGGATATATATAAAAATGGTGTCATAAGACTGAGAGGAGGTTACTACGGATATGATTTTTATATGTATTACAGACTTAATGAAAAGATAGACTCCTTAGAATGGTTAGGGCAGTTTACGATTGAGGAAACAGATGAGAAGAAATGTTTCTATCGAAACGAAGAGGATAATGAGATTGAGATAACAGAAGCGGAATTTTATAGTCAAAGAGAATCGTTGGAAGATTGTAAGGCAGAATTAGAATGGAGAGAATTAGATGGATTCTGGTATGGAGAATGAAAAGAAAATTAATATCATGAAATATCGGGCAAATAAAATACCGTCAAAAAATAATTGACAAACAACAAAATATGTTCTATGATAAACCCATCAGAGAAATTCTAAACAGTGTGCCGTTCGCACATTCAGACAGTTTCTGTCAGATTTTTCTAGTTACTAATTAAATAAGGCAGGAACTGTGTGAAGAATGGAGAAGGTATATCAGTATCCTGTCGATGCAAGGGAGGATATGATATGCAAAGAAGTGTTATTAGGAAGCATGGAATTAAGGAGAAGGAGAACTTCTGGAGAAGATGGTTTCGCTGGCAAGGCAGTCACAAGGTACATAAACAGTTTAAAGACCGTCTTTTTCGATTCTTATTCGAGGAAGATAAAGAAGCATTACTTCAGATTTACAATGCCCTGAACGGAACGGACTATCAGGATGCATCCCAGTTACAGGTAGTGACGATTGAAAATGCGGTTTATATTGTGATGAAAAATGACCTGGCGTTTGTGTTAGCAGGAACCATGAATCTGTATGAACACCAGAGTACCTATAATCCAAATATGCCGGTAAGGTTTCTGATTTATCTGGCATCCGAGTATCAGAAGGTAGTGCAGGAGGCAGAAGAAAGCTTGTATGGAGGAAGGCAAATTATGCTGCCGACCCCACAATGTGTTGTTTTCTACAATGGAGAGAAAGACATGCCGGAAGAACAGATACTGCGCCTGTCAGATGCCTTTGAGAACAAGAAACAGGAAGCAGATGTGGAAGTGAAAGTCCGAATGCTCAATATCAATTATGGTCACAATAAG
>JAGAPK010000049.1 GCA_017623295.1 Lachnospiraceae bacterium | reverse complement strand
GCATTGCACCGATAGGTTACGATGACAGTGCCGTACAAAGTTCTTCTTGCCATTTGTTTTCACCTTTCTTATTGATAAAATCAGATGCTTCGCATTGTATAAACTTTCTTCACTATTTTATCACAATATTCCTCAATTGTATCGAATTTTATATCTTTACAGTTTTCCTGATATTTCCGGCATAATTCTGGCTGCATCCAAAGCTTTGTAATTTTCTCCTGTAAAAGTTTCGCGTTGCCTGCTTCAAAAAGTTCTCCGGTAACACCATCCTGCAAAAGTTCCGGTGTTCCACCAAGATTGGATGCAATCATCGGCGTTCCATACAACTGTGTTTCCATAACGGAGAACGGACAATTTTCATACCATTCGGATGGATATAAGCTAAATGCTGCACCCGCAATCAGATTCTGCAAAGCTTTTCCTCTGACAAATCCAACATTCTGAATATTGGAGCATTTAGACACCTCTTCTTCAAGTGGTCCGGTTCCGGCGAAAACAAATGAAATGTCAGGTAAATTCCGACACACTTCCAACAATGTTTTTACGCCTTTTTCCTCAGAAAAACGACCAAAATAGAGAACATATTTCTCCGGCAAATCTGCTAATGTCTGCACATCTGCATTTTCCGGCTCTGTCTTTGGCAGAAAATTATGCATCATTACCGTTTTCTTCGCCAGAAGCGGACTCGTATCCAACTGTTTTTTCATGAATTCGCTTGGACAGATGATAGTATCAACCATACCATAGGTTTTACGCCATTTATAATACTGTGCTTCAATGGTTCCCAGTATGCTTTTCACACGGGAATTGTGAATACACCTGTTTTGACTACACGCAGCAAACTTACCTCCCTGACAGGCGAAGCAAAGTTCTCCGGTTGCCGGAATCATCATCATATGATTCGGACATACCCACTGATAATCGTGAGCCGTAAAAACAATTTTTATCTGCTTTTTATGCTTTTTCTCATAGCTTCTAATTTCGTAAATAATGGATGGCGTAATCTGAAAATTAATATTATTCAGGTGCACAACATCCGGTGCAAAATCATCCAAAACCAGTCGAATTTTTTTTCTGGCTTCTGTGGAATAAATAATCTTGAACGGATAGAGAAGCTTCTGCAATTTTCCGGTATGGAAATCCATATTGGAGGTATAGCTTTCTACCCGATTGCCTACTACTCTTCCTTCATGCTCCATACCGAAATATTGTACTTCGTGTCCTTCTTTTTGTAATTGTTCTCCCAACTTAAAAATATAAGTTTCCGAACCACCATTCGGATAGAGGAACTTATTTACCATCAATATTTTCATTTTTCTAACCTTCTCATTCTGCAGCTTCTTGTGACAGAATTCTATTTTCCATTCTTATATATCTGCAGTGTCTGCTCTACAACATCATCCCAATTATATTTGCCGCAGATGAAATCGGTACTCTGTTTCTTATATTCTTCCACTTTCCCCGGATGTTGTAACATATACTCTAATTTTTCCCGCAAATCCTTAACATCACTCTTCTTAAAAGCAAGTGCTTTATCTTCCACCACTTCTGTATTCTCACAAATGTCGCTTACCAGACAGCAGTTTCCATAGCTCATTGCCTCTAACAGACTGAGTGCCATACCTTCTACATCACTTGGCAATACAAAAGCATACGCATTGGAATAGAGTTCTTCCAGAGTCTGTCCCTGTACAAAATCCGTCATAATAATCCGGTCATCTTCTGCTGCCATCTTATGAATTTTTTCCATATAGCTGACTGCCTGACTGTTTCCACCAGCAATAACAAGTTTCTTGTCGGTATCAATCTTACGGAAAGCTTCAATCAGATAATGCAAGCCTTTCTCCGGTACAATTCTGGCAAGGAATAAGAAATAACCATCTTTTTCCAAGCCATATTTCTCTTGAATAAGCTGCGCCGGTTTGATTTCCGGACGAGCAATTCCATTGGGAATAAACACCGTATCTCTACCGTAAGTATCTTTAAAATATTGCTGTACATTTTCGGACAACACAATGACTTCATCCGCATATTTCGCTGCCATTTTCTCGCCGAATTTAATCACAAAAGATGCAAAATTTCCCCATTTCGCTCTCTGCCAGTCAAGACCGTGAATGGTAACAATTATTCTTTTCCGGAAAATCTTCGGAAGCCAGAGCATCGCACATGGGCCTTCTGCATGATAGTGAATAATATCATACGGCGTAAACAATGCTCTAATCGTTGCAAAGAAAGAATACACAATCGCATTCAGTTTACTTGTCCGGAACGTAGGAATAATCCTTACCCGGATTCCTTTGTAAAATTTGCGGTCGCCTCTGCCGTATTCTTCATCATATTTCTTACCGGATACATGATGTCCATAACGATTATAGGCATCCAGTTTATGTCCTTTGGCTGCCATACGAACCGCCAATTCTTCCACAACAATTTCCACACCGCCTTCACGGGATGGAATACGTTTGTGTCCAATCATCGCAATTCGAAGTGGCTTACTGTTTAATTTCTTTCTTCTTTTTTCTTTGCGTTCCATCGCTTTAGATTCTCTATGCACATGATAAAGAAATGCAAAGTTCGTGCTCAAATATCTTGGCAGCATGCGCTTCGGGTCCTGCAAAATACGGAACACCCATTCCAGACACAGCTTCTGCATCCATGCCGGTGCTCTTTTGGTTGTACCTGCCAGAAAATCAAATGCCGCACCAACGCCAATCATCAAGCCATTGACCTTATTCTGATGCTGATACATCCAGTTTTCCTGCTTTGGTGCACCGAGTGCTACCCAGACAAAATCCGGTTTTGTATCGTTAATCTGCTTGATTATCTGCTCGTCTTCCTCTTCTGTTAACTTCCGGAATGGCGGAGAATACATACCTACTATCTGTAATTTCGGATACGCATCTAACATGGATTTTTTCAGCTGTTCAAGCGTTTTTTCCGTGCTTCCATAGAAGTAGTGTGTATATCCTTTTTCCTCAGATAATTTCAAAATGCGTGGCATCAAATCCGGTCCCGGTACACGCTGTGCATCTTTGAACCCACGTTTCCGGCTGACAATCGATAATGGTTGTCCGTCCGGCAATGCCATCGCACCACTATTTTGCACTTTGCGATAGGCTTCATCTCGATAAGCCATAACGGTCGTGTGCACGTTGGAAACACAAATATAGTTTCCTTTCAATTCTTCCAGATTTTCTGTGATATACGAAATGGTCTGTTCCATATTCGTCACATTAATATTCGTTTTTAAAATCGTGCAGTACTGTAATTCTTCTTTCATAACGCTCCAAACTTCCTCAGTAAAAACCCGCAGGTTGCAAGCAACCAGCCTGCAAAGCCACCGATTAAAATGCTACCTACATAATATCTTGCTGTTTCAAGATTTACCGCATTTCCATCAACAATCTGCATTGGTGTTTCACCATCCACATAGTTCATGACTTTGTAGCCTTCATAGTCAACATCATCTTCACTTTCCAGATAAACCGAGGTTTCCTCAAGTCCATCGGTATAAAAACGCTGTACTACATATCCTTCCGGCACGGTATAAAAAACACCACACAACACGCCGCCAAGCACCGCACCTGCTAATACCCCTGCTGCCAGCTGCTTTTTACAGGATTTCCAGACATTTTTCACTTGCATCCAGATTTTTTCCACTAATACTGCAAAAGGCAATTCTACTTCTTTAGGCAGCTTCGGGAATAAACAATATTCTTTTGCCCCTTCCTTCTGACGGAATAATAATTCTCCCAGGAAAACAAGGGTAATATTTTTAAAGGATGTATTAAACAATAACGGCTCTGTAAAACCGGCTCCGATAAAACAAATAATAATCACAAGTTCTCTTGTTTTCTGTTTCTTGCTATAATCGGCAATCAATACCAGATAGCCCACCATCAACAAAACAAAAGGCACAATTCCATAATTGATAAAGCCCCAGATAAAAGAGTTGTCCATCGTCATAGAAGACTGCACCACATCAGCAATCCGCACACCAAACAAACTCATATATTCCGGTACAAGAAACTGTCTTGCCAGATAAATTCTTGTATTCAGCAATTCATTTAATTTTTGTACCACTGCTGCAAACTGATGAACAAAAATAATTTGTGGTAGTACAAATGACACGATCAAAATAATCGGCAAAATTAAATTTACCGCCATTTTCTCAAGCAGACAGAACTTCGGACGAATTTTCACATAGAGCATTCCTACCAATAGAATTGCTACAATGCCGAATCCTGTATAACTGATTGAGAAGAAAAATACAAGCACATTTCCAAGCATAAGCAGTACGAAATGCTTGAAATTATATTTTTCTGCCAGTTCATATACAATAAACGCACATAATGCAAGATACGTGATATGCAGAATATTAGGATGGGTAAATCCCAGACTCCAACGAAAAATATGCCCAAGTCCCATTTTGGAATGCACCCGGTAAATCGTGTCTTCCAATCGATAGAACGAGCTAATGCTCAAAACAATGGCACAAACCGACCAGACCCACAAACCAACGCGAAATACTTTTTTCGCAGAAATATTCTTCATTCCAAGAATCAGAAACATCATAAAAAGGATGCCTTTTTCTCGGGATTCATAATAAACAAGTGCCGTCAGTGCCAACAAAATAGTCTGAACGATCCACTGTCTTTTCGTATAAGAGGAAATCGCTATTTTTAACAGTGCACAAACAAAAGCCGGTATGATAAGCAGTTGAAACATTTTCTGCCCTTCATAAAAGCCCAGTCCCTTCGTAATCGACAGTAAAATAAAAAATGCAAAAAATAGAATTTCTTCTATTGTTATTTTTTTCATATAATCGCTCCCTGTGGCGCAATCAGTACCCATCCTGCCCACAAATCTTTCATTTCATCCGGAATACAAATCTGTGTGTTTTTATGAATAGACGGACGAATGGTAATTTTGGATTCATTCCCATTTAATCTGGCTCCCCAGAAACTAAACGTACTGTTTGCACAAATATTGTGCTTACAATGACTCATCAACATCATGTCATAGAAGCTTGCTCTGTCATGGTTTATATCAACTACTTCAAATTCATTGCCTTTATACTTTTCTCTGACATATTCCGGGTCATCCGAAAACAGGAAAAATTTTGCATCCGGATATCTTTCCTTCATATACTGAATAGAAGTTTCATAATAAGTATCCGTACAAATACCACCAAACATGGCCCTGTTAACAGGGTCTAAGTAGTCGCCTCTACGAATGTGCATACTGACAGAATTACAAGATTCCATTTTCTGCATCATCTCATCATTCTTCTTGTTCAGTTCTTCATTGTAACTCTTTGGAAATTTAATTGTTTCCCGAAGCTGTGGCAAAATATCTGCATAATATTTTTCGCATGCCCAGTATCCTACCAGATATTTTTTTTCAAATCCGAAAATTTTCTCATGGTACATATCTTTCTCAGTAAAGCAAGGATAGGTTGAAGGACTGATTAATTTTCTAAGTTTATCAATAATGTCTTCTCCCTCTTCGTACATTCTGCCAAGCATGCCCTGAATTTCTTCTCTGGTTGCTTCTCTATGTTCTGTACCTTCCAGATAATCCAGTTCCAGATCCCTCGCAATATAAACGCTCGTCTGAATTTCACGTCTGCGAAACCAAGTAGCATCCATGCAAACTTCTTTTCCCAGACTTTCCATTTTCTTATATAGGGCAAATTGCTGCATCTGGTTGCCCAAACCACCCATAGCTCTAATGATAATCATATTCTCCTCCCACACTATCACAACATGCTTTCACACGCTTTGGTCCTACTCATCCAGCACAAGTGCCGCTCCCAGCGCCCAAGGGTAAGCCCCGTATCGCTGCGGATATTGCGAAAAGCCTTCGCACTCTCCGGAACAATCATAAACTTTTCCATTCTTTGTTGATTTACGCACCGCACGAATTCCTTTTTCCAGTACTTGTGCATAACTCCCGCCCTGTAAAAAGCCTCTTCGAATACCTTCCTGCAATGCCACACAAATCATACCGGTTGCCGAAGTGTCTGCCGGTCCTTCCATCGCCTGTAACTGCCATGAGAAATATCCATCTTTTCTCTGATAAGAGAGGACTGCATCCATCAATGCAAGATAAGGTTCTCGCAAAAGTTCTAATCCATAGTCGGTTGTCATACAGCCTGTCATACCACGAAGCAGCCAGCCTACCGCTCGTCCCCATCCAATAATGCCGTATTTGGTGCCGGATGCTACATCGTAACCATGATAAGGAAGCCCCGTTGCCGCATCCATGCCATATGCCAGAAAGTTGGCAATCTGTTTGACAGCAAGCTCCATACTATCACTTTTTTCAAAAACTCTGCCATATCCATATAAAAACGGACAAGTCAGTCCGATGGAATCTACAAAAACGTAACCATTCTGTTGATTGGCACGATACGGAAAACTTCCCGTTTCATCCGTTGGATAAGCATGTACATATGTTGCAAGCTTTTCAATCGCCTGAAGATACGTTTCTGCATTGTCTGCGCCAATCATAGCATTTTCCTTTTTGTTTCGCTGATACTCTTCATAAATTTTGAGAAAAACCTCGCCTGCTAACAAATCATCCAGAAATGTAACCGGGCAGCCTTTTTTCTGCCATCTTACAAAATACGTAGCAAGCGATGTTTCTATTTCAGTCTGCATGCGCCCGGGCTCTGTCCGCAGAATTTCTTTGTCCGCCGTCACGACATACACCTCTTGTAAGCAATGCCACAATCCCTCTGCCAAAAGTCCGGTAGGCCAGAAAATCAAATCTTCCGTTGCTGTCGGTCTGCGCAAAATATATTTCTTCACAAACCGCTTGCATCTGGTTTTGCCATCCCAAAGCCCATAAGTCAGAAGTTCTTTACAAGCGTTATCGATTAAGGCTGTCTTATCATAATTCTTTGTATTTTTTTCCAAAACTTCCGACATAGCTTCTCCTCCCCAATTATCCATTTCTATTTTCTGATTTTACGCATAAATGGCAGTTTCTTCGCAAATAATTCCCACAAATAATCAAATTCCGGGGTTTTTCGGAAAATCGTAAAGAAAACCAGATTATAAATAATCGTAATGATTGCCGCCATCAAAATAAAGGTAAACAGGTTTACCTGTGCCATAATCAAATTGTTAATCGGTATCAGCACAAGTAAGATTCCAAGAATCGTAACAATATATTTTAAAGAGTCTTTAAAGTAAGACCACACATTTTTCGAAAAACAATCACGGTACACAATAACCGGTTGAATCAGGTTCGCCAGTACACCGGAAACAACGGTACCAACATAAACACCCGCAAGTCCAATGTACTTTGCTCCGATAATGGATAATACCAGATTGACACCGCCTTGAATTAAGGACAAATACTTATCCTGTTCAAATACACCGGCAGCAATTTTGAAATTAATCAGCACAACTCTGCCGCCTTTAAAATAAAAATCAATTAAAATCAAGGACAGAATTGTCTGTCCGATTTTCCAGCTATCGTCTAACCACAAGCCTGTTACAAGTGGTGTAAGAAGCAGCCAGAATCCTACCGAAGCAAAACCATACATCCAGCAAGCAAAAAAACGATATACTTTGAAAATACTGTATTGTTTCTCTTTTGATTCGGTTGCCACAAGGTTTCCAAAACCGGAAATTACCGAGTTGAAAATAACGCTTACAAAATTTGACACATAAGTAATGATATAAGTATAGTTACCAACAATGCCGACCAAATCCACATTGATAAAGTAAGTGATGATAATACTATCCGTAGAAAGTCTTGCTACATCACCAATTTTATGAAACATCAATGCTTTAGTCTTTGTGACAACAATGTCAGTTTCTTCTTTTTCAAGTTTCTTGACATTTTTATCCCGCAAATAAGGATACAGCTTATTAAAATAAATGCTGACTGCTATTTTCTGCAATAACTCTACTGCTGCCTGTGTCAGCAGATAAAGCAGAAAGTTTTTGGTTACTAGCAAAATAATAATCTGCGCAAACACTGTCACGATTTTGGTAATCGTGGTAATATTCGTCTGAATATAATTACGCTGCTCTGCATTTACCAGACTATATTTGTAAGCCACAAAATAAGTGCTGACCGTATTAAACAAAAAAATCAAATAATAAAGAGTCAGCTCTTCTACGGTAAGTCCGCTTCTTTCCTTAATGATATAAGGCAAAAAAGGCGTTATTGCAAGTCCAATAACAGCAATGATACCCGCTATCGCAAG
The DNA here is from genome assembly GCA_017623295.1 of Lachnospiraceae bacterium. Lineage (GTDB taxonomy): Bacteria > Bacillota > Clostridia > Lachnospirales > Lachnospiraceae > UBA3282. Next base: position 32,195 of record JAGAPK010000049.1, on the reverse strand, counting down.
ATATGCTTTTTTATACAGCTGCATATAGGACTTAATCTTCTCATAATCATGATTTGCAACCGGTTTGTACAAGCTATAATTAAGTGCTGTACCAATTCCCAACTCTGCCAAAGACAGCATACTAAGAACATCCGTATATAAACCATTTACACTAAGCAAGGTTCTTCCAAGTACCTCAATAAAAACGGTTCTTTGAAAAAAGCCCATAACCAGAATGACAATATTACTGATATATCCAAAGAAAATATTCTTCGCTGACTGTTGTACTCTGCTCATTTTCCATCACTTTCTTGCTAAACTTTTACCCGCATGGTATAACCGCAAATACAATTCCGGATAAGTATAAAAAATAGCCACTTTTATCCGATATCCCGTGTCTAATCCGGCATAGGCTTCCGGTATCCTCATCGCTTCTTTTAAGGTGCGACTGCATTGTTTTCGGATATAACTGTATTTTTTTCGCTCTTTCGCCGGCAGTTGTGAAAGTTTACCCACAACCAACATACACGACATCAGAAGAATCGTTCCGGTTCTGGATATGACACTCACGTCATATATGTTTGTATTTGGATGCAAAGATGCGTGCATATTTTCTTCCCGTATCTGATCCAGTACCATCTGCCAGCAACGAATCTGATCGATATCCGATTCCCGAAATGGCTTTAACATCGTTCCATTGACATTGTAATAATAGCAATACCCCGGATATTCGCTGCTGCTGATAAATTTTGCATCTCTTGCTACTTCCCATAGGAAAAGCATGTCCTCTCCAATGGTAAAGTCTTCTTTGAAACGATGGTTCGCAATAACACTTTTATGATATAACTTACTCCAACAACGGGTATCCTGCTGTAAAATTCCTTCTTTCAAAAAGTCATGACCGGAAATCAGTTTTCTGGAATATGTCTGATAATCTTTTTGCACAGAATCTTTTTGTACATTACTCGCCTGCTTCGTACCATTATTTTTCATCGCTGCCCACTCATCATCCGAACACCGTTTGAAGCTACACCCTGCAATCTGTACATCTTTTTCCTGTATATCCGCATACAAGCGTTCCAGACAATCCGGCATCAGCCAGTCATCTGCATCCAGAAACATGAGATATTCGCCCTTTGCTTCCTGTATGCCAGTATTACGCCCTGCCGAAACACCTTTATTTTCTTCCGAGAAAAAAGCGCGGATTCGATTATCCTTTTTTTCCCATGACTTACAAAGTTCCGACGTCCCATCCGTTGATGCTCCATCCACAATCAAAAGTTCCCATGCCTGATAAGTCTGCATCAAAATACTCTGTACGCAACGGTCGAGATATGCTTCGCCGTTATAAACGGGAACAATCACACTGATTAAATTGGATTCCGAATTATTTAAATCTACATTATTTGAATCTATGTGGTTACCTGTTTCCATATTTTCCGAATCTCTTCTCCTGCCTGTGCTGATTTCGCACAATATTCCGGCATAATTTCCTGCAATCTGCCACGAATGTTATCTTCTTGTGTCATAAGCCACTCATAAGCACGAAGCAATGCATCCGAATCCTGTAAAGTCTGTACCGGAAGTACATAATTTTCTTCACTGCCAAACAAATCTCTTGCAATACCAAGTGCTTTCACGGAATAACCAACAACCAGAGTTGGTACACAAGTCGAGTAAGCAGCTATGGTTGCATGGGTTCTTGCCCCGATAAAAGCTCTACACTTGGAAATCACATATTTTACCTGCTGACATGCCATATCCGGGAACAACAAAACTCTGTCATTATCTTCATATCCCTTATAAAGCTCTGCCAGTGTCAATCTGTCATCATTATTATTCCACATAACATGCGGAATCAATGCCACACTATTATCGGATGTCTCTAATATATGGTCTACCAATTTTCTATAATTACTAATCGTAATACCCGGTTCTTTCTCATAACGAATAATCATCGGGCTGATGTTGATGCCAATTGTTCTGCCTTCTAAGAAACCTTCCGGCAGCTTCATTTCTTCCGGTTTTAAGGAAAATGCCGGATCTGGGAAAAGCTTCACATTGTCAGTAATTCCTGCATCTAACAATGCCTGATACGTAATGGATTCTCTTGGGGTAATCAACGCATAACGTTTCATATCCTCTATCATTTCCGGCTCTTTCAACAATTCCGGCTCGATAGAGCATCCCCACAAAACGGTTTTGGAACCTGCTCTATTAAAGGTACTGTTTGCCACAATCGCTTCCTTCTTAGACAGTTCGTAGCAATACATATCACCGCCAACCGACACATATAGCGGGGAACGATTTTTTCCAAGCACTTCTTTGAAACGGTAACGCATAAAAGATTCTTTATCTTTAAAAATTGCGCGCCACGCATAATACCATACATGTGCAAAAAAGTGCTCTGCAATTTTTCTCTCCTGCAAAATATCGCACAAAGGCGCCAGCGAATAAAATTTATCTTCCTTCTCGCTGTTTGTTACCAGTAATTTGGGAATATCCTCTATCATATGACAGGTGCTGTTTACAATCGCTTCACAACCATGATTGCCACTCCCGCCATGCAGATACATTACTAATCTATTGTCCATGTTTTCTCCTAAATTAAAAATTATTTCCGGTCATGTCTTTTGATTATCATGCGCAAAATGCGAAGCAACGATTTCTGCGGATACTGCATTCCAAGATACATAAACTGATTGGAACGGTTCCGCACAGAAAGAGGAGTATTAACAATTTTTGCCCGCACCGAAGAGTCCATAAAAATCTGTTCGATACGTTTCGCATAATTTTTCTCCGGATTACGAAGCTCATTTTTCATCACAAGCATCATCATATAACAATATTCTCTGTCCACTTTCGCTTCGCCATCTTCAATGCCTTTATCTTTTACCACTTCGCGCAAAGATTTCATCAGACGGTCAATGCTGTCCTTCATATTCGGGTCATAACGATGGACAATGGAATCTTCCACGTATCGATAATGGTAGAATAAACCTTCTTCCATCATAACAATCCGGGTACTGTTTAATAGTGCCGGACAAATCAGGTTGAAATCATCACCCATACGAATTGCCGTATCATAATATTTCTCATTGCCCGCAAAAACCGACTTCTCGCACAGCTTCATACAACGGGACATCGGAATGGTTCTTTCTTCTTTTCCAATCAGTTTTTCTTTAATTTCCTGTTTCAGTTTTGCGCCTTCATACACCCCCGGTTTGATTGGTGCAAGCACAGAAACGGTTTCTTTCTTTTTCTCCAGAACATGATTACAGCAGACAATCTCGCCCGGCTTTCCAATCAAAAGAGCACTCATCTCTTTTAACATATCCTTGCTTACATAATCATCGCTATCAATAAACATGTAATAATCGCCGGTTGCATTCTCCATACCGGTCATACATGCTGCTGTCGGTCCACCATTTTTCTGATGAAACACTTTCACTCTTTCATCATCTTTCGCATAACGGTCACAAATATCACTGCTGCCGTCTGTGGATTCATCATCTACAAGCAACAATTCCAGATTCGTATAAGACTGCAGCAGAATGCTGTCAATACACTGCTCCAAATAATCACTCTTATTATAAACCGGAACGATAATGCTGATTTTGTATTTGTTCTTTTTCATTTCTCTAATCTCTTTCCTAAAATTTTGAATACACAAGCAAATAAGTATTTCCTCTGCAAGGTCTTTTATGAGTGTCAGCACTTGATTTTCAGAAGTGCAACGCACGGAAAATCTTAGTACTGCTACACGAATAACAGAGCGAGAGCGTGCCTAAAGAGGAAAACTTTTTGCTTGTCATTCTATCTCATCACATTTTCTCGCTTCTGGTAAAACACTGTTCCTGCCGGAATCTCGCCTCGTACAACGCTTCCTGCAGCAATCACACAATCGTCTCCGATATGCGCACCTTTCAGAATCGTACAATTTGCGCCAATCCACACACGATTCCCAATTACCACTTCGCCAACCAGATATTCACTGTCTTGATTCTTGAAATTATGATCGTGGTCCACAACCACAATATTGTTACCAAGCTTGCAGTAATCACCTATCTGTACTTTTCCAAGACAGGAAACACAGGCATTTGTATTAAAGAAAACATGTCCGCCTATTTCCAGATTTCCGTTTCCTTCACAGATAAGATGCAGATTTCCCCGGTTCTGTATTTTTTCTCCAAGTATAATCCGGCCATTTTTAGAAAGTTCCAGATTCACATGGTCAAAACCCTGTATCCACAAAGTCCGGATTCTCGAACCGTATCTGCATTTCCAATATGCAATTTTACAAATACTTTTTGCCACTCTGAATAACTGATTCATTACATACATGCCTTTCGGTAAGTCTGCTCTAATTTCTGCCAATGTGATTCCAGACTATATTTCTGCTTTACCAGATTTCGCGCCTGCTGCCCCATCTGTCTGCTAAGATTCTCCTCCTGCAAAAGAGAAATTACATCCTGTGCCATTGCCTCCGTATCACCTGGCTTTTCTAGATAACCATTTTGCTTATGGGCAATCAATTTCGGAATTCCACCAACCTGTGTTGTCACAATTCCCATGCCATAACCCATCGCTTCCAGAACTGCCATCGGCATACCTTCGTTATACGTTGGAAAAAGAAAGATTGCACTTTCCCGTAACAGCTTCTCTTTCGCTTCGCCGCGAATCCAACCGGGGAATTCTACATCTTCCAACAAATTCCTTTGTCCAAACGCTTCTTTTATCTGCGCCATCTGTCCGTCGCCCGCCATCACAAGATGCGCTTGCGGACAGTTTTGTTTTACTTTTTCATATATGACAGGAATGTCATAACATCCTTTTCGTTCGCCAAGCTCTCCCAAAAAAAGTATCTGTGCCTGTTTACGTCCGGTATCATAAGGTTCTTCCGGTATTTTGCAATAATTTTCTACAATATCAATTTTGTCTGCCGGAACAATCTGGGAAATAGCTTCCTTCCATTCTGCCGACAGTACGACCAGACGATTGCATTTTCCGTATACTTTCGCGATTCGTTTCTTCTTCTTTTCGGATGCCTGCTCATAGAAGACATCAAACTCCGCACCATGAATGTGATTCACTACCGGAATTCCCGCCCATCTTCCAAGGTAGATAAAAGGTATTTTCCGGTAAAAACTTGGTCCAAAGGAAGAATGAATGTGTATCAAATCCGGGCGGTTACGAAGTAACTGACCGATAAACGCGAGGTAACCACTAAGCGCTTTAAAAAGCTTCTGCCACTTACTGCCGTCGCAATAGGATTCCACATAACTGATTTGATGCTGCTTCTCCATGTCAGAACCACGATATCCATTTACTACCGATGCAATCCCGCCTTTGACCGCAGGGTTCGGAACAATCATACAAATTTTCATACGTCAATCTACGCCAATCCTTCTATCTGACTTCCTTTTCTGCAAAGTTTTTTACTGTCTGCTTCTATTTGGAGCCCTTTCCGGTAAGCACTACCCATACTGTCTGAAACAGGATTTTGATATCCAGTCCAATCGTCCAGTTATCGATATATTCCAAATCGTATTTTACGACATCATCAAAATCAACAATCTCGCTACGTCCACTAATCTGCCAGAGTCCGGTCAACCCCGGTGTCATACTGATACGTCTTCTGTAATGAGAATTATACTGTTCAAATTCATCCTCTGTCGGTGGTCTGGTTCCTACCAGACTCATATCACCTTTGACAATATTATAAAACTGAGGAAGTTCATCGATGCTTGTCTTACGAATGAATTTTCCCACTTTGGTAATACGTGGGTCATTTTCCATTTTAAACATAAGCCCCTGCATTTCATTCTGTGCTTCCAGTTCCTTTTTACGTGCTTCCGCATCAATATACATAGAACGGAACTTGTATATTTTGAAACGCCTTCCGTTCTTACCAATTCTGGTCTGCGCGAAGAAAATCGGTCCCGGTGAATCCAGTTTAATCGCAAGTGCAACAAACGGTGTCACAACAGCAGTAATCAATAAACCTACCATGCCACCCAAAATGTCAATCAGACGTTTCACCACCATACGGCGATAATCAAAATGATTGATGGAATAGGTCACCACTGTATATCCCGCAAAATTTCCTACATGAATTTCCTTCTGCGGTCTTTCAATAATATCAATATTGTAATGGCAGGCGATACCCATAGATTCCAAATCATAAATCATATGCTTCACATAATCTTTGTTTTCATCCGGCAAATTGATAAACACTTCGTCAAGCGGCATCTGTCTGGCAACCTCCAGAACATTATCACCGTCTGCTGTTACCTTCACGCCATCGATAATAACGCCTGTGCGGTCTGCATCCACACAAGCCAGTGCCACGATTTCATACTCGATATCCAGATACTGTTTCAACTGGCTTACGGTCTTGTCCAATACCGCATCTTTGGCAATTACCATAATTTTTACGATATTGGATTTGGATGTAAAATACATCCGTAACACCTTTTTCATCACGAGGCGCACCAGCCAGACAATAATCATGTCAAAAACAAGAAAATATCCCATAACCAGTCTGGAAAAATCGCCACCGCGCTGCACGACAAACAGAAAACTCGTCACAGCTAACAACATAAAAAGATTAAATTTCAATACTGCTATCAGTTCCACAAAAACGCCGCGCGTCAAAAACTCTCTGTTCCAGTCAAACATAAAACTATAAATGGTACAGAAAAGCAAAAAACAAATACATACCATGAAATGCAGTTCCGGTTCCATTACCCGGCTGAATTTCTGATACCGTAACAAAATCGCAATCACATAGGCGATTGTAATACTAAGCAAATCGGTAAATAACAGGCAGTAGCCTTCTATAATTTTCTTTTTACGATTCATATTTTCCTCCAAACCCTATACATCAGGCTTTGTAAGTAGTTTTCAAAAATATCATAATATATCACTTTAGAATAGCATTTTTTCAAGAAAAATACAATCATTCAGGGGATTTTCTTGCAGCAATATATTGCTTTCTTATTTCATTCTGCTAGAATAAAACTGAAATCAAACAAAGATAACTTTTCTGATTGGCGGGGTATTATGGTTTTTCATTCCTTTTCTTATTTATTATTTTTTCCAATTGTATTTATCATTTACTATCTGATTCCGAAAAAAGGACGTTTCCTATGGTTGCTTGCCGCAAGCTACTTTTTCTATGGTTGTGCTGATATCCGTTATGCCATTCTTTTACTGGCAGTAACGCTTCTGGCTTATATCAGCGGACTTCTTATGGATAAAGCAATTACTTTACAAAAAGTATCTGCCTCAGAAAAAGCTTCCGCCTTGCACAAGATGACTCTGTCCAAAAGCATTTTATTGGCAACGTTATTTTGCAACCTTGGAATTCTTGGATATTTTAAGTATACGAATTTTCTTTTGGATAACTTGAATAAGTTTATGACACTTTTGTCAGTTGATAAGCAATTCGCACCGATTGATGGACTATTAACACTTGGAATTTCTTTTATTATGTTCCAGTCAATCAGTTATACGGTAGATGTATATCGCGGCGAACTTCCTGCCGAGAAAAATATTCTGAAATTTGCTCTCTATCTGGCATTTTTCCCGAAACTGATTTCCGGTCCGATTGAGCGTGCCGGAAACATTCTGAAACAGATTCATGAACCGAAAAATTTTTCCTTGCCAAAATTCAAAGAAGGCTTGTCTTTGATTTTGCTCGGACTGTTCTATAAGCTGGTGCTTTCCGACAACATTGCCGCTATCATCAATCCGGTATTCGCTACTTACCATGATTATTCCGGACTGGAAATCGTTCTGGCGGTTGTCTTATTTGCTTTTCAGATTTATGGTGACTTTGGCGGTTACTCACTTATGGCTATCGGAAGTGCCAAAGCACTTGGTTTTGAATTAAGCATAAACTTCGATGCGCCATATCACGCCGAAAGTGTCGCCGAGTTCTGGCGCAGATGGCATATTACTTTAAACAACTGGCTGCGTGATTATTTGTATATTCCACTTGGCGGCAACCGCAAAGGCACTGCCCGCAAATATCTCAATACAATGATTGTCTTTCTGGTAAGTGGTCTGTGGCATGGTGCCGACTGGAGTTTTGTTATCTGGGGTGGACTCAATGGATTTTATATTGTGATGGAAGGAATTGCGAAACAGCTTCGGTCCAGAAGCAATTCTGTAACCACTGGAAAATCCGCGCAGGCATACAGTGCATCTGTTCCGTTCAGCACCCACTTGCGCCGCAAAATTACTACTTTCATTCTGGTCGATTTCGCCTGGTTATTTTTCTGTATGCCGGATGTAAAATCTGCATTTGGAATGATTTGCCATGCAATTACTTCCCCCGGCATCCGGGACTTATTTAACTGTGGATTCCTCGGCATTTTCCCGGATATGACAAGCCTTGTTGTGATTTTTGCAGCACTGTTTATTTTGCTGTTTGCGGATAGTATTATTTACAAGCAAAAAACTACTTTTCAAAGCTTATTCTTCCGGCAAAGTTCTGCTTTCCGCTGGATATTCGGAATAATACTTTTGACAATGATTATTTTCTTTGGAGCATATGGTGAGTCTTATGAACAAACACAATTTATTTACTTCCAATTTTAAATTTTTCGGCAAACTATTTTGTCTGCTGTTAGTGCTTTTGCTTTTCTTTGGCATAATCATTATGCCGCAGTATCAGTACAGCTACAACGCAGCTTTATTAGACAAAGTAGAACGATTGGAATCAATTAACGAACCCAAAATTGTCTTAATCGGCAACTCCAATCTTCCATTCGGTATCCAATCCGGTTTATTGGAGGAGGCTTTTAGTATGCCGGTTGTGAATATGGGAATGCACGGCAGTCTTGGTAATGCTTTTCACGAAGAAATGGCCAAAATCAATGTGCAGGAAGGTGATATTATCGTTCTTGTTCACACCGAATTTGCCGATGATGACACCATTACCGACCCGGTTGTTGCATGGCTGACTTTAGAAAATCACCCAAAACTTTGGAATCTGCTTCGAACCAAAGATATTCCGGATATGTATTTTTCTTTTCCAGACTATGCCAGAAGAGCCCTGACACTCTGGTCAAACAAAGAGGGAAATGAACAGAATTACGGAGATGTTTACAGTCGACTTGCATTCAATGAATATGGAGATATTGCTTTTGAAAGACAAAGCACAAAATTAGATGCCGATACTTATTTTACAGAAAGCATGGTACAAGTACCGAAAATTAATGATACCTGCACAAACCGCATCAATGAATTAAATGAATATATAACAGAACGCGGTGCAACCTTACTCGTTGCCGCCTATCCAATTGCTGATGTAGAAGTCACTCCACCGGAAGAAGACTATATAAAATTTAAGGAGCAGCTGCAGGAATCCCTGAACTGCCCCGTTATTTCTGATTATACTGATTATTTTCTGGATAGCAGTTATTTCTACGACACGAACTATCATCTGACCGATGAAGGCGCAACCATTAGAACCAACCAGCTTATTCTGGATTTACAGCAGTGGATGGTTTCTTCGCAGCCGGAATAGCATCTTGTCCGGTAAGCAAATAACTGCCCATCATCATAAGTAAAATATTTCTGCCCACATAAACGGAAAACAGATGTGCTTCTACTACGGAATAAATCGCAAAGACTGCAAATATTACCAGTCCAAAGGCATCTTTACGCCGATATATTTGCCATAATAACGCTAGGCATGCAACACAGTATAAAATACCCGGTATCACGCCATAGCGATAGAACAGTTTTACCCAACCCATATCAAAATAATAGGTCATATTGTTCGGACAGGAAAACGCCGACCAGGTTTCCATAGTTCCGTCGTTGTTTTCTGAATTCGTCAAAGAAACAATTCGTCCATTAATCTGTTCATCAATCCGTAAAAGTCCAACCACATGAGAGTCAAATCTGGCTTCTCCATAGTAAGATTCATTCCATTTCGCTTCGCGCACATTCTGCGCATTCGCTGCTGCATCCACGCAAAACAAGATACATGCTACAAAAACAAGCAAGCCACATGCATAAGCCAGCCATTTTTCCCGTAAAAATTTTGAATAAGTCATGAAAAAGCATCCTGCTAAAAGCAGTGTTGTAATTAACATGCTGGTCTTCGAATCGGTCAGCCAGAACACACATACATTCAACAGCATCATAAACAAATACCAGTACCACTTGATTCGTTCGGAATAAGCATAAATCCCTATCGCCAGAACCATCAAAAACATACAGGACAAAGCATTCGGATGTCCCATGCCAAGTGTAAAGCGTGTCTGTTCATAACCTCTTCCATAATCCAGTGTCAGACTCATGTCACCATAGATTCCGGTAACTGCCAGAAATACAATCGCAATACAGCCAACTAATGTCACATAAAAGACATAGCGAATCATCTGTTTCAGCGGAATGTTCTTACAAGCTGCCACAAACGTTACAATTCGAATGATGTCATTTTCACCGGTTGCCCGATAAGAAATAAATCCTATCATTTCCAGAAAAAGAATCACACCCCACTCTTTCAAGCTATAACCGGTAAGCACCATTTTCAAAGCAAAAATCAAAAAGGTAATCCGAAACAGATATCCTTCAATCGGATTCACGAAATTACTTTTGTCAATAATGACCATGATAAGTTCAATGGACAGTCCCACATAAAAAAGTAAAACCGGGAGTTTACTCTCCCTTATTTTATGATATAATTCCACCATTTCCGTAACCCTTTCCCCACAAAAAGTCAACTCTTTAGTGTTTTAACCCTGCAACCTTCCCATGCACCTTACGAAGCACCTGCTTGCCTGCTAACATTGCTTTTTTCCAAGCAATTCGCATCTTGCTGACCGGCGGTGCAAGCAAAAATTCATATTCCTGCAAATGTTCACGCAAATACTGCGGATATGTTTCATCAATTTCCACGCGGATAAACTCCGCATTTCGGCCAAAAATATCTTCTCCACAAAGCAGTCTGTCTACTGCCTCTGTCAAATATCTGGATTTATTATATTCCTGATGCGCTGCTGCCTGTACCTTTACGCCGATACGTTTTGCCACATCACGTTCACCATTGCCACCCATATATCCAAAATGCCAGCCACCATTTTCCACACGCACACTTGCCGGATCAAGTGGAGACACTTCACGTAAGAAAACAATACCTTCCTCCGGCAGATTACCGAAGCTGCATACCTTCGTTCCAAGCCACTGTTTTCTTGCTACACCCGGAAATTCACCGGTAATAGACAACAGATTTCCCGAAATTTCTTCCATGTTTAAGAAGCAATAAAACATTCTCTGTGCCAGATGATAAACCTTCGTCGGGTCAAAATCTGCAAGGATTTGGGTTAATACCTCAGGATTTGGAATCTCATCCACATCACTGAAAATAACAATATCATCCGGTTTGCAATCGCCCATCGCCTTAATCAGCTGATTTTTCTGAAATTTATCTCTCTCGTGAGTTGTCACACCACTCATTGGCGAATTGTCTACCGCTACATAGAGAATCTTGTCTTCAAACTCCGCAAAAAGCTCTCTGTTTTCCGCGAATGTCATCGGCTTGGGTTCCCCGGAAAAAGTTACCGTTGATTCTTCAATCACAAATTTATCTACATACGGCGCCATAATGTGCATACGCAGCTTCAAAATATCCAGTTCATTAAAAAAGGGAATACAATCGTAAATCATATTTTCTCCATTCCGAAACGATACTATTTCTTCAATCGTCTCCAAAACAATAGCGGTCTTATGACATTTTTCACTTTCTGCCATCTTACCTTCCAGGGATTTACAAATTTCGGATACTGCTCGTTTCTACCTCTCCATTTATGGAACAAAAACGGTTTCTCCACATCCATAATTTCAGGAATCATATGCTCATGTCCGAAATATTTTGCTACTTCAATCGGTGCAAAACTCATTCCGGCATCTTCAATCACATTTTTATATTTACAACAAAGAAAGGTATCTTCGTTGTAATTTCCATCTTCCATTTTTTCCCATTTGAGATTTGCCTGACGAGGGAACTCCAATAGCTTTTTGCTACGGATAGAAACACTGTTTCCTACACGGCAAATCTGACCTTTGGAATCACGGTACGCATAATCATTGGTGGGAAGCGGCCAAGGAGAACCGATATAATCGTAATTTAAGAATTCATCCCGCCAGCTCTCCGGATGCACTACGAAACCATCGTAATGTACTAACAACACATAATCCGTATCAATGTAATCTGCCAGTTCATATACCATTTTGTAGTTAAAAGCATCGATATCATTTAATTTGGATGTATGCTTATAGCGAATCCCTTTTGGCAGAAAAAATGGTTTTCTATGGGTAATTAACACCACATCACCAAATTCAATTTCCCGCATACTGTATTCCATTGCACGAATTGTTTCATACATATTCACGCTGGTCATTGCCGCCAGTGTTACATTCGGAAGTTTTAACTTTTTTGTTTCCATCGTTTTTCCTCGTACTCTATATAGTTTTATTAGGCATTTGCGAAACGCTCAAAAAAGCGAAAAGTGATTGTACAAGATTAACAAGCACCATACGCAGGTGCTGTGAGTCCGTCGGTACTTAGATGCTGTATTTTAGCATCTTATGTACCGCTACGCGACGAGGTGCAGCGCAAGCGTGCCTGCATTGGTTTGTTAATTTTGTACATCTCTCATAGCTTATTATGCGTTTCGCAAATGCCAAGCATTATTCTACCTCAGATTCCATTTTCACCGAATTCTTATGATAGTATCTCGTTACTGCCAGATTCAGCCAGTTACCTTCATCCTCTGTCAAATCATTGAAATCAAACAATGCCGGTCTTGCCGAAAACGGCTTAACCACTACATCTGTCACACTTTCGTCCACATATAACTCATGGCGTTCCATTGCTTCGGTATAGTAAGTCTGTGCATCTCCATTTGCAAGAGAACGAAGTGCCGAAATGCTGGTATAAGTATTTTTATCTGCTGTAAAAACCCAAACCACAAGTACAAGAAGCATACAGCCAACTGTCATTACATTCTTCGTTTTCTCCAGGAATATACCGAATTCATTCTCCCGTCTTCGATGAGAAATCCATCCAAACCAGTAAGTTGTTACCAAGAACAGACACAAGTAATATACCATCTGGATAATATTGTCCACTCTGGAAAGCCCTACCATGCCAAGCGCAAAGAGGGTAGGCGTAAACATGGCTGCCAGAATACAGAACGCACCTACCGTTACCCAGACCGGATGCTCAAATTTTTTCGGCGATTTCTTTCCAATCTGCCACAAAACCGGCAAAAGAGCAAGCCATACAAGAACTACCATAAGAGAAGTCCATTCAATCATAAATACCACTGCATAATAAAACGATAAAATAACCGCCAGAACCGGAGAATATCCCGTTTCCATATCAACTGTACTTCTCTGGGTATTGCCCGGCGCTAAAATATTACACAGAAATCCCGCCGTAAAAAACAGCCAGGGAAAGATTGCAAATACTTTCTTTTCTTTTTTGGAAATAAAAGTATATCCTACCAGAAATACCAAAATAATTTCTGCCTGTAAACAAGTTACCAGATTGCCGCCACCTACGATAACGCCACCGATGCATGCCAGAACACACCATGCAATCGCATTTCCTTTTTTCTCTGTCCAGATAGAACCTGACACTAGTGTCAACATCATAAACAACAATGCTTCCATAAGCACATAATGCGTAGAACCGTTATACCAGTAAATGCCCTCAAATGGTGCTTCTATTACCTGATAAAAAAGAAACAGCACAAGCAACATCACCAACGTTGCTTGTTTCTTATCACTGCCAAGCCATCTTGTTAAAATCTGTCTGCCAAATAAAAACGTTCCGGTGGCAAACATGCCTATCATAATAATTGGCACTACAAAAGCAATGTCATATCGAAAATTCATCGGGCAGACCGCCATTAAGAAGCAGGACACATAGGTTCCCTGCCAATCCATAAAGAATTCTCCGGTCTGTTTTAAGGCTGTCTGAATCGATTCCCACAAGGAACCGGTTGCCAGCCATGTATCGTGTACCTGCCTGCCGTAATCGTAATCATCGATACACATAACATTATATTTTCCAAGCAAAAGAAGTGGAATCATAGATAACACAAACAGGATGGCCGCACAAACTACCATCCTACTCATTGAAATCCGATTCACAAATCCAAGCAGTCCATTTCCGCATTTCTGCAAAAAGGCAACTGCCTTTTCATATTTTTTCTGCATGTCAATTCTCATTTCCGTGCACATTCCCGTTCACATTTCCACGTACATTCCCGTGCACATTTTGCGCATAATTTAAGGATTTATCAGCTTTTTCACACGTCGCATAACGCCTCTTGCAATTTTGCCACAATAAGCCTTTTTATAAATATACTGTCCGTGAAGCTCCATCATTTTCAAGCGCATTCCGGTTGGCTTCTCGTTAATATGAGCATATTTGCCGGAAGTCTTTTTATACTGTGCAAGCTCTGCCTTACATTCCTCAGCGCTAAAAACTTTGCCATGTCTGTCCATATAGTGCCATCCGGCATATATATTCTGCTCGGATGCCCAGTAACCATCCGACACATTGTGTCTTGCCCAGTATTTTGGTGCCAGAATATATTCTACGGTATCACTTGTAAATGCCGGGAAGTAAGCAAAAGAGGAGTTGGCAAGCAACAGATATTTGGCATTCTTCAAAATACTGTAATCCTTCGCCAAATCAAAGTTATATGCAGGAATCCCCGGTAAAAACTTATTTGCTTCTTTCACATCATTGGTAATAATCATAAATTCCATATTCGGATTGACCTTGCGCATTTGCTTCATACCTTGAATCCAGTATTTTTTGCGCAGATACAATTCCGGCGAACCCATATAATCGCTGCATCTAAGATGCAAAATACAGAGATTGTCCCGGCTGTATTCCTTACAATCATACTCCGGTTTCACTTTTAACCACTCTTTGATTTCTGCCTTGTGATGAATGAAATAATCCTCTGCCTGCAAGTTTCCGTAAAGCAAAGTGTTATCTTCAATATCAAACAATGCTTTATCCGTATCCGTAATATAAACGCCATGCGTTAAATCATGCTTGGAATTTCCTGCAAAAAGGCGGTCTTCTTTTTCATAATAAACCTTCTGATAATCCTCTTTCCTGGATGGTACACCATAGTCTAAGTCCATGAAATACAGGCCACAATCACTATGCATATTATTGGCAAAATGCTCCGGGTCAAGGACACTGAACTGATAACCTTTATCCTGCGCAATACATCTTGTCGTGATATAGAAAAACAACTGATTTCCCAGTCCGAATCCCTCTTGTGTTTCAATTCCTAACATGCTTACTAACCATACCTCTCTATAAACTGCTCTCTACAATTTTCTCATTTTCTACTTTGTAAATTACATCACATTTTGCGATAGTATTCAGTCGATGTGCAATGATTACCATTGTCTTCTTGCCATGAAAACTATTGACTGCATCCATAACGGCTTTCTCCGTTTCATTATCCAGTGCGGAAGTTGCCTCGTCAAATACCAAAATTTCCGGATTGTGATAAAGTGCTCTGGCAATACCGATACGCTGTCTTTGTCCGCCGGACAATCTGACACCTCTGTCACCTATCTTGGTATCTAAACCTTCCGGTAAGCCCTCAATAAATTCTTTTAACTGTGCTTCTTCTAATACTTCCCAAATTCTTTTATCATCAATCTTATCCGCATCAATACCAAAAGCGATATTATCTCGAATAGACTCATCCACCAGATAAATAGACTGTGGAATGTAACCAATCTGGGCAAGCCAGGATTCGTAATTATCAAAAATGTTTACACCATCACAGGTAATCGTTCCTTCCTGCGCATGCAAAAGTCCAAGCAGGATATCAACAATCGTGGATTTTCCGGCACCGGATGGTCCCATAATACCTACAGACTGACCTCTTTTCACTTCCATATGAGCATCGGTAAAAATATTTTTCTCTGTATTCGGATAGGCAAACGTAATGTGATTTAACTCAATTTTATCCTTTAAGACAAGCTTAGTTTTCTGCTCTAGCTTTTCTTTCTCTTCCGCCTTAACCTCTTTATCGTCATAACCGGTAACGCTGCCGTTTACATCTAACTTCATGCTTTCACTCAGATTTTCGTACAGATAATCCAGACAAGGCTGTGAATAAGCAATCTGCGCAATATAATTATTGATACGGTTTGCACTCGGTACGATACGAACTGCCGCTACCACAAATGCCGCCAGCTGTGGAAGAAGAACGTTCATATTTCCGCCATTCAGCATATATACCATAATATAAGCCATCATACAGACAATAAAAATGGTCTCAATCAACACTCTCGGCAGGTTGTTCAGCACCGCATAATTTCTTGCTACGTCAGCACCAATACTACCACTTTCATAATAATTTCTGACAAAAAACTCTTCTCTGTTTAAAACTTTTACATCCTTCAAGCCGTAAATAGACTGAATACGCCATTTTGCGATACGTGACTGAATCTCCTGATTGATACGGCCAATACGATTCAAACGAGGTTTCAGAATTTTAGTCAGAATGCCCGTCATCCCCAGGAAAAGCACTACAATAAAAAGTGTCATCATAGGACTTACAATCAGAAGCACCGCACAGATACATACAGTAACTACAACCTCTGTTACCAACTGAATCATTACCAGAA
The DNA here is from genome assembly GCA_017623295.1 of Lachnospiraceae bacterium. GTDB lineage: Bacteria > Bacillota > Clostridia > Lachnospirales > Lachnospiraceae > UBA3282. Next base: position 15,515 of record JAGAPK010000049.1, on the reverse strand, counting down.
TCAGCTGGAATGCATTCGGAATATCACTGTCTGTCAATCGAAATACTGTTGGGATATCTGCTCCCAGATACTCTTCATACGGACGATTTAAGAAATCACGCATAACCCTTGTAATCATTCTGTTTCGATTCCTTGTAACAAATGTATTCTGTACATAGGTCTGAAACAAAATAAAAGCATTTTTAATTACAAACAAGAGCATAACTGCCACTAAAATAAGCACAATCAGCTGTCTGCTCGTTGAGATATGCAACAAATTCATAACAACCTGCATATACTCATTTTCCATCAGTGCATCCAGATCCATAATAACATTGAATACCGGAATCATCATGGAAACGCCAAGTGTCTCCAATACACCGCCAATCAGAATCAGAATTCCCAGTCCTAAAATCTGCATTTTCTGTTTTTTATCAAACATGTAACTAATCTTTTGTAACATAGTTACTTTCTCTGTTGTCTGTTCCTGTTTACTCATTTAGTTCCTATTTCCTTCCAAATTTATTAAAGTCATATCTGACCGGTAAATATCCTGACAATTCCAACCGTTTAACCATTTGTCCGGTGCAAAAACCTTTTTCGTCGGATTATCATTCAGATAGGAAGCCCACCAGCTGAAGCTGCTGTTTGCCAGAATATTATGCTTGCAACGGCTCATCAGCATCAGTTCTTCGTAATCTTTTCCGTCCGGTAAATCTACCAATATAATATCGGATTCTTTCAACCACTCTTTTGCCCATGCAATATCATTTGTAAAAAGATAGAATACACAGTCAGGCTCTTTCGCCTTCATTTCCTGCATAGCCTTCTTATAATATTCATCCGTACAAATATTCCCAAATAATGCCTGATTCTCCGGCAAAAGATAATCTCCTCTACGAATATGCATGCTTACAGAGTTCGTTTCTTCTATCTGTTGTAACATAACTTCTGCCTGCTCCGATAACCCATAACCATTTTCCTTCTGCTTACGGACATTTTCCAGACTATATTCCTGTCTAATCACATCTGTCACATCAGCAAAATATTTTTCTGACTGCCAGTAGCCCTCCAGATAAATTTCATCCCAGTCAAAAATTTGGGACTGGAAACGCTTATTTTCCTCAAAATAGGACTTCTTATGTCTGCCAAAAAGTTTTCTTCGCACCTTTGCTGTAAGACTGGGGGAAGAATCGGTCATTTTCACAATCTCTTCTCTGGATGCTCTTTGATACGCTATCCCAAACGGAGCCAGTGCCGGGTCACGCTGTGCATCCTCACGGAAACCCTCTTCATCATCCATTTTTACATTTTTTCCCATGCTTTCAAGCTGTTTGTAGAGAGCGTATTGGAACATCTGGTTTCCAAGCCCGCCTGCCATCTGGATGATAATCATCTCTGCCTCCATTACTTATTCCTTATAAGCATTTGCGAAACTCTATTCTTCCTCGTTTTCAGCGGCAGTACCACTGCCTCATTTAATACCATTACACCCCAATATAACTTTGGAGATTTCAAAAACAAATCCATTTTTTTCTTCTCATTCGGATTTGCTATGCTACACTGATATACTCTATCATAATTTCCCTTGTTTTCGTAAATAATTTCTGCAATCTCTTTCAGATATTTCTTCTTATCCGGAAGTTTGCTTTTTTTCAGCTGATTATAGAACAAGAGTAGCCTTTTATAGAAAAAATAATCATGAACATCAGCCAAATCCTGTCTGCCAAGTACCTGCAAAAATCTGGTTTTCTCCCGGTACGCCGGTATCTGATCGGTAAAAGTACGGGGATTTATCTGTGTATTCATGATACTTCCTTCTCTGTCTATTATATAGTTATAACAGGCAGTGTCAAGGTAAACGCATCTGTCCGCATTGCTCAAAGCTGCCGTTGCAAACATGATATCTTCATACCATTTGCCGGACGGAAAACTAACATTTTGAAGCACTTCTTTGCGATACAGTTTATTCCATGCCGCATTCTGAATATCAAATTCTCCTCGCTCTTCCACATAATACTGCAAGGCTTCTTGTCCTTCAAATACAATTGCCCTGTCAACCGATTTATCTTCCGTAAAAGTTTTGTGTACCTGCCGATAACGACAAATCGCAATATCAGCCTGCTGCTCCAAAAGAGCTCCTAGCATTTTTTCATACATATCGGCATCAATCCAATCATCGCCATCTACAAAGCCGATATGACTGCCTTTTGCAATCGCAATACCGGCATTTCTGGCATCTGCCGGTCCACCATTTTCCTTATGAATCACCATGACACGTTTGTCATTTTTTGCTAATTTATCACAAATTACCCCGCTTGCATCGGTAGAACCGTCGTCCACCAGAATGATTTCCAGATTTCGATAGGTCTGTTGCAAAATTGAGGTAACACCACGCTCCACATAGTCTTCTATATTATAAACTGCAACAATAACAGAAATTAACGCATTCTGCTTGTCTTCCGGAATCTGTGCCGGTCTGTACTTCTCTAAGATTCTCATACTTATCTTCTATCTCCAAATTATATTTCTTCTCATTCTTGAGATGCAAAATACTCCTGAAACATCAGTATATACCAAATTTGTACACGCCAGATATCTCGCTTTACAAAGTCTTCCCACAGTTTCCAGACAACATCCGGATTCAAGAAGCCCTGTTCTTTCAATTTCTGTTTCTCAATCAAGCCTTCTGCCCATGCACGAAGTTCCGGCTGCTTCAGCCATTTGTGCAACGGAATAGAGAATCCGGTCTTCGGACGTTCCATAAGTTCTCTCGGTACATATTTATAAAGAACATCTCGCAACACCTTCTTGGTCACATCACCCTGCTTTTTATAATTAATTGGCAGACTCCATGCAAACTCTATAACATCTTTATCAAGCATCGGCACACGGGTTTCCAGCGAAACAGCCATCGCTGTCCGGTCTACCTTCGCCAAAATATCATCCGGATGATACATCAACATATCCATCAACATCAGATTGTGCTGCGGCTCCTGTAAAAATCCGTCCCGATAGGTGTCCATAGCTGTTGGACAACTTGCTTCTTTGCGCAATACATCTTTGGACAAAAGATTGATTCCTTCCCCGATTTCGGAACGACGGTACATATCTTCAATACCAGAAGCTCCAAGAAGTCTCGCTCTTGTCGCCAAACTGCCTTCTTTGCCAAATGGTGTGTGTGTAATAACTGCACTTGCCGGTTTCCGGATAACAGACGGGATTTTTGCCGTTTTCTGCCAGATACGATTCATGGAACGATAGGTCTGATATCCACAGAACAATTCGTCCCCACCATCTCCACTCAAGGATACCGTCACATGCTCTCTTGTCATTTTACTTACCAGATAGGTCGGTATCTGAGAAGAATCCGCAAAAGGTTCTCCAAACATTCCACTCAGTTTCGGAATGACCTGTTTTGCATCTTCTTCCGTAATATATAATTCGGTATGCTCTGTCCCTAAATGGGAAGCAATTTTCTTGGCAATCTCCGCCTCATTAAATTCATTCTCCCACATACCAATGGTAAAACTTCTTACTTTTCTGTCACTCAATGACTGCATCAAAGAAACAATTGTCGAGCTGTCAATACCGGCAGACAGAAAAGCCCCAACCGGAACATCTGCTACCATTTGACCTTTGATGGCATTTTTCAATCGCTTCTCTAATTCCAGAGCTGCCTCTTCTTCCGTTCCTTTAAACAAATGTGTCTGCCCATAATAAGCAGCTTCTGTCATCGACCAATAAGATGTTTCTTTTATATCTTCTTTATTAAATGGGGATTTAATTTCTAGTATTTTCCCGGGTTCTAGTTTCCAAATATCTTCATAAATAGAATATGGAGCCGGAATATACCCGTGTCGAAAATATGTTTCCAAAACACCCGTATTTACTGGATTCGCGAATCCATCTAATGCTTTAATTGAATTCAAATCGGATGCAAAAACAAGTGTTTTTTTATTTACAAAACCATAGTACAAAGGCTTCTCTCCAACTCTGTCCCGTGATAAATATAACGCCTGTTCTTTTTTGTCATATAAAGCTATTGCAAACATTCCTTTGCTCATTTTCAAAGTTGTTTCCACCCCATATGCAGAAACTGCTTCCAAAAGAACCTCTGTATCAGAAGTTCCTCTAAAAGCAGTTACCTTTCCTTCGCTTATCAGCTTGTCTCTTATTTCCTTATAATTATAAACTTCTCCATTGTAAGCAATCACATAACGACCGTTATGTGACTCCATAGGTTGTGCGCCTCCGGGTGTTAAATCTACAATAGACAATCTTTGATGTCCAAATACCACTCTTTTATCTTCTGATGCCCAAATGCCGGAAGCATCCGGTCCTCTATGGTACATCTTTTCGTTCATTCGTTTGATATTGCTTAACCAATCAAATTCTGCATTACAAAATCCAGCAATTCCGCACATAATATCCTCCCTGCCTTATTCCCGCAGATTCCGGTTGTTTAAATCCTGTTTTAACTTTTGCCTTTTTCTATTCTACACGTTCTGCATAATCTTCATTTGCAATATGCTCCGCAATTGTAGTTCTGGCAGTTTCCATATCATTCTTCCATAATGCATAAGCCTCATCCCATGAAGCATATTCTGCATTGCCTCTTTTATCCGTAAAAGAATAATTTTCCAGCAAATAGTTTTTCAGAAATTCCGTACATTTCTCTGCACCCACCGCATTCGTATGGCTGCCGTAATCTGCAAAATCTTCCTCGAAAACAATACCGATTTCTTCATAATAATTATTCATATTAAGAAAATTATAGCCATAAGACTCTATAATTCCTTCCATATAATTGAACATCTGCTGTTCTTCCAGCGATTCGCCATATGGTGACACAATAAAAAGTGCATTTTCATCATTTTCCTGTAAGTAACACAATAAATCGATTAGATATTCTTCCTGTTCTGCCGGTATCGGCACTTCGCCTTCTGCACCGCCACAGTCCGGTGCTGGTTGCGGTCCTACTTCATCTTTGATATAAAAACCTTTCAACGGGCTTGCCTTATGATAACGGTAATTCGCCCACTCCTCTGGAAACGCAAACATTTTCCAGTTCGTATGATATTTGAATAAATCAATATAATATGTGAGTTTATCTCTATCAGCATTATTTGCTGCATCCGATACTGCTTCGCTATCGGTATTTGCTTCTGTCGCGCTTTCCTCTGGTACCATTGCCCGAATCGTCTTCACACGGTTCCATGAATATTTCATGTTATCCGTCACACCACGAGTATACGCCATGTTCTCACAAAGTGCTTCATCTTCCATCGTAAACATACGCATCTCGAAAATATAAAGTTCCGGCGACTGGCTTTTCTCTGCTTCTTCCACAAGATACTTCATCGCTACCGGTCTTTGCATATTAGAAGAAAGCGGATATGCCGCAATTCCTGTTTCTCCCCACAGCTTTGGTGCGGAATAATAAGGAAAAACCGGGCTGGAACCAATCATCACAATATCCAGCGTGTTATCCTTCTCTGCATAAAATCCGGAAAATCTATCCTTCACGTCGCCGTTCGTCCGGACAATATAAGAAACCGGAACTAACATGCACAGAAATAATCCTATGAATATAATAGTTTGTATCCACTGCTTTCGCTTCATCTAAATAACCATTTCTTTCTTCTATCTTCTATTTGTTATTTTTTCAAAATAAGCCTTCCACTGCGCATTTACCCGCTCTGGAGCCAGACGTTCCTGTAATTTGCTTGCATTTTGTCCAAGTTTATCTGCCAAATCCCGGTCTGCCAACAGCTTATCCATTGCTTCTTCCAATGCACGTTGATCTCCGGTCGGAATCATCCAGCCATTCTCCATATGCTGCATCAATTCCACCGTTCCTCCACTCGGTACATCTGTTGCTACAACCGGAAGTCCGAGCGCCATTGCCTCGATTAACGCATTGGACACGCCCTCAGAGTAGGAAGTTAATAAAAACAAAGAAGCTTTTTCTATTTTATTTGCTACATCAGGAATTATCCCCGGCATAAAAATACGGTCTGACATTCCCAATTCTTCTATTAAATTCTGTAAATATTCCCGAAGTTCTCCATCCCCATAAATAGTAAATGTGTACTCCGGATACTTCTTCGCAATTTGGGCAAAAGCGCGAATCATCATCTCATGATTCTTATTCGCATCCATTCTTCCAACTGTAACAATTCTTTTCTCCCGTTCTCCCTCATATCGCGGTCTGATAAACAACGGATTTAAGGAATTCGGTAAAATAACAGCCGTTTTTTGCACTCTTTTTGAGAAAAAATATTTGGAACGTTCTGTCTGTAAAATAACACCTGATGCAAATGGAAACAGTAAATTTGCCAAACACCGCATCAGCTTACCCGGATATTCTTCTTTTGCTTCTCCAACAACGGAAACTACCGGTTTTGTCTTCGTAAACATCGTTGTTACGATTGTCATGAAATTATTTTTTCCTACACAGGACAAGACTGCATCCGGTTTCTCCGTTTTCCAGATATCGTGAAGCTTCTGGAATCTACGATAGAAGTTTTTAACCCGATTACTCGTGGTTTCTTCTTCGGTAATATCTGATATGATACGTTTGATTCCATCTGCCAGAACATATTCATCTTCCTTCCGGTACTGCGTTACCATAATGACTTCATAGCCCTGCTGCAAGAAAAATTCTGCCAGATTCACAAAAACGCGCTCTGCTCCACCCTTATTCAGTGAGCCAATATAAAATGCAAGTTTTCTTGCATTTTTTGAATTCTGTTGTTTTTTTAATTCATTTTCCTGTTTTTTTGCCATTTTATCAAATCTCGTTTTAATTTATAGACCACAATAATGTTGATACCACTGCTGGAATACAAAGAATGACCATGATAGCTTGGAATAGTTTGCTCCTGTTGCCGGACCGGCATCACCGGTCTTGACATAGTTCTGAATCATCTCAGAGGTATATGCTGCATCAAAAATATCCTGTTTCTTCAGGTAATCATAACTACTGTAATCCAATAATTGTTCTTTTAATGGTCCTCGCAACCACTTATCCAACGGCACACCAAAACCAACTTTTGGTCGTTCTAATAATTCCTTTGGAATATAATCATAAGCAATATCCTTCAAAATATGTTTTTTATCACCTTTTGCATATTTAAAAGCATGCGGAATCCGATAAGAATACTCCATAACCTCAGTATCCAGAATTGGACATCTGGCTTCCAGTGAATATTTCATGGATGCCCGGTCTACCTTACAAAGAATATCGCCCGGTAGGTAAGTGTCCATATCTACTAGCATTCTACGAATCTGCCAGTCACTTACATCATAAGAACTTTCTATCAGATAATGAATCGGCACCGGATTTTCACAAGCCTTTACCATTGCTTTGGCTTTCACAATATAATTTCCGGCACCAAACTGTGTCTGGCTTTCTTTTTCACGGTTTCCGGCAATAACACGTACTTTAAACGGCAGTTTTTCTTCCATTTTGGCCTGTTTAAAGCCCGGTAAATTGCAGATTCCATGTACCATAGCCCCCAGCTTGTCCAGTTGCTGTGCCTGTTTTACATTTTCATATACGTTATAACCGCAGAAAAACTCATCCCCACCATCACCGGATAAAGCAACGGTTACATGCTCTCTTGCCAATTGTGACACCAACATAGTTGCAATCTGCGAACTATCTGCAAACGGTTCATCATAATATTTCGGAATGCTGTCTACCAAATCAAACATAGCCTGTTCATCAATATACATTTCCGTATGATTTGTTCCCAAATAATCAGCTACCGCTTTTGCATAGCGCGCCTCATTATATTTTTCCTCATGAAAACCAATGGAAAAAGTCTTTACCGGTGTATCAGAATGTTCCTGTGCGATGGCAGTTACCAATGAAGAATCGTAACCACCGCTTAAAAAAGAACCAAGCGGTACATCTGCAATCATTCTGGATGCTACGGATTTTTTCAAAAGCTCCTTCAGATTTTCCTTTGCTTCTGCGTAGCTTTTTACCGGATTTGCACTCTGTTCCTTATATACATCTTTAATATCCCAATATTTCCAAGTCTTAATTTCGCCAAATTTAAAGCAGACAATACCGCCCGGTTCTACCTTATAAACATGCTCAAAAATACTTTCCGGCGCATTGATATATTGTTGGAATAAGTATCGTGACAACACTTCCTGTCTAATATCTTTGGAAAATCCCGGGCAAGTCATAATTGGTTTTAATTCCGAGGCAAATACAATACCGTCCTCATCAACCCAATAGTACAACGGTTTTTTACCGATTCTGTCACGAACCAGGTAAACTTCCTGTGTGTCTCTGTCATACAATGCAATCGCAAACATACCATTGAAGCGTTTCACGCAATCAATGCCCCATTTCAAGTAAGTAGCAATAATAACTTCTGTATCACAATTAGATTTGAAAGGATAATCCGACAATTCTTCCTTTAATTCCTGAAAATTATAAATTTCACCATTGTAAACAACGGAAACCCTTTTATTATCTGAATGCATCGGCTGGTGTCCCAGATAAGATAAATCCAAAATTGATAATCTTCTCTGTGCAAAACCAACCTGATATCCCTGCGGCATGACATAGATTTCTTCGCCACTGTCATTCGGACCACGATGATACATGGTGTCATTCATTTCTTTTAACTTATCTAATGTAATATTTTTTTTACTCACATATCCGCAGATACTACACATAATTATTCCTCATTATCTCTGATATTTTTCAATGAAATAATCTTTATATTCGCTGAAGTCTTTGCACTCCTGATCGATGGAATTAACCAATTCCACATATTTCTCCTGTACTAAAGAACGATAGTTATTAAAGTTATTATATCCCTCTTTACACCATGCAAAAGGATGTGTCAGAATCTGTACTTTATCATATCCGGTAATATTCTCTTCATCCGGATAACCATAACGCCAGATGTGATTGGCATCTGACAAATATTTTACTTTGACCGGTGTCTCCGGTGTAACCTGTTCTGCAAAAGTGAAGAAATCATCCTGATATGCATTTATAATTCCATCCAGTTTAATGTTCTCACGAAGTACATCCTTCGACGGTCTATGAATGGAAAATTCTGTAATCTGAAAACCAAACATTTCACTTAAAATATCAATTTCTTTTTTAATTCTTTTGCGAATTTCAGTCATATCAGTCATACCGTTTAAAGCAAAATGAAGTCCGATATGTTGTCCTCTTTCGTGCATATCTTTAATCATATCCAGATTTTTTCTGGATAAAATATTGTAAGAATTATTGGTCCACTGGAAGAAAAATGTAGAAATAAAATCCATGCTGGATTCTACTCTGGCAAGTTCATAAGCGCGTTCCACACTATATTCTACATCATGACGCATAATCACAAATTTATCCTTGCTTAAAGCATCCGCATAATTTGCATGTCTGCCGGTAGCCTGTATAATTCTGATAATCTCTTTATAATCCTCGAATGAAAACATAAGTTTCTCCTTTTATCTGATTCGCATAGTTTTGCTATATTATAACATCTTCTATATTATATACGTTATGGACAAAACTAGCAAGGGATTACGCCTTTGCAGTCTGGAACACTTTCATTTTTTCCTCTATTAAATCTAATATTTCCTTTATATCATTTGTTCTGGCATACTCCAGAATTTCTTCCATCGTTCTATATGACTCCTGTCTAACTTCTTGTCTTACTTCCTCTCTTGCATCTTCTAACATCTCTTCCATTGCTCTACACATCTCTTGTCTTGTCTCCTCTCTTGCGTCTTCTAACATCTCTTCCATTGCTTTACACATTTCTTGTCTTGTCTCCTCTCTTGCATCTTCTAACATCTCTTCCATTGCTCTACACATACTATAACTCCCTCCTGTCTCGACAGATTCTTTTCTGAATCCTCCAAAATCGAAATTACTCAGTTTCTCAATAACATCGAAAGTTTCACTTGTTAATGATTCATATTCCGCTCGGTGATTTGCAAGGTACTCCTGTAATTCTTTCTTGTTTGTATCTCTCTTTATAAAATTGAATACTTGCTTCAAATCAGTACGAAAAACATCCGGGTTTTCCATATGCCTTACATCAATCAAATTGATATGATAGTTATTTATGAACTTCCCCAACTGTTTCTGTATCTCCGGCGGATAGCTTTGCATATCCATTAATTCATACAAGTCGGTAGCTCCACTCCATTTTTCCTCGCCAAAATACAGCACTATGGTAATAACCGGTATAATTCTGTCTTTTTTCGAGAAACCTGACAAATACTCCTTTCCCAGCAAATCGCGTTTCTGCTCATGCTGTTTCCTAATGTTATCATACTGTTTCTGATAATCCGCTGCTTCACTGACAAAGTTTCGAAGCGGCATTGCGTAATGAATATCATTCTGATTCTCAAGACTTACAACAATAAATTGTGTACCTAATGTTACTCTTTTTATAACGTCACTGGTACGTTGTATCTCTCTTTTCCCCCGATGACTTTTCACATTTGCAGTCCTGACACTGTCCTGTACTTCTAACTGCGCCGGTAAAATTACCTGTCTTCCCTGGAAAACGGATGCATTTACTAAATCTGCAAAGCGGTCATTATCTGCTAAATATGACTTTAATATAATATCTCTACTTCCCATACTTCCCTTTCATTATAATATTTTGTTTTTCATTTATCAATCTTTTTTAGTATATTCGAATCTGTTTTTTCGTTTATTTGAGTGATTTATCTTTTCACTTCCTCCTTTCATATTTTCGATAATCTCCGGAATTTGTGACATACACGTCAATGAAATACTGATTTTTCTTATTAGAAAATATTGATATAAATAGATGTGTTTGATTATATCACTCTTTAAATGGAAAAGCAATCCCTTATTTACGGATATTCCTTATTTACGGATATATTCTACAATATTCTGCCATAATCAAAACACTCTCAAGTTTTACACTTGAGAGTGCTCATTACTTAGCATTCTGACATATTTCTTCGATATAATCCCGCCACTGGTCAAAAATCGCTTCGCCATTGGCACGATTTGCAATCTCTCTTGCTTTTTGTCCAAGCTGCTCACCAAATTCGGGATTCTCAATCAGTCGGTTAATGCCGTCTTCTAACGCTTTCTGATTTTTAATCGGAATCAAAAGACCATCCACTTCATTCGTCATAATGGTTCGCGGACCACCACACGGACAATCCGTCGCCACAATCGGAAGGCCAAGCGCCATTGCTTCCATCAGTGCATTCGGTAAGCCTTCCCAATCCGATGAAAAAGCAAATACCGCCGCATCCACCAAATCCTTCTCCAGATTATCGCTGGCTCCCATCAGATGAATATAGTCCTGTGCATCGTTTTCTGCAATCAGTGATTCCAGAATCTCTTTGGTTCCGTCAAAAGAATCGCCACCGTAAATTTTCAAATCATAGTCGGGGTGCTTCTTGTGAACCTCCACAAATGCCTTAATCAACATCGGTTGATTCTTGAAGTCTACCAGGCGTCCGGATTGCACAACTGTTTTCGTACGTTTCTCAGGTTCCGGTACACCGATATATTTCGGGTTAATCGGATTTAAAATAATCCGTGAATTTTTCTGTAATCTTGGGGCAAAAAAGTCTCGCGCGCCTTCGGTCTGAAATACACAGCCATCTGCTCGTGGAAACAAAATCGGAATTTGTATTTTATCGGACCGCTCATCATAATGTCCGACCGGGTCCGTACGAATCGAGATAAGCACCGGAATCTTAATAAAATAAGCTGCCATCAAGCCTCGATACAAAGCTTTTCTGGCAAAAGGAATCAAAATATCCGGCTTTTCTTCCTTCAAAAACCGTTTTAAATATTTCACGCGGAGCAAAAACTGAACCAGACGATGTTTCTTCTCATCCCCTTCTCTCAGACCGACATGAACACGTCTGACTTTTGGGTCAATCTGAAATTCATTCTCGCCATACCACTCTGTCGCTATGATAACTTCATATCCTTTGTCTGCAAACTGGTTTGCAAGATTGGTAACAACCCGCTCTGCACCTCCTTGTTCCAGACAATTCAAATGAAACGCAATTTTTCGCATCATAAAATATAATTTCCCCCAGTAATACTGATATTTTCACCGGTAATCGCTGTCGCCTCATCCGATAACAAAAGCTTCATGGTCGGTAAAATATCTTCTTTTTGCAGGAGTCTTCCCAATGGACTGACACTCTTATGCTGCTCTACAATCAATTCCGGCACTTCTTTTAAGAATTTTGTTTCTATCATTTGTGGTGAAATTCCATTCACGGTAATTCCTTTCGCTGCATATTCTGCCGAAACAGATTTCATGAGCCCTAAAAGTGCGTATTTGGAAGCCACATACGGAGCCGCATATTTGGGGTCCGGTATTGTTGTATAAGCCGATAACATAAACAAAATTCTTCCGTATTTCTGTTTCTGCATTGCCGGAATGAAAGCTTTCAGAATCTCTACAATACTGTAAAAAGAAACCTGCATCATTGCTTCATATTCATCCACTTCACTCTTATGAAAACGAATACTTTTCGCCGGTAAAGATACCAGATGTACAATATGAGTGAGTGCAAGTTTTTCTTCCTTCAATGCTTGTACAAATCGCTCTACTTCTTCCCGTTTAGAGAAGTCCGCCTGCATCGGCAGAATTTTTTCTTTATACGCACCTAACAAAGCTTCAAAGGCTTCATTTTTATGGTTATAATGAGCAACTACTTTTGTATACTCTGCAATATTTTCCTGTATAAAAGAGATTCCCAAATCCGAGGAAGCTCCGGTTATTAACACTATTTTATCCATGCCTGTAACTTGTCCTTTCCTCACAGTGCATCAAGTACCTTAATCTGCATTGTTCCTTTGGAAACTTTCTCGCCATTCTGATTCTTAATGAGCAAAGCAAGAATCAACATCCGGTAAGCATCTTCCTTCTCTTTCACCGTACCGGAAATGGTCAACGTATCCCCCACATAAACAGGACGAAGGAACTTGCTTTCCATACTGTGAATCAGGCTGTATTTGCCCGGCAGATACATTCCCGCCAAAGTGGAATAAAAAGAGGCACTTAACATTCCATAAACCACTTTATCTGCATAATTTCTGGTTTTGGCATATTCTGCATCCATATGTAACGGATTCTCATCCCCTGTAATCTGCAAAAACTGCTCCATCATCTTCTCTGTAATTGTCACCTGAAAGGATTCTTCCAAGCCTACTTCTACTTCGTCGTAGGTATATTCTTTCATGTTTCCCTCCATTTTTAAAGCATTTCTTCCACTGCGCTCTGCTTATGCTACATACCGCTTTCCATTATGCCGGCATACGCTCCAAAATAATATCTACCATCTCGCCTACGTTTTTCATTTCGTTTGCTTCACCAACTGTAAATTTGATGCCGAATTTCTTTTCCACCGCAATAACCAGATTGATGTGTTCAAAGCTGTCCCAATCCTCAATATCCGCTGCTGTTGTTTCATCCTGCACTGTAATACTGTCATCATCAAAAACATACTGAAATACTTCATTTAAATTTTCATAAACTTGTTCTCTTGTCATAATGTTATCCTTCTTTCTTATCAATCTTTTATAAACTCTTTTTATAAATCATTTTCCACATCAATCACATGATTCTTCACTTCATAGCCATCTGCTAATGACAAACGCCATTCGGTATTACCCTGTTCATCTTCCTTGATTTTCTCAAAGCCCTGCAAAGCATAGAATTCTTTTACCATACCATTCTTGGCAGTCGGATAATAGTAGCCACGAATCTCCGTGATACCTTGTTTCTTACAAGCCTCTGCTACTGTATCCATCATCGCATATTCCATATCTCTTTTCAAGACACGACAACTCATAATCCACAAATCAATATGTAACACGTTCTCTATGTTGTGTCCAATCACTACAGAAATGACACCATTGTCACCAAATTTATCCTCTAACTTACCATATAAAGTAATATAGTCCGGATTGGCTGCTGCCTCTTCAATTTCCGGCTGTGTATATCTTCTGGTCGTTAAGTTAAACTGATTGCTCTTATTGGTAAGCTGTGCAATACGAGCCATATAAACCGGTGCAAAAGACTTAATTTCTGCCTTCATATTTAAGGCCTTCAAATAATCTTCGTAATTCTCAAAAGCAGCTTCTTCCTGTGCACGTTTAGCATTTTCCTGATACATGGCAGTACGTTTTCTGTCATCTTCAGAAAGATTTGTCACTTCGAAGAATCCGGAACGGTCGATAATCTTAGCATATTCTTCCGGTCTCTCCAATTCCGGTACAGCTACTCCCGGCACCTGTCCTCTTACAATTTCACGTTCTGCCGGATTGTCATCTACGAAAACCATACTGTCCGGCATCAGATTCAGCTCTTTGGCAATCTGCACCAGGTTTCTATCCTTCGGTTCCCAATTCGCTTTAATTTGAATGAAATCGTCCGGTTTCAGTACCCCTGCCGGATGATTCAAACCGGCAATCGCATTTTCATGATCATTTTTGGAATCAATATTTAATAAAACACCAAGTGCTTTGTACTCTTTTAAATACTCCTGAAAAGCACAGTAAACCTGTCCGGCAGATGTTTCATGACCAAGCACCAGATTTTCCACACCATCATCACCTACAATACCGCCCCACAGGGTGTTGTCCAAATCCAGTACGAAAGCTTTTTTGTTTCGTCCGTAAACCGATTTGATAATCTTTGCTACACTGAATGCCAGATCCGGAATTGCCGGAACACAGAGCGCATATTTGTAGCTGTGCCAGTAAAATGGATCAGACCATTTTTCCAAACCATACTGTGCGGACAAGTAGTTGATATCGTTAATATAAAAGTTTGGTGTATTCTGTGCATACTCATAGAACTTGCAATTCAGTCTTGTAACAAAATTTACTTTGCCATGCATATCGCTGGCATCCTTGTTTCCAAGCAGACGATAATATGGGTATTCAAAGTTATTCTGGATAATGACACAATGATAAACCTTCGCCAGACGTTCCCACATTTTCACATACTTCTGGTATTCCTTATCCAGTAATTCCTGTACGGTTTCTGCCGAATCAGACAATGTCGGAAAATCTATAATATTACGGAAAGATGTATGAATAAAAATAATATCCGGTGCAAAAGACTCTAATTCCGGGTTCGGGAACATTGCATCCTGATAATACTGATTAAATTCGGATTCATAAAATTCCGGCTGGATTCCGTAATTTAACAAGAAAAGTTCCAGCATCAATTTAATATCTCTGGTTGTAGAACCACCCAGAATTGCTATTTTTTTGTGCAGACAGCTTTTTTCGTCCAGCTGTGCCAGCAGTTCTCTTTTTAATGCTTTTTTCCGTCCATAAATCGCTTCGCTGTCAAATGGATATTCTAATTCTCTCATTGGTCTATATCCTCGTATTATAAAGTAGTAGTGTTTATAGACCCTCTCCAAGGTCTGTATGCTATACTATTAGAGATGCTGCGGATTGTTTACTTTTTCCTACCACTTGATGGTTTTAGAAAGGCTACAACCACAGTCTCTTTGTATAT
>JAGAPK010000048.1 GCA_017623295.1 Lachnospiraceae bacterium | reverse complement strand
GCCTTCCATGTTAAGTCCTGAGTAATGAACGAAAACATCGTTACCCTGCTCATCAGAGATGAAGCCGTAACCTTTTTGGTTGTTAAACCATTTTACTGTACCTTTGTTCATTGTAGATACCTCCAAAAATATTAAAAAATAAATGTGTCTTGCGACACCCCTAGAATAGCACATGTAATTGCAAAAGTAAAGCATTCTTTTTCTTTCTTTTTCCAATATTTGCCTGATAAAAAAACTTATGATATAATCAATCAAATAGGCATGAAAAGGTGTCAGAAAATGCAGGAAAGGATTAGGGCATGGAAGGCGATACCAGAAGAAAAAAAATAATGGAAATTCTGCAGCAGGAAAGACAGCCGATTTCGGGCACAGAGCTTGCGCAGATGATGGGTGTCAGCAGACAGATAATTGTTCAGGATATTGCACTTCTTAGGGCTTCCTGTAAAAACATACTTTCCACAAACAAAGGATACCTGTTATATGAAGATGTATCTAAGCCGAAATCTTATAGAAGAACGGTAAAAGTAAAGCATAAAAACGAAGAAATCAGTCAGGAATTGAATTTGATTGTAGATGCTGGTGCAAGGGTGCTTGATGTTGTGGTCGAGCATGATATTTACGGACAGATTATGGTAGATTTGATTCTTAATAATCGTTCGGATGTACAATCTTTTGTACGCAAGGTAGAAGGGAATAAGACAAAGCCATTAAATGAACTGACAGAAGGGGTTCATTTCCATACAATAGAAGCGGAACGGGAAGAAATTCTGGATGAAGTTGAAAAACAATTGAAAGAAGCAGGTTTTTTGCTATAAATATTGGAGGTGACTTTGTATGAACGAGTCAGAGAATCAAAAGAAAAAAAGAAAATATAATTACACATTAATGCTCTTTGTGGATTCTAATGAAGGCCGCATCAGACAGATGGGTATTGGTCCAAGAGCGGTAGAAATGATGGCAGCATTTGTTCTGCTTATTATGCTGATTCTGGGTATTGGCTTTGCTTTTAATTATAACAAAGCACAGAATCTGGAAGCAGAGAATGTAAAGCAGGCAGAAACGATTACAGAATTGACAGAAGAGAATCAGGATTTGGTGGATTTACGGGAAGAATTGTCTAATAAGGTTACCATTCTGAGTGATACGATTAACCAGAAGGTCGAAGAGGAGGAAGCTTTGGCACAGGCTGAGGCTGAGGCACATATGCCGATTGGTTTCCCGCTTTCTTCCTCTGCATCTGTGGCAGAATCGGAAGATGAAGAGAATATGATTGTTTTTACCGGGGCAGAAGGAAACAGTATTATTGCATCTGCTGATGGAACTGTGGTATCCATTACAACCGACAGTATCTATGACCGTTGTATAAAAATTGATCATGGAAACGGTTATATCAGTATTTATCGTAATAATGGTGATGAGATGGTAAAAGAAGGCGATGAAGTAGTAAGAGGCGCGATTCTTTTTGTCATTGGTGAAGAAAATACAGAACTTGGTTATCAGATACAGTTTGAAGAGAAGAGTATTGATCCGATGGAATTTATTAATATTGATGGCTAAATGGCTTCTAATGAAAATGGAACGATTGGTTATTCGCCAAGTCGTTCCATTACTAATTCATAACCATCATTGCCATAGTTCAAAGAGCGGTTGACACGGCTGATAGTAGCTGTGGAAGCACCGGTCTTTTCTGCAATTTCAAGATAAGTTTTGTGGCTCTTTAACATAGATGCGACTTCGAAGCGCTGAGAAAGTGACAACAGCTCATTGACAGTGCATAAATCTTCAAAAAAACTGTAGCACTCTTCTTTGTCCTTCAGACATAGAATAGCATCAAATAAATGGTCTACCGCATCGGTTCGCAATTTTTTATTCATAGATATAAAACCATACCTTTCTCATTTTCTTTTTTTTCACGTCAGTATACAAATACTTTCGCGCGTTAATACGTTACAATCCCCATGTAAGATTAAATATACCATATACTTCTTTTAAAGTAAAGTTAGCTTTGGGGAAATTTTTCAGAGTAGATGATACTTGTCATGTAGTAATAAAAACTATATAATATATTATACGGATTATTAAAAGGGAATACTTAGAAGTACAAGAGAGGTGAGGCAAAAGGATGACGATCAAAACAGAAGATTTAATAAACAGTATTCTGGCAAGTATGGACAGAATTGCTTATATTAAATCAGAGGATATCCCCAATATTGATTTATATATGGACCAGGTTACGACCTTTATGGAATCCCGACTGAAAAATACGACGAGAAATCCGCAAGAGGATAAAATTTTAACCAAAACCATGATAAATAATTATGCTAAGAATGATTTGCTTCCTCCGCCGGTTAAAAAGAAATATTCAAAAGATCATGTTCTTTTGTTGATTTTTATTTATTATTACAAAGGAATTTTGTCTATCAATGATATTCAGTCATTGTTGCAACCGATTACAGAGAACTTTTTTAATTCGGAAGATGAGTTTAATCTGGAAACAATTTATGAAACGGTGTTTGGCCTGGAGCAGGAACAGACTGAAAAACTGAAGAAAGATATAGAAGAAAAATTCCAGATTTCTGAGCAGACTTTTTTGGATGCACCGGAGGACCAGAAAGAATTTTTACAGATTTTTTCTTTTATCTGTATGTTGAGTTTTGATGTTTACGTCAAAAGACTTTTGATTGAGAAAATCATCGATGGTCTGAAAGAAGAAAAAAAGGGTAAAGAAGAAAAAAAAGATAAAGAAGAGAAAAAAGGAAAAAATAGGGATAGTAAATAATTGTCATATATGGTAAAATGGTACTAGGTTTGGGTGAGTGTACTGTGTGATTTATATAAGGAGGCAGAAATGGCAGAACCAGTAAGAACAGTGTATGATTTGGGAAGCCGGGGATTCGACGTGGAAGCTGGAATAGCTTTGTGTGCAGATGATGAGGAAATCTATTTGGAGGTTTTAGATGCTGCATTGGAAGAAGGAAAAGAGAAAATTCCTTTTATCCGTGAGTGCTATGACAAGAAGGACTTTGAGCGGTATTGCATCGAAGTTCATGGACTGAAAAATGCAGCAAAATCAATTGGCGCGATGCATTTGTCGGAGATGGCGAAAATTCAGGAATTTGCAGTAAAAGAAAACAATCTGCATCTGGTAGATGAAGGAGTGGACTCACTTCTTGCAGAATATCAGGATATTGTGGATGCAATGGAAGAATTGATGAGTAATCAGTAACAAGGCATGAAAGAAGCCCGTAGATAATGATATCTGCGGGCTTTTTGCTTTATAGAAAAGAGATACTTTTATTTGGCAGCTTCTTTTGCAAAAGTAGTATTTACCAAATCTTCATAAGGAACCCGGGTTTCCAGTTCGTCGGCTTCTTCCAGAATATTTTGTAACAGAGTGAAACTTTCTTCTTCAAAAATCAAATTGGATTTCCAAGTATCCTGCTCGGCATAGCGTTGTACGATTGTAGTAATTGTTTCAAGGTCAGTTTCTTCAAATTGTGGTTGGATAACAGCAGCAATTTCCTCAGCAGAATGAGTTTGCACATAATCCATACCTTTTTGTAAGGCATTGGTAAATGCCTGAATGATTTCCGGATTGCTTTCGATATAGCTTTTCTTTGCGGAAAAAGCGGTATATGGAACGTAACCGGAATCCTCTCCGAGAGAAGCAACCACATAACCGTCTCCTTTGGCTTCGAGGGATGTGGCATGAGGTTCGAATTCTACGGAAAGAGGTGGTTTACTGCACAAAAGTACAGTTACATATTTTGTGGCTGACAGCATCAATCTGAACAGAAGTGAGAATGCTTTTCCAGAAGGCTTTCTTCTGTATAATAGGAAGACTGTTATATTGTTCCTGCCAGGAGGTATCGGAGTAAGTCACTGATGGCGAAGCGGCAGGTAAAGCGGTAGTGGCGTGGAAATCTGTATTGGTATGAAAATTTGCCGTAGGAGAAGCGTTTAGTGCTTCTTGTAAATGCTGGTATTTTTCTTCATAAAAAGGCTCTGTAATGCGCCCTTTTAAATAAAGTTTATTCAAGCGATTCATTTCTTCCTGCAAGTGGGCGCGGGATGATGAAGTAGGGGAACTGTCAGTAAAGGAGCTGTCAGTATATGAATTGTAAGTAAAGGAATAAACGGCCTGCGTGGTTTGTAATTTATTTAGCAGATTTAGAAGTTGGGTAGTGGTGAGCGGAGAAATTTCCTGTTCCAATCGGTTGAGCAGATTGGTTTCGATTGCTTTTTCGGACAGACAGGCTCCGTTGTGGTAATTCATATATTTGTTGCTGCAGCGGTAGCATTTGGACAGGCGAATACTGCCATCTTTGCGGGCGTATTTTTTGACGAAGCCGGATAAATTTTTTCCACAGATGGGACATGGTATCAGCGAAGAGAAAAGGTAAGGCTCCCTCTGGTGATAGACTTTTTTTGATTGGGAAGTAGATTGCAGGTGATGAAATTGTTCGGACGAAATGTAGGCTTCGCAATAGTCAGTGATTCCATAGAGGCAGCCGGTGTAGGTTTCCGAAGAAAGCACTCGTTGTATCTGATAGAAAGAGGGAGACCTGTCGCCATATTTATTCTGAATGTAGCGAATTGTTTCCTTTTTGGAGTATGTTGTGAAGTAATGGGAAAAAATATCCTCTACAATCGGTTTGGTAGCAGGATTTTTCACAAGATGTTTGTTTGCATCAACCTGATAACCGTAAGCCGGCTTACCGCTTAAATATTCACGGTTGCTTTTCTTATATTCGAAAACGGAACGGATACGTTCGGAATCCCTGTCACATTCGTTTTCGTTGACGGAGAGCATGATATTGATAGCAAATCTGCCGTTGGAAGTACTGGTATCATATTCTTCGTAAATGGTTTTCCAGTTGCAGTGATGTGCCTCTAAAATTGCTTGCGTATTATGATAATCCTTGATGTTACGAAACCAACGGTCCAGCTTGGTTACCAGTATCAAATCAATTTTGTCGGCTTTGACATCATTCAGAAGACGTAGTAAATCCTTGCGATTTTGCATTTTTTTGCGTGCGGTAATACCCTCGTCGGTGTAGTAGTCCACGATGGTATAGTGATGGGTCAGTGCATAGTCAGTAAGTGCTTTCCTTTGCGCTTCTAAGGAAAGGCCGTCTTTGACCTGCATTTCGGTACTGACTCTGTCGTAAATAGCGCATCGAATCATAGCATTCCTCATAGACTTTAAAATTACTTTATTCTATTCGCTTGGAATGGAAAAAAGTAGCAATATTTCCGGGCATATGCTATATTTAACCTGAAAAAAGAGGAAAGGTTGATTGATATGCAGCAAGAGAAACTGATTTTCTTGGGAACGGGTCATGCTATGACACTGGATTGTTTCAATACCTGTTTTGTCTGGCAGAATGAAGAAGGAGAAAATATTCTGGTAGATACCGGCGGTGGTCTGCAGATTCTGAAGCAGCTTCGCAGTGCCGGCATAGATTTTGCAAAACTCCATCATGTAATTTTATCCCATAAACACAGCGACCATATATTGGGTTTATTCTGGATTGTCAGAAATTGTCATAAATGTATTACGGCAGGAAAATATGAAGGCAATCTGAATATCTATTTACACAAGGAACTGGAAGAAGTCGTACGAACGATTTTACCGGCGGTATTGCCAAAGAAGTTTACAGATTTGTTTGATGAACGAATTCTTTTCCATGTGGTTGAGGATAAGGAAGAACGGCAGATATTGAATTATTCTGTGAAGTTTCTGGACATTCATGCCAAGAAGGACAGACAGTTCGGTTTCGCGGTTACTCTGGCAAACGGGAAGCGCATGGTGTTTCTTGGTGACGAAACTTTTGATGAAGCCTTAAGAGAAGAAGTAGAGGGATGTGATATCCTGATGCACGAGGCGTTTTGTCTGGAATCCGAAGCGGATATTTTTAAACCCTATGAGAAAAAGCATTCCACAGCCCAAAATGCGGCGCTGATAGCAGGGGGCTTAAAAGTAAAAAATCTGATTCTGTATCATAGCAGTGACAATGATATGGAGCATCGGCAAGCTGCTTACACGAAGGAAGCAAAGTTGGTTTTCTCCGGTAACGTTTATGCACCGGTTGATTTGGATGTGATTGAATTATAATTTTGTTGAATAAGAATAGAATGTGTTACAGTACATGGGTGTTTTGCGCATCGAAAAGCCTCATATTTTTGTGGAAAAGTGCCTTTGAGATTTTGCAATTTTTTAAGATAAAATTTTATCAAAGGATAAGGAGGTATTACCTATGAAACGAGTGAAAGCAGCATGTATTACACAGACACTTCATTTTATGTTGAAAGAAGACATTGGAAGAGAGTACGCAAAACAGCTAGTACAGGAAGAAGTAAAGAAATATAAAAATGGTCTGGATAAAACGGGAACCAAATATAAAATTCTGTCTGAGAAAATACAGGAAGATGGTTCCGTTATGATGGAAATTAAGAAACAGTACAGTACTTCTCCGGTTGGAAATTATCTGGATTAGTTTTATACAGAGCAATTGATTTGATGAGAGATTTTATCGTAAATGCCAGTTTTAAGGATATTACCTAAGACTGGCATTTTTTTGTAAGGCAATGAGATTGCAAACTTTTGCTGATTAGTATATGGTATTAGATGAAAAAATAACTGATATAAATATTGAATACAAGCTTATTATGCGAAGAGAAAAGAAAGGGCAGAGATATGGATTTCTCAAAATTAGAAAAAAGCATCACCGGAGCGGTGAAAGAACAACAGATTAAGTTAGGATACCGCAGTGAAAAAGTTCGTTTATATTATCCGCTGACTTCTTTGAACAGATTGATTGGAGAAGAATGCTCCATAGAACAGATGCTGGAATATTTGAAGGAATATGCAGAGACCGTGTCTAATGAATACGGAAATATTGAGATAACAAATGTAAAAGACCGATTTTGTTTTCTGATACCGGAAAAAGGCAGCGATTACATTCATGAATGTATGGGTAATGATGAGTTTCTGGTGGAATTCATTGAAACAATTCGCAAACATGGTTGTACCTTCGAGGAAGTGCTTGACGTATTTCAGAAATATTCCGGTAAGGTGCATGTGGAAAAAATAGAAAACGGTGAATTTGATTATTTGCTTTCTTTTGAGGATGGAAACCCGGATGATTTTATTTATTGTTTGAATGTGGATGAGGAGCATATTATTTATCATCGTTTCACTCCGGATGATTATGAGGAGTTGGTGTAGGAAACAGGTAAATTCTACCGTAAAATCACCCTGACCGCCGGAGAAGGCTGCGGCCGTAGAACCAAAGTCGATGCTCTGGTCAATGGAAACATCTGCTGCCGGATCAATATCGTTTTTTTTCAGGATATATTCAAATACCATCTGTGGCATACCACCGGCTCTGCCGCCTAATACTTCTTTACCGACTAACATACTCCAGTCAAAGTTTTCAATAGGTTCTCTTGCTACCAGAAAGTTACCGGCACGTTGTGTCAGCTGTGCAAAGTTGACTGCATAGTCTGTAGAGCCTTCATTATAAGTATAAATTGTGGTTTCGCTTCCCATGAAACCGATGTCTGCCTCATCCGTCAACAAGGCAGTCATGGTTTTATCTGCACCAAATCCGGTGATTAAAGTCAGTTCGATACCTTCTTCTTCAAAATATCCTTCTTCGATTGCAACATACATAGGTGCATAGAAAATGGAGTGGGCCACTTCGTTAAGTGTAACCGGTGTAGTTTCGCCTGATGTGGTTTTGCTTGTTTCGTTGCTTCCGCATCCGGCTAACAAAGAGAGTGCACACAGAGATGAGAGAAATAATGCTAATATTTTCTTTTTCATATACCTCCTGTTTCTGTAAAAACAGATTTTAAATTGACACAGTTAATTTATTATATAGAATTAGCTACGAGAGGTTACAGAATTTGGTTCATAAGTGATACTTTTATAAATGGGACTTTCGAAAAACGGGTGTCTGTGATATAACAGAATAGGTCGATTGGAAGAACGTATAGACAGATTCTGAGGATAAAAGGGAGAAATACTATGTTGTGGATGTGGTTGGTACTTCTGTATGGAGTATTCAAAGGATTGCGTGAGATCGTAAAAAAAGAAGGCCCTAGAGAAAAACTCTACCATTGAGGTATTGTTTTTGTACACACTAATTGCATTTTTGATGGTTTTGCCGGATGCCAAAAACGCTATGGGATTGGAGCCGAAATATTATTTCTATATTGCAATCAAATCTTTTATTATTTTCCTGGCATGGATATTTAGTTTTAAGGCAATTAAAAAAATGCCGATCAGCTTGTATGGTGTACTGGATTTGTCGCGCGTGTTGTTTGCTACAACACTTGGAGTCTTTGTGTTACAGGAAGTACTTGGCGTGTATCAGGTAATTGGTCTGATATTCGTATCGATAGGACTGTTGATGTTGAAGTATAAGCCGAAAGCATTAGCGAAGCAGCTTAGTGACGGCAGTGAAGCAGTGGAAGTGAAATATGTGGTAATGGCATTTGCATCCTGTTTGTTGAATGCTTTTTCGGGACTTATGGACAAGCTGTTGATGAAAGATATTAACAGTTCCCAACTGCAGTTCTGGTATATGTTATTTCTGGTATTAATGTATCTTGCATTTATTCTGATAACCAGAACACCGGTTAAAATGGGTGGACTTTTGAAAAATTACTGGATCTGGATATTGAGTCTTCTGTTTGTGATTGCAGACAGGGCACTTTTTATCGCGAACGGAATGGAAGGCAGCAGGGTTACAGTTATGACTTTAATCAAGCAGTCTGGCTGTATTGTAACGATTCTTGCGGGCAAGTTTATTTTCCACGAAAAAAATACCGGATATAAGTTCTTATGCGCGGCAGTAATTATTGCCGGAATTGTCATGGGAGTCATGTAAAATAGCTTGTGTGTGGTATTTGGTTTATGGTATACTAAACTGTAATATTTTTACAAAAGAGAAGGGGTAAAGGGAGACAGAACACTTACCTATTTTGCAATATTTTCAATATTAGCTTTAGGTCCGGTCATTATAGAATGGATTATGTACAAGACCAATCCGGATACTGATAAGATAAAGCATGTTTTGGGAATTGGTTATAGCATTTTCTACATTTTTGTTATTTTTACTACAATAAGCGACGTAGCGTTTACTTTTGCAATTCCGATGTTTATTGTTGTTACATTGTACTCTGATGTAAGATTTTGTGCACTTGTTGGATTCGGTTGTTTCATTGTGAATGTGATTCAGGCAATTCAACATGCTGTTACAGTTGGGTTTGCAGAGGGTGAGTTGGCTACTTATGAAATTAAAGTTGCATTGATGCTGATTGTAGCGATTATTGTTTGTTTTACAACAAGTGTTATGGAAAAAATCAATGGCATGAAAATGGTCGCTATTCAGGAAGAAAAAGAAAATGTTTCCCGTTTGTTAAATAATGTGATGAATATTTCCGGTAATATGTCAGAAGGTATCAGCGATGTGACAGTACAGATGCAGGAACTTGGAAATGCTGTTTCTGAAACAAGAAATGCCATGCAGGAAGTATCAACCGGTACAAATGAATCGGCAGAGGCAATTCAGAATCAGTTAGGGCAGACGGAAGAAATTCAGAAGCACATTGAAAAAGTGGCATCTGTTTCTGAGAGTATCAACGACAGTATGGAGCATGCAAAAGGTGATATTCAGAATGGTAAGAGTAATCTGGATATTCTTTTAGCACAGGTGGAATCATCAGAACATGCCGGACAGGAAGTAGTGACAGATATCAGTGCTTTGGAAGAATATATGAAGAATATGCAGTCTATTATTGAACTGATTACTAGTGTGGCAAGCCAGACCAGTTTGCTGGCGCTTAACGCAAGTATTGAAGCAGCGCGTGCGGGAGAAGCTGGTAAAGGTTTTGCAGTTGTTGCAACAGAAATTTCGAATCTGGCAAATCAGACACAGAGTGCAACGGTTAATATTACAGAAGTCATTCACAATGTAACCGATAAATTGACCGTTGCTGTTAATGCAGTACAGCAGTTGATGGATAACAATACGAAGCAGAATGAGTCAGCAGCAACGGTGGCAGACAGTTTTGAGAAAATTGCGGAAAGCACACAGAATGTAGACGAGCAGAGCCGGATGCTGGAAAAGGTTGTAAGTGATTTGGCGGTAGCTAATAGTGGTATCGTGGAAAGCGTTCAGACGCTTTCAGCCATCATGCAGCAGGTATCTGCACATTCGAATGAAACATATAATGTCAGTGATAGAAATACGGATATTGTAAATCAGGTATCCGCTTTGGTAGAAACTTTAAACAAACAGGCACAGAGTCTGCACAGTAACTAATTTTTGCCGATATAATTTCAAAATATTGAAGGAGGAAAAAAGCATGGGTTTATTTTCAAATCAGTTTTCCAACGTAGTAGAGTGGAATGAAACAAGAGAAGGTGTTTTATTTTATAAATGGCAGAATCAGGAGATTAAGAAAGGTTCTAAACTTATCATTCGTCCGGGTCAGGATGCAATTTTTATGTATAATGGTGTGGTTGAAGGTATTTTTGAACAGGAAGGAAGCTATGATATTGAATCGGATATTATTCCGTTCTTAACAACTCTTAAGAGCTTCACATTTGGTTTTAACACACCTCTTCGTGCAGAAGTGCTTTTTATCAATACCAAAGAATTACTGGTAAAATGGGGTACCAAAAATGCAATCAACCTTCCGGCAGCAGGTTTACCGGGTGGTATGCCAATTCGTGCGTTTGGTACATTTAATTGTAAAATAGTAGAACATGACATTGTAATTGATAAACTGGCAGGTATTCGCCAGACATATACGGTTGATGATGTAAAAGAACGTATTATTGCAAGTCTTGATCAGCTTCTGATGAGTTGGATCAGCAAAGAAGGCAGAGATATGTTCAATTTACAGGCAGATGCCAGAAACATTGCGAAAGGTATCGAATCTGATTTAGATGCGGATATGCGTAAGCTTGGTATCGGTATTACTGATTTCACGATTGAAAGCTTCTCTTATCCGGAAGAAATCAAGAAGATGCAGGAAAAAGCAGCTGCACAGTCTATGGTTGGCGATATGAACAAGTACACGCAGATGGCAGCAGCAGACAGCATGGGAAAAGGACATGGCAGCAATGTTGCTTCTGACATGGTAAGTATGCAGATGGGTATGGCTATCGGACAGCAGATGATGAATCAGATGAATGGTGCGCAGAACATGGGCGCAGGTATGTCACAGACTGGCAATATGAACAGTGCAGGTGGCGCAGGTCCGAAGTTCTGTCCAAACTGTGGTACACCGACAACGGGTACAAAATTCTGCGGTAATTGCGGAAATCAGTTATATTAAATTTGAGAGAGAAATAGAGTTACATGAGCATTTATGATACATTAAACGAACAACAGAAAAAAGCAGTTTTTACAACGCATGGTCCGGTTCTGGTACTGGCAGGTGCAGGTTCCGGTAAGACACGCGCATTAACACATCGAATTGCATATCTTATGGAGGAAGAAGGCGTTGCACCATATAACATTATGGCGATTACTTTTACCAACAAGGCAGCAGGCGAGATGCGCGAACGTGTCAATCAGTTGATTGGCTTTGGAGCAGATCAGGTATGGGTATCTACTTTCCATTCTACTTGTGTTCGTATTTTGCGCCGGTATATTGACAGGCTTGGTTTTGATAATAACTTTACTATCTATGACACAGACGACCAGAAAAGTGTTATGAAGGAAGTTTGTAAAAAGCTTGAGATAGATACCAAAATGTTAAAAGAGCGTACTATCATGAGTGCCATTTCTTCTGCGAAAGATGAATTGATTTCTCCGATGGAGTATGAGATGCAGAATATCGGAGATTATAACGGCAGCAGAATTGCAAAAGCATACAAAGAATATCAGGCGGTTCTTCGTAAAAACAATGCCCTTGATTTTGATGATTTAATTGTAAAAACAGTCGAGTTATTTAAAAACAACCCGGATGTACTGGAATCCTATCAGGATAGATTCCGGTATATCATGGTAGATGAATATCAGGATACGAATACGGCACAGTTTGAGTTAATCAGACTCTTGGCAGCGAAATACCGCAATCTCTGTGTTGTAGGTGATGATGACCAGTCCATTTACAAATTCCGAGGTGCCAATATTCGTAATATTCTGGATTTTGAAAAAGTGTATTCCGAAGCAACCGTTATCAAGCTGGAACAGAATTATCGTTCGACTCAGACTGTCTTGGATGCTGCGAACGCAGTGATTAAGAATAACGTAGGTCGTAAGGATAAAGCCCTTTGGACCGAGAAAAAAGATGGTGGGCTGATTCATTTCAAGCAGTTTGATACTGCCTTTGATGAGGCAGAATATATTGCAGATGATGTTCGCAGTAAGAACAGAGAAGGTATCGTAGAGTATGGAGAATGTGCGGTGCTTTATCGTACCAATGCACAGGCTCGTTTGTTGGAAGAGCGTTTTATCATGAAGGGAATTCCTTACAATGTGGTAGGTGGTGTGAACTTCTATTCCCGTAAGGAAATCAAAGATATTCTGGCATATCTGAAAACGATTGACAATGGTAAAGATGATGTGGCAGTGAAACGAATTATCAATGTGCCGAAACGTGGAATCGGTGCAACTACGATTGTGCGTGTGCAGGAGTATGCTGACAGCAGAAACATCAGTTTCTATGATGCACTGCGCGAGGCAGATCAGATTATGACAATTGGTAAAAGTGCTTCTAAGCTGAAGCCTTTTGTTACCATGATACAGGCATTTCGAAGCAAGCTGGAATTCTATAATCTGGAAGATTTGGTAAAAGATGTATTGGAAACAACCGGATATATTAAAGAACTGGAAGCTTCGAATGAAGAAGATGCCGAAGACAGAATTGAAAATATCGACGAATTGATTAGTAAAGTGGTTTCTTATGATGAAACCCATGACGAAACAAATTTAAGTGAGTTTCTGGAAGAAGTAGCATTGGTGGCAGACATTGATAATGTTTCAGAGGATAACAACAAAGTATTATTGATGACATTACACAGTGCTAAAGGTCTGGAATTTCCACATGTGTATCTTGCCGGACTGGAAGATGGTGTTTTCCCAAGCTATATGACAATTACCGCAGATGATCCTCTGGAAATCGAAGAAGAAAGACGACTTGCTTATGTAGGAATCACAAGAGCAAAAGACGATTTGACGATTACTTGTGCAAGACAGCGTATGTTACGTGGTGAAACTCAGTATAATCCGGTGAGCCGTTTTGTCAAAGAGATTCCACCGCTTTTGTTAGACCATAAAGTTCCGACTACCAAACGAAGTGATTTTGATGTGTATGAAGAAGATTCCCATGAGAGAAGCTTTTTTAAGGCAAAACCATTTGGAATGAGTGAAACGACGAGTGGTAGTTACCGGAGCTCATATAAACGGGATGTGCCTGCAGCGAGTGTCTATGCGCAGGAGCGTGTAGATACTGAGGCTGGATATAGCCGAAATACAACCGGCACATATCAGAGACAGTTTGGTAAGGATGCCGATACCATTTTTGATAAACCAAAGCCAAAGGTTTCCGTTAAGCCGAAGGCGATTGTGAAACCAAAACGAACAGCCTATGAAGACCAACCATATATCACAAGAACAACAACGCAGATGGAAACGGTACAAACCGCTTCAAATGCTGGTTCACTGGGATATGCACAGGGAGACAGAGTAAGACATCTGAAATACGGAGAAGGAACCGTAATGAAGATTGAAGAAGGCCCACGCGACTATCAGGTAACAGTTGTTTTTGATGAAGTTGGTCAGAAAATCATGTATGCTGGATTCGCGAAGCTCAAGAAAGTGTGAGGAACGAAAAAATATTATAGTAAAAAATGTGAATAAGTGGTATATTATATAAATAAGAATACGAAAGAAAAACTTATTCAAAAATAGGAAAGAGAGGTTTGGGGTATGTGCAGAGCAGATGTAAAAGAAATTAAAGATGAAGTTATAAATAAATTGGATGAAGTATTAGATAATACAAGAGTAAGTGCATTCCTTGGTAAAAAGAAAGAGGAAGAAGAGAAAAAGAAAAATACTATTTTATGGGTATTTGCAATTATCGGTGCTATTGCAGCAGTTGCAGGGATTGCATATGCAGTATATCGTTATTTAACACCGGATTATCTGGAAGATTTTGAAGATGATTTTGACGACGACTTTGATGATGATTTCTTCGAGGACGAAGAAGAGGATGAATTATTAGATGATTCCGATGATGATTTAATGTAAGTCGAAGAATAGGATAGACATCTTAGGCGAATCAAAAAATTAGAGTTTTAGCAAAAATGAAAGCGGGATGTACAAGGTGCATCCTGCTTTTTGTGCGTATTGTATGGTTTATTTTTTAGCCAATATGTAAGCCATTATATAAACCGCATTTATGGAGGATAGTAATGAAAAAAGGTCAGATTGTTGAGGGAATTGTAAGTCGTGTGGACTTTCCGAATAAAGGGATTGTGGAAGCCGAAGAAGGCAATGTTGTTGTAAAAAATGCTTTGCCGGGACAGAAAGTAAGATGTTCTGTGAATAAAGTACGAAAAGGAAAAACAGAAGGCAGATTATTGGAAGTAGTAGAAGCCTCTCCTTTGGAAACAGGAAGTCCATGTCCTCATTTTGGTATTTGTGGCGGCTGTACTTATCTGTCCTTACCTTATGAAGAACAACTGAAAATCAAAGAAGCACAGGTAAAGAAACTTCTGGATTCTGTGTTATATAAGCAGGGCGAGTATCAGTTTGAAGGAATCAAAGCCAGCCCGGTTTGCTTTGGCTATCGTAACAAGATGGAATTTTCCTTTGGTGATGAAATAAAAGATGGACCGCTTTCTCTTGGTATGCACAAAAGAGGTAGTTTCTATGATGTGGTATCCGTTACCGATTGTCAGATTGTAGACGAAGACTATCGTAAGATTCTTCGTTGTGTCAGAGAATATTTTGCAAAATTACAGGAACAGGGGATTGATGTAAATTTCTATCACAGACTGCGACATATAGGTTATCTGCGCCATTTGCTTGTGCGAAAAGCAGCTAAGACAGGGGAGATTCTGATTGCATTAATTACCACAACACAAGTGCCGGAGAAACTGGAAGAAGCGCAGATTTTGGAAGGCTTGAAACAGGAGCTGCTTACTTTAGCTTTAGATGGTACAATTGTAGGAATTCTGCATACAAAAAATGATGCTGTTGCCGATGTGGTACAGAGTGATGAAACCAATATCCTTTATGGACAAGACTTTTTCTATGAAGAATTGTTGGGCTTAAAATTCAAAATTTCCCAGTTTTCTTTTTTCCAGACGAACAGTCGCGGTGCAGAAGTATTGTACCAGACCGCAAGAGAATACATTTCTCAGTATATTCAGTCTGCTGAAGAAAAAGATGGACAGGAACCGGATAAGGTAGTTTTTGACTTATATAGTGGAACCGGAACAATTGCACAGTTAATGGCGCCGGTTTCCAAGAAAGTTATTGGCGTAGAAATCGTGGAAGAAGCCGTAGAAGCAGCAAAGAAAAATGCGGAACTTAACGGTTTACATAACTGCGATTTTATCGCAGGAGATGTACTCAAAGTTATCGATACGATAGAAGAAAAACCGGATATCATTATCTTAGACCCACCGCGTGACGGTATTCACCCGAAAGCATTGGATAAAATTATCCGCTATGGGGTAGACCATATTCTGTATATTTCCTGTAAGCCGACCAGTCTGGCAAGAGATTTGGAAGTATTCTTGGAGAGAGGCTATGAAGTGGAGAAGGTTTGCCCGGTGGATCAATTTCCTTGGACGGCGAATATAGAAACAATCTGTATTTTGACGAGAAGAGACAAATAAATTGAAGGTCCTTTTATTCATTCAAAAGACACTTCTATTACAGAGGGCGGCACGCGTTAGCGTAGCCGCCCCAATAATTATTCGTTCACAATATTATAATATTCCTTAGAAGTAATCTTATATACAATCATGTATACGATAGAGAAGAGTACACAGGTTGCAGCAACACTCATAATAAAGGTTGGCATATGAACAAGGATTACTAATCTGAGGCAACTTGCAACGATTTTCAGAGCAACTGCGGAATGGATGACTGCAACAACAAGCGGAAGAAAGAATACCAGCATAACCTGAGAGTGAATGGAATTCTTGATTTCCTCTTTGGATAAGCCGACCTTCTGCATGATAAGGAAGCGTTCTTTATCTTCGTAGCCTTCTGATATCTGCTTGTAATAGATAATCATAGCGGTAGAGAGGATAAATAACATACCAAGTACCACACCGATGAAAAGAATACCGCCATATGTGCTGTTGAAGTATTCCTGTTCCTGTTGTTTTGCGGATAACTCACAAGGAATTCCATTTGCGGCGAATTCCTCAGATAAGGAGTGATAAAAGGCAAGAATCTCTTCATCACTTTCATTCAAATCAAATCCGGTCCATGTAATCTGTGAGGAAAGGGACTGTTCACTCATAAACTTTTGTAGTACTTCTTCATTAGGAACGACAATCAATAGCTTGGAGAACAGTGCCATAGACGAGTCTGCGATAAAGTCGAGACAACTTTTATCAGCAATGCCTTTAATTTGATAGGTTTCGTCCAAGTATGTTAAAGTATCATTCATATAGAAATTATCGGATGCATAAAGCAGGATTTCGTTATCAGACAGAGTTTCTTGTGTGTTATTAAAATGATTATATTCTTCAATCGTCATGAGAAAGGAATCAGGTACCATCGTAAAAATATCGGTCATAGAATCGCCAGTATTTTCACGAGTAAATGGAACAATGCCATTTGCTGTCTTTACAAAGATTCCCTCTCCATAAGTGCAAGTAACCATATTTTGGGCAGTCATTGTGCTTTCTGTCAGAGTTTTCTCTAATATTTCATTCGAAGAGTCCTTCTCAGCAACGGTTGTAAAAAGCTGAATCATACGCGGAAACTGTTCGTTGATGCTGCGTTCTCCATTTGCATAGAGAGAAGCACCTGCAGATAAAACGACAATGGCAGCAGTAGAAAGAATACATATCGTTGCCAGTCCGTTTGCGTTCTGCTTCATTCGATAGAGAAGACTCGAAACGCTGATAAAATGCTTGGTTGTATAATAGTAGTTTTTATTTTTCTTTAAAAGCTTAAGTATAAAGATACTTCCGGCCGTAAATAAGTTGTAGGTAGCATACATAACACAAAGGGCAGCAGGAAAGAAGTTATTGATTGCAGCCCCTGCATTGTCTGCTTTTAAAGCAATCCCATAGCCGATTGCCAGAAATACAACGCCTACAAGAGCGTAAAGTGGACGATTTTTTGGTTCCTTTTCTCCTATCTTATCGCTTTTTAGCAGTTCAATATCTTTGGCAGACAGCACACTTATCATACTGCGGAGCAATACAAGAAGTGCAATGATAGCAGTTAACTTAACTGTGCCAATTACCGTATCAAAGGCAAGGCTAAATCCGGCTGGTGCAGTCTGACCAATAATTTTAAATAACAGTACTAACATTAATTTATCAAATAAAATACCAAGAAACAGACCTGATAAAAGACCAATGGAAAAAAGAAATACAACTTCTGTGGTCACGATTCTGGCAATGTGCTTGCGTTCCATACCAAGTACACGGTAAAGTCCTAATTGCCTTTTCTGGTGCTTTAATACAAAGCTGTTTGCATACAGTAAAAAGATAAAGGCAAAGAGTGCACTGACAAAGGAACCGGCTTGAAGAATCCGGCAAAGAAAATCAGCACCCTTGAAGGCTTGGACTTTGGTAGATGCATCATAAATCGCAGGATTATTTCCGATAGAAGTCAGAATGTAATAAAACATCATACTTCCGATAATGGTAAGCAGATAAGGAAGATAAAGCTTTCCATTTTTTCTGATATTATTAATGGCTAATTTTTCATATAGATGCTTATTCATGGTCTGCACCTCCGGATAATAAAGCGGTAAGGGTATCATTGATTTTCTTATACATTTCAGATTCATCACAGTTGCCTTTGTAAATCTGGTGATAAACGATACCATCCTTGATAAACAGAACTCTGGATGCATAGCAGGCAGCACGAACGCTGTGTGTTACCATAAGAATGGTCTGACCTGCTTTGTTAATCTTGGAGAATTCATTTAATAAATTCACGCTGGCTTTCGAGTCTAATGCACCGGTTGGTTCATCTGCTAACAGTAATTTCGGAGCAGTAATCAAAGCTCTGGCAACAGCGACACGCTGCTTCTGACCGCCGGATACTTCATAAGGATATTTTTTCAAAAGTGCTGTAATGCCAAGAGAATCAGCGATTGGAGCAAGTTTTTCCTGCATGGTTTTATATGGAGTTCCGGCAAGTACTAGTGGAAGAAGAATGTTGTCTTCCAGAGAAAAAGTATCTAACAGATTGAAATCCTGAAAAACAAAGCCAAGATTGTTTCTACGAAAAGCCGCACGTTCTTTTTCTTTAATGTTGGAAAAGCTGGTATCTTCTAAGTAGATGTCACCGGATGTTGGTGTATCCAGTGCAGCAAGAATATTTAAAAGGGTAGTCTTTCCACTTCCTGACTCTCCCATAATGGCAATAAATTCGCCAGGTTCAATGGAAAAGTTGATATTGCTCAGCGCTTCGACTTGATTACCGCCGAGACGGGTTTTATAAACCTTCTTTATATTAACAGCATTTAAAATAGACATTGTGTGTACCTCCAAAATAAATGTTTTTTTGGTAGCTGCTCAGCAGGAATACTGAGTAGTTACGTCTGATGTAATCTTAGTATAGCAATCAATGAAAGTGACTACCTTAGCTTTACCTTACAAAATACAGAATGAACCTTACAATTTTGTAAGGTTCAAATCTTCCGTGAAAGTAATTGTGACACAAGTGCCTTTTTTTAGTTCTGAGGTAATGGTTATATCATGACCAAGCTTCTGTAAAATGGTTTTACACAGATATAGCCCAAGACCGCTTGCCTTTTTATCCATTCTGCCATTATATCCGGTAAAAGCGCGCTCAAAGATACGGGGTAAATCCTCAGAAGAGATGCCAATGCCAGTGTCCTCAATGACAAGTGTGCTTGTTATAACATGTTCTTTTTGAGAGGAAGTAGTATAAATATGGATTCCACCTTCCGGTGTATATTTAATCGAATTGGATATCAGTTGTTCCAAAGCAAAGATAAGCCATTTTTCATCCGTCAGGACAGATATCGAGAGTTGGTCCATCTGAAGAGAAAGCTTACTCTGTATAAAAAGAGAAGAATATTTTTTCACAGTTTGTTTTACCAGGAACTCCAGAGAATAATGTTTCAAAACAAGGTCTTGATTCATATTGTCTATACGAAGATAGCCAAGAATGATATCTACATAGCGCTCAATTTTAAAGAGCTCATTTTTCATGCCAAACGTATTCTCAGGAGAAGTTTGTAAGAGTAAACGTAATGCAGCAATCGGAGTTTTAATTTGATGTACCCACATGGTATAGAAATCGGAAAGCGCTTTCTCTTTTTGTAAATAGGAATTCCTAGAAGTAAACTGTTGTTGCTCCAAGGCCTCGATAATCTGCTGGTAATCCTTTGCAAGAAGGTTATGCTCCGGTACAAGCTCGGGCAAACCTTTTTTAGAAAGGTTGTCATAGGAAACGAGAAGCTTATGCTTTCGTGCTTGCTTCAAATAGTCTAAAATGCCGACAATAAGAAGCAGTACAAGATAAATGGCTAGTCCATAGAGAACAGGTTCCGTTTCACAGCCGTAAAGAAAAAGGACAATAACATTAATGATGCAGTATAAAAGAATAAGAAACAGCAGTTTTTGGCGGTTGATTAAATATTGTAAGATTGTCATTCCAGTATATAACCGATTCCTTTCTTTGTTTTCAGATAGTCAATACAGCCAAGAGATTCCAGCTTTTTACGTACTCGTGTGACATTTACTGTAAGGGTATTATCATCGATGAATTCGTCATTTCCCCAGAGTTTTTCCATAAGTTCTTCTCTGGAAACAACTGTCCCGTGCCGTTCCATAAGAAGTTGTAGAATCATATATTCGTTTTTGGAAAGGGATAACGTTTCATCAATACAGCAAAGCTCTGTGCTATTCATATTTAATTCCAAGTTGCGATAGCTCAGAACATTTCTCTGCTGAGGCAAGGTATAAGTGCGGCGAAGCAGTGCCTGAATTTTGGCAGTTAGTACATTGATATCAAAAGGCTTTTCGATATACTCGTCCCCACCCATATTCATAGCCATAACGATGTTCATATTGTCGGAAATGGAAGAAATGAAGACAATCGGTGTATTTGATATTTTACGGATTTCACTACACCAATGAAAACCGTTGTAATAGGGAAGTGTAATATCCATCAGAACCAAGTCAGGTTCAAAATTGGTAAAGAGGGCCATAATATTTTGAAAATCTTCGGCATAGCGGGTTTCATAGCCCCATTTATCCAAATGGTTGCTGACCGTGTTGGCTATGGTAATATCGTCTTCTATAATAAGTATTTTGTACATAATTTAAGTTACCTCCTAAAGCTGGTTGAATGACCCGTCAAAAATCCTTTGATGACTTTACTTTATGGATACATGGGTGTTCCTGCAAAAACATCTTCCCCCAATTGTACCCCTTCCTGCAACACAATTGATTCCAACATAGAATTCGCAAATGCACCATCTTTTATTTTTATCACATTGCTTAAATCAATCTCTTCGATGCTTGATGAGGCAAAAGCATTTTCCCCTATGTATTGTAAATTATCTGTTTTTGTTACCTCTTTTAAACTACTGCATTCTTTAAAGGCATCTTTTTGTATTTTCAATACATTGTTACCCAATTCCACTTTTTCAAGGCTTGTGCATCCATAAAAAACACCTTCTTCGACCTCTTCCAAATAATTTCCCAATTTTATTTCCTTGAGACTGGAACATCCAACAAAAGCATAGGAACCAATTTCCTCTATGTTGTTCCCCAATTCTACCTTTGTTAGAGAAGTGCATCCCATAAACGCATCTGGTGCAATCACTTTGACATTTGTACCGCCTGTCACTTCCTGCATTTCTCCTTGAGACATATCGCTAATGGTTGTAACACTATCAGGAATTTTGACAGATACCACATTGGAATTTATTCCCCACAAATATATTGTTGTTATCGGTCTTCCCCAAAAACTGTTGGGTATTTCAAGACACCCATCCTTCACACTCTTAGAATTTTTGTAATTCATGACGATGATTTCCTGGTCTTCATCATCAATATAATATTGAAATCCGGTAATAGGGTCCCATACACTCATTCCACCGCCCGTATATCCCCATTCCGGACTATACAGAATCCAAAAACATGAAAATGCAAAAAAGAGAATACCAGCAAATATGGCAACTATTTTCCTCAGTTGTACAAGTGATTCTCTCGTATCTCTGCTCTTTAGTTTGTCTAACCATTGATTCTTAAAACGATTCATATCCCTGGTCCTACCTTTTTTATAAAATAATACCGTTCCCCAAATGATATTACTTTAAGTTATTAGCTTATTGATTAGCGATTTTACTATATCATTTTAACTTTTTTTAGTCAAATTTAGGCATTGACTTGGGATTGTTATAAACCTTGTCTCTTTCCTGTTGAAAATTATCATGAATTTGTATTTTGATGTAGAACAGGGCCATTTTTATATACCTGAAAATAAGACTAAGTGGGAGATAGAAATTACGGAAGAAGAGTTTGAAAACTTGATGTCAAAAAACTTGACATCAAATTGGGGAGGACGTAGAAAATGTCCTAAAGTATTTACTGAACAAGGAATATACATGCTTATGACGGTGCTAAATGGTGATCTCGCAATAAAACAAAGTAAAGCCTTGATAAGAACTTTTAAAGCAATGAAAGATTATATTATTGAGAATCAAAATCTTATAGGCGAACGTGAATACTTACAATTATCCATGCAGATATTTGAGAACATTCAGACTACTATAGAATTACGTTCCGATCTAAATGACGTAGAAGACCAGATGGCGGATGTTATGATAACTGGTTTGTTGAAAAATCCACAGTTAATAATGAAATAGGGATATTGCAGAGATAGCAGATACATAGTCTGAAAGGGCGTTGAGATTATTCAACGTCCTTTTTTTCTATGGCTTTTTTGCTAATGTTGTCCAGTGCAAAACGGATAGACTGTACGATTAGTTCATTTCTACTCATATTAAATAAATTTGCTTTTTCATCTAATTCCTTAATCATTGATGTTGCGATTCTCAAGGAAATAACTTCTTTTTCTTCTTTTTGTGGATTGAATTGTATCATGTAAAAACGCTCCCTTTTTTCAAACTTCCAGTCTTTTTTATACAGGAAGCACGGAAAGGAAGTGAAAAAATAAACGCGCGTTAATATCATAAACAAACAAAAGAAAAAGCAGGGTATGTGCCACAAATCTTGAAAATATTAAAAATTGTGGCACATAAGTCATAAAAAATACTGAGGATATTAGGTGTAGTCTGTCTTTTATTTTCCTACAGTAAATTTACGCTATCGATAATCTGTGCCAGATTGACATATTATTATGAATTGTGTAATATGATATTAACGACGGGCAACTAGAGTGTCCGCCAAGACTGTGAAGTAGAGACAGCGTACCGGAACGCGCCTATCTATGGAGTCTCACGTGGGTTGTGCAGCGGTACCTCAAACCGGAGTAGGTGTAATGCCGAATGAAAATGTAATGTAAAGGCTCTGCCGTATGCAGGGCCTTTTGCATTGATGATACAAATGAAAAGAAAATTATGGATAAATTACGAAATATTGTAGAGAAGTTTTATATTGTATGCTATACTACAATGTAGTATTATGAGGCTGGCGGTTTAGCGATAGATGGGAGGGAATGTTGTGAATGTTAATGAAGATGTACGTAGGCTTTATAATGAATGTAAACGATTAGATAAAGAGTACAAAGGATTTAATTCTGGAAAAACTATTGAGGAAATTGAAACAGATGAAGAAAGAAGGTTTGCAGTTCACATATCAAATTTCTTTCTTGCAGAGAGACAGAAGGATGTTGTAAAAAAAGGAGTCTTCTGATACATGAAAAAATACATCATTTTTGCCGGAGTTAATGGCGCAGGAAAATCAAGCCAAAGCTATGTTTGATGCAAAAAATAAAATTGATTTATGTTTAAAAGAAGGAATTTCTTTTAATCAAGAAACAACATTGGTTGGTACAATGAAAACAATTCAGAAAGCCAAAGCGCAGGGATATTTTGTGGATATGTATTACGTCGGATTAGAAAGTGCGGAGATTGCGATTGAACGAGTGGCAAATAGAGTACAACATGGTGGACATGGTGTTAAAGAAGATATCAGAAGAAGATATATAAAATCAAAACAAAATCTCATAAAAGCTATTCAGATATGTTATGAAGTAAAAATATACGATAACTCATTCACATTTGTTAAAATTGCATCTTTTTCTCAAGGGAAACCATTGTTTAAATATAATACTTTGGGGGATGGATGGTTCAAGCAGTTGTTACAAGATAATATGTGTAACGAAAAAATGAAAGAGCAGAGAAGCGGAAAAGAATCTGTTTTAAATAAACTGACAGAATTTAAAGAAGTTGAAAAAACAAATTCTGAACTGTCAATATTACAAGAAACTAAAGATATATTACGATAATATTTAAATGGTGAAATTAAGATGTTAACAGTAAAAAACTTGAGAGAAAAATCTGGAATGAGTCAAAAGCAGTTTGCTGATTACTTTGAAATACCAATTAGAACAATACAAAGTTGGGAACAAAATCTGAGAACACCACCAAATTATATTGCGATAATGATGGAAAAAATTTTAAAATACGAAAATAAGATAGTATAATTCCTAATGTCACAGGGTAAGAAAATGTGTAGAGCAAAAATAAGAATCAAAAATAGTGCATCAGTCAACATAGCCGGTTTGACACAAGCACAGACACAAGTCCAGATAGAGAAAAATATGAACCTATGATAACTGGTTTGTTGAAAAATCCCCAATTAACCATGAAATAGGAATATTACTAAAATTTCCCTTGCATTATTAATCTTACAGATGTAATATTAAAAAGAAGAGTAAATCCAGCGCTTGCTGGTATCTTTTTTAATCATAAATCTTACAAATGTAATATTTGAAAGGGATGCACCGAATGAGTAGAAAAAAAGAAATTTGTTTATGCATTATTTTGCTTTTTGTAATATTTGTAATCATAAATTGTAGCGAAAAAGTTGATATGGAAGCCGATTCAGTGGAAGATGTTCAACAGCTTATGCAGGAGCAAAGGGATTATGAAAAGAGTAATGATAGCAATGCTGTGATAGATAGTCTGGAAACCATAAAAAGTATTGTAAATCAATTAGGAGAAAAAGGGTATGTAGCAATTGACAGCGAAAATCAGGTTAATATGACTGAAGCAGAGCAGGTAATCAGATTTTGTGAACAAGTGGATAATCAAGAAGAAGCCGAGTTATCAATTTGGGTCATTTCTTATTCAAATGAGCTTATAAAATATGATTTGAAAACAGAAAGCGGCAATGTTGACATCGTAAGAGAATATTTTCAATACAACAATGGTCAGCTGCAAAGTATGAATACTGAAAATTATCAGGCGGATTTCTGGCAGTACACAGAAGAAGGATATTTGATTTTTAGCGGCAGCTGGTATTTGGAAGAACAGTATGTGCTTTCCTTGAGTGGAGAGGAAGAGCATGTTGCATTGCGGGTTTTACCACTAGATGAGAAGTGCAGGGAGTTAAATCGGAAATATATTCGTCCGGTTGGTTATGGGAAAAATAATATGTTTCTTTCCAATTGGAGTGAAGATGATTTTGGAGAGTTGAATTTCTATGATTTGTATGATATTTTTTATCCGATGATAAAGAAGCAGTCGGTTCCCTATGTGGCAGATGAAAATTTGGAAGTCAGAGCAAGCTATCGAATCCCAAAAGAAGAATTTGAAAATATAATCATGACATATTTTAAGATAGACAGTGAAACATTGCAGTCAAAAGCAACTTATTTTTCTGAGGATGAAACTTACGAATACAAGCCGAGAGGATTTTATGAGGTAGAATATCCGGAAATTCCCTATCCAGAAGTGATAAGTTATCTGGAAAATAGTGATGGTACAATAACACTTACAGTAAATGCAGTTTATCCAAATGAGAATATATCAAAGTTATTTGTGCATGAAGTAGTGGTTCGACCAATGCGTGATGGCAACTTTCAGTATGTATCGAATCGAGTGATTGTGCCGGCAGATAATAGTCAGATGTGGTGGCATACGAATCGGTTGGAAATGGAAGAAGCAGAAGCTGATTGTGCCAGAGCAATGGAACTTTTTCGTGGCATTTATGAGAGTGCAGATAAAGGAAAAGCAACCAACGTTGTTTTGTCTGATGAAACGGTTCTTGCGATACAGAACGAAGTGAAGGAAAACGGAAGCCCGGTTACTACAAAAGTAATATACTCTAATATGGAAAACTATGGGAGTATGGAGACTTTTTTGAAAACATGTGCAGCTGGGAAAAGTGGAGAGGTTGTAACATTTGAAATTCGATATGATGGTGGTGTAAGAAGAAAAAAATATATTTTTGATGGAACGGATATGTATTTATTTAGTACAAGTGCTATATGGGATGAAGACAATCAGCCAAAGATTGCAGATAGCTCCTATACTCCAATAGAAGAGTGGGAATATACAGATAAAGGATGGTTTTGTTATGAATTACGTGTTCCTGAACCGCCGGAAGTTACTGAAATTCTTGATGGAAGCTGCATAGTCAGGGTAAAACCAATGACCGAGGAACGGCTTGAAATGTCTCAAAAATGTGTGCAGACATTAGGATATCAGGGAAACAATCTGTTATACTCTAATTGGGATATTAATCATATGGAAGAGTTAGATTATAATGGAATCTATGAGTATTTCTATCAGATGAAATTTGGGGAACGTTTTAATCCTGAGACTTGTCCGAATGGAGTACCAAAAGAAGAATTTGAGAATCTGATTATGGAGTATCTTCCAATAACAGCAGAGCAAATACAGGAATATGCAGTATTTGATGAAGAAACTAAGACTTATGTATGGAAACCACTTGGATGTTATAATGGTACTCCGACTTTTTTTGGAACATCCATTCCGGAAGTTACCAATATCGTGCAAAATGAAGATGGAACTACAACTCTAACTGTAGATGCTGTATGCGATATGGTAATACTTGATGATGCGGTTATAACGCATGAACTGACGGTTCGGTTTGCAGAGGATGGGAGTTTTCAATATTTGGGGAATAAAATCCTTAATGATGGAGTGAAGGAGATACCAAATTATCAATATCGTTGTAGAAACTGAAAATTATGAAGCTGGAAAGGAAATATCTATGAAAAGTAAGGTAAAAATAGTTTCACTCATAATAGGAATAATTGTAGGCTTGCTTCTTATTCTGTTGGGAAGTTTGTGGTATGTGACGAAATGGAAGTATACAGACATTGATACCCAGATATCACCAGATGAACGTTGTCAGCTCATGTTGCAGATGAAGGGAGAGCCGGAATGGCCATTTGGCAGCACTTACGGACGGATTATTGTTAAATATGATGATAAAATTATCAATAAGCTTGAATTTGAAATCGCTGATGACGGAGCAATGCTGGGGAAAGAAAATTGGAGCGTTGTCTGGGGAGTAGCGGGAGTTCAGGTAACTTTAATGGGAAGTGAGCAGTATAATCAGGTATTGCAGATTTTGTATGATGGTACGGAAGAATTTTCTGGTTATAACAAAGAAGAGGTAACAGCAGAAATGGAGAAACGCTATGGCAACATCAAAGCCTGCGGCAAGGAGGGAGAACTCTATTGCTATGATACGGGAGAGTTTTCTTTTTTCGTGCAGAATGATTTGGTGATGAGCGATAATTATAAAGCAGAGTATTACCGCTATTTGACAGATGCTTATTTTGCAGGACGGAACAGGGGGTATGAGTATGAGGAAAACGGAGAAGGGGTAGAAAAATCTTATACGCCAGTTATTTCATTAAATTCATCAAGTAGTGAGGAAAAGGAATGGTTCTGTTCAGACATAATAAATTGGTTGCTTTATGTGATGAAAGAAATTCCCTATGAGGAAAATGAAGAATTATATCAGACGATAAAAATAGGTTATGGAGATGAAACATTCGATTACCAATTCCAACATATGCATAACTTTACAGAGGAAAATATTTCGGATGTATATAATGATTTATATGATTTCGTAGAAAAAATATTGACGGACAACTATGAGAAACAGGTAACAGAAAAAGACGATATCGAAGAAGAAACGGAGAGAATGGAATTAACAGACGAAATGATACAATTCTATTTGTCACTAGAACCGGATTGTAGTTATGACAATGCCGATGGAGTGGAATATCGAATGATTCCGGTTGACCGGGCGTGTGGCAGCAGTTACTATGTGTTAATTGCTACTGCGGATGGCGGAGAGAGTGCAGCTATGGTCAATCCGGATCCTTATCTGGGTAGCGGAGGAGAAGCAAAGTGGATTAGCTTTTTGCAGGACGGTCAAACGGGATTCTCCTGTCTGACCTATAGTGGCGGAGCGTATGGAAAGCTTTACCGGACAGAAGATGGGGGCAGAAGTTTTGAAACAGTAGAATATCCATCTGCCAAAGTAAAGCTTTCGGACGGAACTTATTATAATCCTTTTGTCGTGCCGGAAAAAGTCTATGAAAAAGATGGAAAACTTTACATGGAAGCAGGACAGGGCGCAGATGGAGATTATTATGGCGAAGATGGTTTCTG
The DNA here is from genome assembly GCA_017623295.1 of Lachnospiraceae bacterium. Taxonomy (GTDB): domain Bacteria; phylum Bacillota; class Clostridia; order Lachnospirales; family Lachnospiraceae; genus UBA3282. Next base: position 50,058 of record JAGAPK010000048.1, on the reverse strand, counting down.
CAATGGTCTGTATGAATCTGAGGATAATGGGAAGAGCTGGATATATGTGAAGGAAATAGCAGCAATACCGCATGATGAAAGCTGATAAGGAGAAAGGATTATATGAAAAATGTCCAGATATTCATGTCAGATAGTATGGACATGGTTATTTCAGTAGCATGACCTCCGGTAGCATCGCTATCGTCTCCAATGTTGGTAGCAAAAAAGTATGTATTATCTACAGTTTCTACAAAGCCTATAAACCATCCATTCACGTCTTGCCCATCCACACGTCCTGTTCCGGTTTTGCCATAGAAGGTTCCGGCATCGGAAGAGGAAAGACAGATAGCATCTTTTACCATATTGATGTTTTCTGGAGCAAAATCGAAGCTGTTATTTTGCAGTTTTGTTAAAAGTTCGACCTGCTCAATTGGGGAAATCGTCAAGGAGGATTCCATCCAATACGTGGAAAAATCACCACTCATGTTCTCGTTCCCATATCCGATTTTTTGAATATAATTATAAACGGAAGCCACTCCAAGTTGCTCGTCTACTTCCTGAAAATACCAGTTAACAGAAGAGGTCATTGCAGACTGTAAAGTCTGATCAGCGTTCCATGCTTCAAACGGATAGTTTTCTCCATTCCATGCAATAAAGGAATCTTCTGGTGTAATGACACCTTCTTCTAATCCAAACAAAGCATCATATATCTTGTAAGTGGAATCTGGCGCAACTCGCAGCGTAGCATGTTCCATGTCATGTATGCTCCATAAATCATTTTTCAAATCATATAAGACAAAACTGCCTTCATATTCTCCAAAATAGGTAGAAAGGTCTACATAGGAAATATTTTTTGAAGCAGAGTCCCATTGGTAGTAACTTTCATTTGCTGCGTAGGTAGAAATAAAGGGAGCAAACCCTAAAAGGAGAACAGCAGTCAGCGCAAATGCAATCACGCTTTGTAGTCTTTTTATAAATGTGGGCTTCTCATAAGAGGCAATATTGATAATTCTTCGTTTTATTTGCTTCATGTTTCCACCAAGACCGGCAGCAAACGGAAAAGGCGTGAGTGAAATCTTCTCTGCAAAGTTAATCAGTGTATTGCCATAATCTTCGTAATCATTCTCTTCCAGCATCTTCAAAACAGAGGTATCACAGGCGATTTCTCTGTCATTACGCATTTCTTTGAGTGCATACCAGACCAGGGGATTGAACCAATATATCATGCCTGCAAGGTTCATTAGGTAACTGGCAATGGCATCATGGTGTTTGTAATGTTGCAGTTCGTGCAACAACATATATCGTATATTGGATTCTTTATAATCAGAAATTAGATGAATTGGCAAATATATGCACGGCTTCAAAAGTCCCACAATAATTGGGGACTTCAAAAATGCGGTACTATAGACAGGAATATTTCTGTGAATTTTCATTTCTTCTAAACAGTGATTATACAATCTGCGAACCTCTGGGTTCTGAAGGGGAAGTGCAGATTTTTCCAAATTGCGTAGACAAAGAGAGGATTTGATAACCAATATCATCATCGCAAGCATTCCCACAATCCATATTCCTAATAAAACGTATCCGGCAACGGATGGTGTGTTGTTATTTACAGAAAGGGCAAAGTCATTCATCCAATCGGCATTTATAGACGGATTGGTCTCAATAGCTGCTTCCATAGCGGTTCTGGTGGCGGAAGAAGAATTTCGCAGGTTGGCAAGCCAGGAGATAATTTGTGGAAACCCGATGAAACGGAACGGGACAAATGGAACTGCCAGTAGCCCAAGCAACACAAACCACAAATTGTACTGCATCCGGCTAGAGAGAGTATTTTGAAATATATGTTTGAGAACCAGAATTACTCCGATGATACCGCTAATAAAAAGATTACAGATTAAAAATCGAATCATAAAATCGGCCAATTTACTTACCACCTTTTTTAGTCTTCTTAGCAAGAAGAGAGCGAAGAGAGTCTATTTCTGTTTCCGTTAGTTTGTCGTTTTCCAGAAATGCAGACAGCATGGAAGTAATATTCCCGTCATAATAACGTGCCAGAAAAGAATTGCTTTCCTGACTGATATATTCGTTCTCTTTTACTAATGGAGTATAAACAAAAACACGGCCTTGTTTCTGATAGGAAAGTGCACCCTTGGTAACAAGGCGTTTAATCAGAGTTTGTATTGTCTTAGGATTCCAAGTTGTAGTTTTCACTAATTTTTCTGTTATTTCATTTGTGCTGATAGGCGCATATTTCCATACAATTTTCATAACTTCAAATTCTGCTTCGGAAATCTGAGGTAGATTAGGCATATGATAAACCTCCAAATCTTACAATTGTAATAAATATATCATAAATGTTTTGTAAATGAATGTCAATGATAACGAAAATGGTAAAGGTCTCTTTTTTATGCAGTTGGTAAGAAAACTAAAAAAATGATACCTAACTAATAAAAAGTACCTTAATTCACAAACTGACTTTTAATAAAATAAATTTAAAGATATAAGGGGGAATCATTGTGAAAAAAACAGAGCAAAAGAAGAAAAAAAGGAATGTGATAGTCGGTTGTGCAATGTTTTTTGTTGCAGTAGGCGTCATAGTGGAAATAGCGTGTATGGTATATCCATTTTTAATAGAAAAATTTAAAAAATATGACTATGAAAGTAATAAAACAGAAAACTATACAAGCAAACTGTTTGGAGAAAATACATACATTTTTTCACCGGAAGATGACCCGGTGGAAGTGAACAAAATTTTAGAAGATTTGTGGAGCCATCAGGAAACAAGTCAGTTTGGAAAAGACAGATATGCGGTGTATTTTATGCCGGGAACTTATGATGAATCAATTGCAGTTAAGGTGGGTTTCTATACACAGGTAGCAGGTTTGGGAATGTTGCCAACGGATACCAGAATAACTTCTTTAAACTGCGATGCCAGATGGCTTGGTGATGATCCAAATAACCATAATGCCTGCTGCAATTTCTGGAGAGGTGTAGAGAATCTGGAAATAAACAGTAATACCGTGTGGGCGGTGTCACAGGCAACTTTTATGCGGAGAGTGGATATTGAGGGTGCTTTGTACCTGCATGATGATTATGGCTGGTGCAGCGGTGGATTTCTTTCCGATTCTAAAGTTTCCTTAATGATTGATTCCGGTTCACAGCAGCAATGGTTGTCAAGAAATAATGATTTTAAAACATGGATGGGCGAAAATTGGAACATGGTATTTCTGGGAGACGAAGAGGGATGTGACCCGACCGGAACATGGCCCGCCAAAGCTTATACTTCCGTAGAAACAACGCCGATTGTTCAGGAAAAGCCATTCTTAATATATGACGAAAAAGAAGGATTTATGGTTTTCGTACCAAATCTTCGCGAGGATGCAACGGGAATTTCATGGAAGGATGGTAATGTAGAAGGCGAAAAAATTCCATTAAGTGAATTTTACATTGCAAAACCGGAAACCGATACAGCACAAACTTTGAATCAGGCATTGAAGAATGGAAAGCATTTATTATTTACTCCGGGAATTTACGAATTAGATGAGGCATTAAAAGTAGAAAATGCCGATACGATTATACTCGGTATGGGGCTTGCCTCATTGCAGCCGGTAAAAGGAAATGCCTGTATGGAAACGGCAGATGTGGACGGAATTATTATAGCAGGTATTCTGTTTGATGCAGGAGAGATAGAAAGCGAGAATTTATTAGTCGTTGGTGAAGAAGGCAGTAGCAATAGTCATAGTGAAAATCCAATTTGCTTGTCAGATGTCTTTTTCCGGGTAGGCGGAGCAGATGCAGAATATGCAGCGAAAGTAAAAAAATGTGTGACGATAAACAGCAATGATGTTATCGGAGATAATTTCTGGGTATGGCGTGCAGATCATGGTGACAATGTGGCATGGGACCAAAATACTGCAGACAACGGAATTATAGTAAATGGTAATAACGTGACAATGTACGCACTGATGGTTGAGCATTTTCTGGAATATCAGACCATATGGAACGGAGATAACGGCAAAGTAGTAATGTATCAGAGCGAAATGCCTTATGATGTACCATCTCAGAAGGAATGGCAGAGTCATGACGGACAGATGAACGGATATGCCTCCTTCTATGTGGATGAAAAGGTAGAAAATTTCGAAGCATGGGGAATTGGTATTTATTCGTATCACAGAGATGCGATGGTGGAAGCCTTCTGTGCAATGGAAATGCCGGATAAGGACAATGTAAAGGTACATCATATATGTGCCATTATGATTACCGGAAACCCGGGAATCAGCCATGTTATAAACGATAAAGGAGATTCGTCGTACACAGCGGGGAAACGCTCTATTATCGTAGAATATGCAAACGGGATACAAAAATAGAGGAGGAGCAGAAAAATGGCAAGTTACCAGTTTTTAGACGAGAAAGGAACATTTACATTGAAAGCACCGGAGAATTATAGTTATCAGTATTTTCCGGTAGCAGGAGAAAATGGAATCAAGAGTGCATTAACTCCGAATCTGGGTGGAGACAGCAAGATTAATCAGAACGCCTTTATTTTGGAACCTGTCAGTGTGGAAAATTTACATAACAATCGTTCTACCAGAAATTTCTGGTGTCAGATAGATGGCATGGGAAGCTGGTCGGTCACAGGGGTATCAGCGGAAGAGGAATATAAGAAATTCACAGATTGTCAGGATGAAAGTGAATTAGCCGCAGGATTGATGTGGCAGACAGTGACGAGAAAATCGAGAAAATACCAGTTGGAATCAAAGGTAACATCCTTTGTACCATTAGACCATAACGTAGAAATTATGCAGGTGGAAATTACAAACATTGGAAAAATGCGTGTGGAGTTTACACCAATTGCAGCGATTCCGATTTATGGAAGAAGTGCAGACAATATTAGAGATCACAGACACGTAACTTCTTTGTTACATCGTATTTCTACCAAGAAAGAAGGTGTTGTAGTAAGACCGACACTTTCTTTTGATGAAAGAGGTCATCAGCTGAACAATATCAACTATTTTGTATGTGGTGTAACAGGAGATGGAAGAAATCCTGAATCCTTCTATCCGATAGCAGAAGACTATATCGGCGAAGGTGGAAGTTATACAAGACCGCTTGCAGTTATAGAAAATCAACCGGGAGTTCCGGCAGGTGTGGAATTGGACGGAAAAGAAGCCGTTGGCGGACTCAAATTTGAAAAGATGGTATTAGAAACAGGAGAACATACGACTTATACGATTCTTCTTGGTGCAACGGAAAATGCGGAAGAAATAGCGGATATCGTGAAAGCCTATGATTCGAAAGAAAAAGTAGAAAAAGCACTAAATAAAACCAGAGATTATTGGCAGGAAAAAGTTAATATTTCATATCACACTGGAGATAAGAACTTTGACAATTACATGCTATGGGTAAGTTTCCAGCCTATCTTAAGAAGAATTTACGGCTGTTCCTTTTTACCGCATCATGATTACGGAAAAGGCGGAAGAGGATGGCGAGATTTATGGCAGGACTGTCTGGCACTCCTTTTGATGAATCCGGATGGAGTAAGACAGATGCTTCTGGATAACTTTGGTGGTGTGCGTATGGATGGAACGAATGCTACCATTATTGGAGCAAAGCAGGGCGAATTTATTGCAGATCGTAACAATATTACGAGAGTCTGGATGGATCATGGAGTATGGCCGTTTTTTACTACCAAACTGTATATCGACCAGACCGGCGATATTGAAATTCTGAATCAGAAAGTGAATTATTTCAAAGATAAGCAAGTAGAACGTGGCACTGCCATAGATGAACAATGGAATGAGGATTACGGAAATAAACAGAAGGATATGGAAGGAAATGTTTATTACGGAACGGTGTTAGAGCACTTACTATTGCAAAATTTATGTGCATTTTATGAGGTCGGCGAACACAATCACATTAAACTGCGTGGCGCAGACTGGAATGATGCTTTGGATATGGCAGATAAACGCGGTGAGAGTGTTGCTTTTTCTAATGCATATGCGGGAAATTTAAGAGATTTGGCTGAATATGCAGAACTATTGGAGAAAGCCACAGGCAAAGCAGAAATTGAAATAGCAGTTGAAATGTTGGAACTTCTGAAAACAGAGAAAGAGTTACTGGAAAATGTAGAAGAGAAGAATGAACTGTTACTTCAATACAGTAAGGTTTGCAGACATAGTATCAGTGGAAAAACCGTAAGTGTCAAAATAAGTGAGCTTGCAGAAAGTTTAAGACAAAAAGCGGACTGGATGATGGAACATATCCGCCAGACTGAGTGGGTAACGGATGCAGAAGGAAATGGCTGGTTTAACGGTTATTATGACAATAACGGCAGACAGGTGGAAGGCAACCATGAAAATGGGGCACGCATGATGCTGACAGGTCAGGTATTTTCCATTATGAGCGGAACGGCAACAGAGGAACAGATTAAAGAAATTACCAATAGTGCTGATAAATATTTATATGATAAGAAGCAGGGCGGTTATCGTCTGAATACGGATTTCCATGAAGTGAAAACGGATCTGGGAAGAATGTTTGGCTTTGCCTATGGAGAGAAGGAAAATGGAGCAGTATTTTCCCATATGGCAGTAATGTATGCAAATGCATTATACAGACGAGGCTTCGCAAAGGAAGGACACAAAGCATTACAGGCACTTGCAGATGCAGCGATGGATTTTGAAACAAGCAAAATCTATCCGGGCATTCCTGAATACTTCAATGCAAAAGGAAGAGGAATGTATCATTATCTGACCGGAGCTGCCAGCTGGTATATGCTTACACTGATTACAGAAAGTTTTGGAGTCAGGGGAAAAGCAGGAAATTTAGAAATCAGTCCGAAGCTTATGAAATCACAATTTGATAAAGATAAAAAGGCAAAATTAGAGCTTCCATTTGCCGGAAAACTGTTTGAGGTCATAATCGAGAATCCGGAGAAGCTGGAAGTTGATGAGTATTGTATAAGGGCAGCAGTGATGGAAGGAAATGCACTGGAAATAATTGAAAATGGATGTCAAGGCTGTGCGGTTCTTAAAAAATCAGATATAGATTATCTGTCAGAGAACACACATAGAATTGAAATTACATTGGGGAAAAGGGAGGAATAGTTATGGAACGTAAAAAAGAAGAATTTATCATGAACGGATATGGGAAAAAATCTACTTTTGCAAGTTTCTTGCCGGGAATTGCAGGTATGAGAGGTACTCCAATCTGGTGTTACTATGTGAATAGAGGACAGTGTGTTGTCAGCTTTGGTGTGGATAATAAGGATCACGCTATCATGGAGTTTTATCCGGCACATGTAGCATATCAGAATGTGAAAAGAACGGGATTTCGTACTTTCCTTCGTAAAAACGGAAATTATATGGAATGTTTTGCAGATGAACAGAAAGAGCAGGATATGATAATCCGTATGAACAGCCTTTCTATTCTGGAGGAAAATAAAGAAGAACAGCTTCAGACTCAGGTAGATTATTTTACACTTCCGGGAGAAAGAATTGGTGGCCTTGTCAGAAAAGTTACCGTAACCAATAAGGCAGAAGAAGCAATTGAATTAGAAATCCTGGATGGTATGCCGGCTGTCATTCCTTATGGAGTGGACATGGAAAATATGAAAAATATGACTCAGACAGCAAAAGCGTGGATGCAGGTAGAGGATGTGGAAAACAAAGCACCATTTTACCGTGTAAGAGCAAGTATAGAGGATACGACGGTTGTTTCGGCAATTGAAGGAGGTAACTTCTCGATTGGTTGTCTGGAAGACGGTGAGCGACTTTTACCAATCGTAGACCCGGAGCTGATTTTTGCCTATGACTGTTCTTTACAGAACGCCGTACGTTTTGCAGAGGATGGTCTGGATTGTATTCTGGAATCCAAACAGATTACTATGAACAATCTGCCATGTAGCTTTTATGGTACTAAGAAGACACTTCAGGCAGGCGAATCGTTGACCATATATGAAATTATCGGTCAGGTAGAAAAGAAAGAATATTTGCATCAGTTTTTGAAAGAAAAGAAAGATGCAGGTTATTTTGAAGCCAAAATGGAAGAAGCAGAAGCGTTGACAAATGAGCTTTGCAAAGGAATTGAAACCAAGACCGCTTCCGAAGAATTTGACATTTATTGCAGATATACATATATGGATAACGTATTAAGAGGTGGATATCCGATACAGCTTGGAAATAATAAACTCTTTTATGTATATTCCAGAAAGCACGGAGATTTGGAAAGAGATTACAATTACTTTTCCATGCTTCCGGAATTATATTCACAAGGCAACGGAAATTTCCGTGATGTGAATCAGAACCGTAGATGTGATACATTCTTTGCACCATTTGTAGGCAGAGAAAATATTAAGGAATTTTACAGCCTGATACAGCTTGACGGTTACAATCCTCTTGGTGTGGAAAAACTGACTTATCAGATGGAAAGAGAAAAAGCGGAAACACTGTTTAAAGAGTTCCCGAAGGAGAAGGCAGAAGAACTTATTGCATTTACAGAGAACCCATTTACACCGGGAACTTTGTGGGCAAAGTTAGATGAAGTATTAGAAAAATGGAACGAATCTTTATTTTATCAGATTATTGATTTTGCAGACAGTCTGGTAAATGGTAAATTCGGAGAAGGCTATTGGACAGATCACTGGACTTATAATCTGGATTTAATTGAAGACTATCTGGAAGTAAATCCTGAGAAAGAAAAAGAAATGCTTTATGAAGAGGATTATACTTACTTCCTCTCTCAGATAAACGTAAACCGCAGAGGAAAACGTTATGAAGAAACAGCACAGGGACTTCGCCAGTACCACGCACTCAATGAAGAAAGTAAGCGAAACACAACAGAGAAACTGGTAAGAACAGACTTTGGTAAGGGTGAAATCTTAAAAGTAAGTCTGATGGAAAAATTGTTACTTTTATGTGCGACAAAGTTTGCTACGCTGGATGCTTATGGTATGGGCGTGGAAATGGAAGGCGGCAAACCGGGCTGGTATGATGCATTAAACGGAATGCCGGGAATCTTCGGTTCCTCCATGTCAGAAACCTATGAACTTGGAAGAATGCTTCAGTATACGATTTCTGCATTGGAGAGATACTCGGAAGAAGTTCGCATTACAGAGGAACTTGGAAATCTGATTGATGAACTGCATCTGGTAAATCGTCTGGAAAAAGAAAATATTTCCGGTGATGGGGAAGTAATTTCCTTCTGGAATCGTATTAATGATGTCAAAGAAATGTATCGTGATAAAACTTTCTCCGGTGTATCCGGTAAGAAGAGTGTATACCAGAGTAAGGAACTGGCTGCTGTTTTGAAGGAATGGAAACAGACAGTAGAGCATGGTATTGAGAAAGCCTGCACATTGGGCAATGGGATTTGCCCGACCTATTTCTATTATGAAGTATCGGAATATGAGAAGCACAAAGATGGTATTAAACCACTTCATTTTGAAGTAAAACAGGTTCCATATTTTCTGGAAGGACCGGTCCGTTACTTAAAACTGGAACAGCCGATGGAAAAGAAAAAGGAATTATACAATAACATTAAAAAGAGTGACTTATATGATGAAAAGCTTTCTATGTATAAGGTAAATGCCTCTTTGGAAAACGCTTCCTATGAACTTGGAAGAGCAAGAGCGTTTACACCGGGATGGTTAGAAAATGAATCCATCTGGCTTCATATGGAATACAAATATTTGCTGGAGCTTTTAAAGAGCGGTATGTATGAAGAATTTTTTGAGGATTTCCATAAAGCAGCAGTGCCATTCTTAGATCCGGAAGTTTATGGAAGAAGCATTTATGAAAATTCATCTTTCATTGCAAGCAGCAAAAATCCAAATGAGAAGTATCACGGCAAAGGATTTGTGGCAAGACTTTCCGGTTCTACAATTGAATTTATCAGTATGTGGAAATTGATGATGTTTGGAAAAAACGTTTTCACCATGAAAAATGCAGAACTTGCTTTTATGCCAAGACCGGCAATTCCACAATATCTGGTTTCAGAGGATGGTAAAGTGACAACCACTCTGCTTGGAGAAATCGAAGTGAAGTATATATTAGAAGAGAAAAAGGATTATATTCCGGGAAATTATCAGATAACCAATATGCACTTTATTTATAAAAATCAGAACGAAGCAGATACTGCGGCAGAATATGTAACCGGAAAAATAGCGGAAGATATTCGTGAACGTAAAATTGCTAAGATAGAAATTACACTTGCATAAAGTGATAAAGAAGGGAGAAGGTTTATGAGTATGAAAAAAATAACAACCGTAGTGACAGATTACAAAGCTGGAAAATATTGGGAAACAGTAGAGCAGGAAGCAAAAGAAATGCAGGACTGTATGCATGTTGTCAACGTGTATCCGGAAGTCACCTATCAGACAATGCGTGGTTTTGGTGGAGCATTTACAGAGGCTGCAGCACATAACTATGCAGGTATGAGTGATGCGAAAAAGAAGGAGCTGACAGAAGCATATTTCGGAGAAAAAGGTCTTCGTTACAATCTCGGAAGAGTGCATATGAACAGCTGCGATTTTGCACTTGGAAATTATACTTATATAGAAGAAGGAGATACGCAGTTAGAAACATTCTCCATTGCACATGATTTCGAAGAGATTATTCCGATGGTAAAAGATGCACAGGAAGAATGTAAGCAGGATATGGAGTTTTTGATGTCTCCCTGGTCACCGCCGGCATTTATGAAGACAAACGGCGAAATGAATCACGGCGGAAGCTTGAAAAAAGAATATTACCAGCTTTGGGCAGATTATTTTGTACGTTTTATCAAGGCTTACAAGGAAGCCGGAATTCCAATTGAATATTTAACAGTACAGAATGAGCCGATGGCAGTGCAGACATGGGATTCCTGTATTTATACTTCAGAAGATGAGAGCCTGTTTGTCAGAGAGTATTTAGGACCGACTCTGGAGAAGGCGGGACTTGCAGATGTAGGAATTTTTGTGTGGGATCACAACAAGGAAGAAGCTTATCAGAGATTTAAAGAAACGGTTGCAGATGAAACCGCAAGAAAATATGTAAAAGGTGCTGCAATTCACTGGTATACAGGCGACCATTTTGAAGCAATCGAACTGATTAAGAAACAGTACCCTGACAAGGAAGTATTCTTTACGGAAGGCTGTGTAGAGTATTCACGTTTTGCAGATTCCGGAGAAATTGATAAAGCAGAGATGTATGCACACGACATTTTAGGAAATTTGAATGCAGGTATTAGCGCTTCCCTGGATTGGAATCTGCTTCTGGATGAAAAGGGTGGTCCTAACCATGTTGGAAATTTCTGTGCCGCACCGATTATGTGCAATGCAGCAGAAGACAGCTATGAGAAGAGATTGACATATTATTACATTGGTCATTTCAGCCGTTATATCAAGTCTGGTGCTGTTAGAATCGGCACAACACGTTATACAGATAATATAGAAGCAACCGCTTTTTTAAATCCGGATGGGGAAAGAGTACTTGTTTTGTTAAATAAGACAGAAAAAGAGGTTCCGGTAACCGTACGTGAGGCAGGTTGTGGAATAGAAGTGACTGTAAAACCACATTCCATTTGTACAATTTGTTACTAAAAAAATGATACCTTTTTAAAATTTGAGTCATTATAACGAATAGGTCGGATAGATATAATTTAATTAACAACAGAAAACAAAAGAAATGTTGAACAAAAAAGGAGGATTATTTATGAAACTGAAAAAACTTATTTCAGCAATGTTAGTTGGAACAATGGTATTATCCATGACTGCATGTGGCAGTGAAAGTGCAACTGACAGCACAACAGAAACAAATAGTGATGCAGCAACAACAGAGGAAGCAGCCGCATCAGACGAGGCAACAGCTACAGGTGATGACAAATTAGTCGTTTGGACTCTTGCAGCAGATTTACAGCAGTTTGCAGATAAATACATGGAAGCAAATCCAAACGTAACAATTGAAACAGTAGTTATCGAACCAGCAAACTATGTAACAAAAGTTCAGACAGCTTTGAATGGCGGACAGACAGAACCGGATATCATCGTAGGTGAGCCACAGATGTTGGAAGATTTCTATGATGCAGGATATTTTGAAGATTTAAATCAGGCACCATACAATGCACAGGATTATGCAGACCAGATTGTAGATTATGTATGGGAAGTTGGTCAGGACTCCGAAGGAATCCAGAGAGCAATCTCTTATCAGATTACACCAGCTGGTATTTACTATAGAAGAGATATTGCAACAGAAGTATTTGGAACAGATGATCCGGAAGAAATCGGCAAATTATTTGCAGATTACGATACAATCCTTGAGACAGCTCAGACATTAAAAGATGCAGGTTACAGAATCTTCGCATCTGATGCAGAAATTAACTACTTCTCAGGAGATTCTGCATGGGTTATCGATGGAACTTTAAATGTAGATCAGGGCAGATATGATTATATGGATCTTTGTATCGAATTATATCAGAACGATTTAACAGCATATGCAAACCAGTGGTCAACACCTTGGTATCAGGCTATGGCTGGCGAAGTACCGATTCTTACAGCAGAAGTTCAGAGTTATGCAGATGATTCCGTAAACGTATGGGATGCAGAACAGTTTGCTGAAGCAACAGCAGATATGGATACAACAACTGTATTCGCATTCGGACTTCCTTCCTGGGGCGTTCTTACAATGAGAGATAACGTACAGGAAACATCCGGTAAATGGGGCGTTTGCTCTGGTCCATCTTACGGATTTGGTGGTGGTACATTCATCGGTATCTCTTCTCAGTCTGAAAGAAAAGAACTTGCATGGGATTTCTTACAGTTCTGTACTTTGAACGAAGATACAGCTAACTGGTGGATTGAAGTATCTCAGGGTGATACAGTTTCCTTAATTCCTGTATTGGAAGCACATGCAGAAGATGCAAATGAAATCTATGGTGGACAGCAGTTGTACAAATTCTGGTTAGAGCAGGCCAAAGGAATTGATTACTCTAAAGTAACCAGATATGACAAGGCAATTGGAGATGCATGGGCTAATGCAATCACAGCTATTAAACAGGGTGAAAAGACAAAGGATGAAGCAATTCAGGGATTCTATGACGAAGTAGAATCTACATATCCAGAAATTACAGTAAATAGATAATAAAGTAAAACAACAGGCAGGGGCAGACGGATAGAGGGACTGCCCCCTCTGCCCTAAGAACGGAGGTAATGATAATGGCAAAAAATCAGGTTGCAGTCAAGAAAAAAAGAAATATTAATAATATAGCCTATCTGTTTGTACTGCCTTTTGTAATTGTCTTTCTTGTGTTTAATGTATATCCGGTCCTTAGAACTCTTTATCTGAGTTTTACAAATTATAGAGGATTTGGAGATGCTGTATGGAGCGGTATCGATAACTATATACGAGTATTGACAGATAAGTTTTTCTGGAGAAGTCTTTGGAATACCATTAAAATGTGGAGTTTAAACATTGTTCTTCAGTTAGGTATTGCATTTTTACTTACGATTGTATTTAGTGATGTGAAATACAGAATGCGCGGACTTGGTGTATTCAGAGCAGTATTTTATCTGCCGAACTTAATCTCCGCTACATCAGTAGCATTTCTTTTCAAAACATTATTGGACTGGAAATATGGTAGTTTTAATCAGATGTTATTATCTATCGGAATTATCGATGAACAGATAAACTGGTTAGGTTCCAGTGCAACAGCCCCTTGGGTAATTTCGGTAATTCAGACGTGGATGTGGTTTGGTAATTCCTTCATCATGCTGATGGCCGGTGTACAGGGTATTTCCAGAGATTACTTTGAAGCAGCAGCGATTGATGGTGCAGGACGATGGACTACTTTTGGAAAGATTACCTTACCACTTATAAGACCAATTATGTTATATGTATTTATCACATCCTTAATTGGTGGATTGCAGTTATTTGATTTACCATTCTTAATTAATGGTATAAGTGGTGGTACAGCAGGTAATCCATCAGGAACGTTACAGACATCGGTTATGTACTTGTATAAATTCGGTTTTGAAACAAATCAGGTTGGATATGCATCCGCAATTGCATATACATTATTCGCCATTATATTGATTGTATCAATTATCCAATTTAAAACACTTGGAAGGGAGGACGATTAATATGGCAAAAACATGGTATAACATAAAAAAAGGAGCTTTATATGTTGCACTCATTGCGCTTGGATTAGTTTGTCTTCTTCCATTTTTAATGATGATAGTCAATGCAACAAGAAGTGGCGTAGAAATTACACGTTCATTCACATTAATACCGAGTACACACTTAAAAGAAAATTGGGTAGCATTATTCGATTATGTTAATTTGTTTCAGGGCTTTTGGAACAGTATTAAAGTAGCTGTTCCGGCAACCATTCTCACAGCTTATTTCTCCGCTATTACAGCTTATGCAATGGCAGTTTACAAGTTCAAGGGAAATGGATTGTTATTTAAAGTCATTGTAGTGTTTATGATGATTCCGGGACAGTTAAGTCTTATTGGTTTCTATAACCTTTGTCAGAAACTTCATATGGTCAATACATATATACCATTGATTATTCCGGCAATTGCAGCACCGGGAACTGTATTTTTCTTAAGACAGTATGTGCAGTCTGCTTTGCCAAAAGCACTTTTGGAAGCAGCAAGAATTGATGGAGCAAGTGAAATACATATTTTCCATAAAATAGTTCTTCCGATTATGTCTCCTGGTATTGCAACTATGGCAATCGGCGCATTTATTGGAAACTGGAATAACTACTTAGTTCCATTGATATTGTTAAACTCTCCGGAGAAAATGACTTTACCGGTTATGATTTCAACCTTGAATGCAGCAACAGACTTGCAGAAAAATCAGGGTGCGATTTACTTAGGAGTTGCTATTTCAGTAGTACCTATTTTAATTGTATTTTGCTTCTGTTCGAAATATATTATCAGTAGTATTTCAGCAGGTAGTGTTAAGGAATAATTACATAATATTATATAAACAAGGCGGTATCCTTTTCCCCAAGGGATATTGCCTTGTTTGCATATAAAATATACGGAATGGAGAAAAAGAAAATGAATGTAGAAAGAATAAAAAGTGTTAATTTGGAAGAAGGAGTAGAAATGCTTGGATTTCCGAAGGAAGACTATATGCCATTGAAAGATTATGAGTCATGGAGAGTGGCTGTACTGAAATCCTGTGAAAATACAAAATGTGAAAATATTAATTGGATGCAGAAACATCTGTTTACAGATGAAGTATTTGTGCTTTTAGATGGACACTGTACACTTCTGGTTGCGGGGGAAGGAGAAGTGCCGGAAAATTTTAAAGCGATTGAAATGATTCCGCATAAGATATATAATATTAAAAAGGGATATTGGCACAATCACGTTCTGGATGAGAACGGAGAAGTGTTGATAGTAGAAAATCAGAATACAACAGATGATAATTCGCCTGTGTATAGCCTGAATGAAACAGAAATCAATCAGCTTAGAAAATGTGTAGATAAGCATAGAGAGATAAGCGTAGAGAGGGTAAAGAATGGCAAATAGTAAGAAGTATAGAATCATAGGAATCATAATAGCCTCCATAGCAGTGGGGGCATTTCTGTTTTTTATTATTGGGGGACAAAGAACAGAGGACACAAATTCAGAAGTGGGTCAAGAAGTAGAAGGAGAATCGTATGCATGGCAGCAGTATGCAGATGAACCAACAACCTTTGACTGGTATGTTAATTATTCCTGGTTTAATCATTCATGGGGAGAAAACATAGTTTCACAAAAAATCACGGAAGAAACCGGAGTAAGCATTAATTTTATTACACCAAGCGGAAATGAAAGTGAAAAAATAAATGCACTGATAGCATCCAATTCGTTACCGGATTTTATTACACTGGGCTGGTGGGAATCCCAGATAAATGAAATGATAGAAGGTGATATGGTGTACGCCTTGAATGAATTGGCAGACGAATATGATATGTATTTCTGGGAAGTGAGCGATCCGGAGGTTGTGAAATGGTATACGCAGGAGGACGGTAATATATACTGTTATCCGAATTCCAGTTGCTCCGCAGCGGACGTAGAGAAATATGAAGTTTCTTCTAATCAGGTTTTCCTTGTGAGGAAAGACATTTATGAGGCGATAGGAAGTCCTGATATGACCACGCCGGAGGGCTTTAAAGCTGCCGTAGAAAAGGCTGCAGAAATGTTTCCAGAAGTAGATGGTGAACCATTGATTCCGGTCGGAGCTCATGAATTTACAGAACAGGGGAATGTGTCTTTTGATAATTATTTAATGAATTTTCTGGCTGTTCCATTTGAAGAAAATGGTGAAATTTATGATCGCTATACAAATGAAGATTATATAACATGGTTAAAAATGTTTCGGGAATTGGGAGAAGAAGGTCTGCTTGCCAATGACATTTTCATAGATCAGAGAACGCAGACAGAGGAAAAAATGGCAAAGGGCAGATATTTCTGTATGCTTTACCAATATACGGATATGGTTGATCAGCAAAAGGAATTGTACGCCAACTATCCGGAAAGAATTTATATGGCAGTGGATGGCCCGAAGAATGCAGCAAGAGATGACCATACACTGACGACGACAGGAATTAATGGATGGACTGTGACATTGATTTCGAAAAATTGTGAACATCCTGAAAGAGCAATTGCTTTTCTGAATTATATGCTGAGTGAACATGGTCAGATACGAATTTATTTGGGCATAGAGGGGGAAACGTTTGATTATGTGGATGGCTCACCGGTTATCAAAGAAGAAGTGAAAGAACTTTTAAATACGAACCGGGCTGAATATGACAAGTTGTATGGTGCAGACGATACATACTGGATGTTACAGGATAATATTATGCAATCCAAGTGGCAGCAGGAAAAACCGGAATATTTAGCACAGTTAGAAGAATGGACTAAACCATATGCGGTTTATAATGGACAGTATGATTCTTTTCTGCCATTAGAGTCAGAAGAAGCCTATCTGGATACCAAAATCAGTACGTTGTGGAGTGAGACTTTACCGAAACTATTGATGGCTGATTCGGAAGAAGCTTTTGACGAGATTTTTGCAGATTTTCTGGAAACAAGAGAAGCGTATGGATATGAGGAATTGAAACAGGCTAGAAATGAACTGATGCAACAGGCGAAAGAGAAACTGGGAATCGATTAAGAAGTATGAAAGATAAGTGGAAAAAGCGGTTTGAAAATTTAAAACTGAATACGAAGTTTACATTGGTTATTACGGTTCTTGTCATAGTGCCGATTACTGTTTTGGTTATAGCCTTGTTTTCTAATATGAAACAGAGCGTAATTGATGAGAACAAGAATTATATGCAGTATACCATGCAGCGCTATCGGGATAATATTACAGGCAATATAGATTCTATCAATATGACAACACAGTTTTTTTTAAGTGATGTTTCCCTTGAAAACGTCTTGGAATCTTCTATGAATGGAGAGGAAATGACAACGGAAGAACTTTTTGAATTGTATAACGAGGATATTGCATCATTGGAACGATTGGTTAATAATAATCTGCTTTTGTATGGTGTGAGAGTTTATGCTGTCAACGATAATATACAGGAAATGATGCCGGTTCTATATAGTCATAGCCGTATGGAAAATATGGAATGGGCCAAGAAGGAAGATTTTGCAGGATGGAATTATAATTATAGTGATTTGCTCTTTAAAGGACAGAACAGTGAGAAAAAAATAGCATCTCTGATAACACCGATAGAAAATTATGAAAGTGGTTGTATTGGTATTATTGAAACAGCCGTTACGATGGAAAAGCTGTTTCCTCCGCTTTATGAAGATATTGAGGATGAATGGAGTTGCTTTGTGTCGGATGAGGGGACAATTTATTTTGGTGACGAGCAACACCGGGACTATGAAGAATTTGTCAGAACAACACTCGGAGAGGGCGCAGAGGGCAATGATATATATACTTATTATGAAAAGCAGGAAAAAGAGCATTTGATTGTGTCTTATACCTATGTGAAAGAGATAGGTGGTACGCTATTTTCCGTACAGAATATAACAGAGAATATGCAGAGTGTATATCATATGTGTTATGTTTATATCGGAGTGATGATTGTACTTGTTTTTGGACTTGCTTATGTAATAAACAAAATTGTCAAACATCTTTTGAAGCAGTTTTATATAACATTGAAATCTATTCGAGAAATACGAAAAGGTGATTTAAATGTTAGAATTGAAAATTGTGGAACCGATGAAATGGGAGAATTGGGAACACAGATTAACAAAATGCTTGATCACATTGAGCGACTGATGAAGGAGAGTATTGACAGAGAAGTTCTGGTCAAAAATTCAGAAATTCGAGCTTTACAGAATCAGATTAATGCCCACTTTATTTACAACGTACTGGAGTCGATTAAGATGATGGCAGAAATTGATGAAGAATATGCAATTTCGGATGCCGTTACGTCACTTGGGAAATTGTTGCGTTACAGCATGCGTTGGGATACCGGTGGTATGGTGCGAGTGGAAGAAGAGATTGAGTACATCAAAAATTATCTTGCGTTAATCAATTTACGATTTGATTATGAAATTTATCTTTCTTTAAATATGCCGCCGTTAATCATGCATCAGGAAATACCGAAAATGTCACTTCAGCCAATTATCGAAAATGCAATTTGTCACGGAATAGAAGAACTGGCAGAGGATACAAGTATTTATATGAAAGGCTATACACAGGGAACGGATTGTATGATTGAAATTACGGATGCAGGCAAAGGTATGACAGAAGAAGAAGTGGAAAAACTTCGAAAGAAAATTGCGGGAGAAATTGAAACAAGTGGTGGTTCCGGAAACGGAATCGGATTGAAAAATGTACAGGATAGAATTTATATTAGTTTTGGAGAAGGTTATGGAATAGGCATTGATTCAAAGATTGGATGTTATACGAAGATTACTGTGCGTATACCATTACAGGAGTCTATTCATATTGATGGGGGAAAAGTATGAAAACAGTTCTAATCGTTGAAGATGAAAAGATGATACGGCAGGGAATTCGTACAATGATACAGAGAAGTGGTGTCCCTGTAGAAATTATTATGGAATGTAATAATGGCGAAATGGCTTTGGAAATATTGGAAGAACAGAAAATAGATGTCATGTTTACTGATATTCGTATGCCTAAAATGAATGGTATTGAATTGGTTCAGAATATGCAGAAACTGGAGCATAAACCGATTACAGTGGCAATTAGCGGTTATGCAGACTTTTCCTACGCGGTAGAGATGATGCGACTTGGTGTACGGGAATATATTCTGAAGCCCATTGAAAGAGAAAAACTGATAGAAATATTGAAGAAAATAGAGGAAGAACTTATAGCGAGTCAGATAAGTAGTCAGAATAGTAAACAGCTTGGTAATCAGCAGTTAAAATATCTGATACTGAATGAACAGATAACGGAAGAAGAAATGAACACTTTGCAGGCAGAATATGAAAATGATTTCTGCTTGCAACAGTTTTATCTATGTATTGTAAATCCACAAGAGATAGACAATGTAAGAGACCAATATATTTATCTGCATAATATTGAAGAAAATGATGTTTATCTGGTATCAGAAGAAAACTTGGAATTTCTCTTGAAAAATGAACTCATAAAAGAATATATAGGAATTAGTAATGTCCATAGTGGTATCAGAGAAATCAAGACAGCGTATGTGGAAGCTTTGAAAGCGAGACGGCGTGCATTTTGCAATAATAAAGAAATTGTTCGATGCAATGAACCGGAAAAGAAAATACCGGAAGCATTACAGCAGGAGGCTGCAAAATATATAGAAGCAGAAAGCAGATTGCGAAGAGTGCAGCTACTTGGTACGGATAAAACCGAGGATATTGTCCGGCTCTGGAACGGTTTTTTTGAAAATGTAAAAAAGGGAAGAATATCGCCGGAAGCTTTTAAGGAATGTATGGATAGCTTTTTTGAGGAGGTAAAAAAGACCTATCGAAATATTATTACAGAAGATATGGAAACAATACAAAGGCTTTCAGCTTGTTATCGCTTTTCAAAAGTGGATGATTACGAAACAGAGCTGATGAATTGGATATTAGGACTTCATGAGAGAATAAATAGTCAGTTTGATACGAATAGAAATAAGCAAAAGATTAGACAGGCAATGGACTATATTCAGGAAAATTATGACAAAGATTTGAATATGGCAGTTGTTTCCAATTATATCTCCATGAATTACTCATTGTTCTCTTACATGTTTAAAGAGTACACGGGAAGTAATTTTGTGAATTATTTGAAAGGTATTCGTATGGAGGAAGCCAAAAAGCTTTTGAAAGAAACCGATATGCGTATTATAGAAATCAGTCAGCAAGTCGGGTACGATAACGAAAAACATTTTATGAAGACCTTTAAAGCAACCGTTGGAGTATCGCCCAGTGAATTTCGAAAGAATGCACAATTACAGTAAATTAATACAAAAAGAAAGTTAAACATTGTCAAAATCAAAAAACATCAGAATTAAAAACACCAGAATAAAAATCGCCAGAATCTCAATTTGTATTTTACCATGAGATACCGGCGATTTTTTTATTTAGCGGCGACGGAGTGTGTGATATGTTGCTTTTTGCTCGTACATCATTTTATCTGCAATTGCATATAATTCCTGAATGTTTTCGGAAGTATAAGTAGAGTCAGGCATGGCACATGCAAAACCACAACTACAAGAAATAGGGTATTCCTTGCTGCTTAACTTGTTATAATTTTCCAGATATTCTTGAATCTGTTCAATCAGTTCTTTGGCGTTGTTTTCATTCCGACCAACCGAAAGCATATAAAACTCATCACCACTGAAACGGGCACAGATGTCATCTTTACCGATCGAACTTTCCAGAGCGTGTCCTAATACCTGAATTGCGAAATCTCCTTCGTTATGTCCGTAGTTATCATTGATATATTTTAATCCATTCATGTCCATTAAAAAGGCACAGATAGATTGTTTCTGGGAAATCGCTTGTTCTAAAAGAAGAGATTCACGTTGATTGTAACCGTGTTTGTTGAGTAGCCCGGTTAAAGAATCGCGCATATAGAGTTCTTCTAGTTTGGAAACAAGCATACCAGTACACTTTGCTTCGCGGATACTCTGTAACATCTGATTGATGTTCATTTGCCATTGAATTAACTGAAAATGGTAGTTAATCTTATTGTTTTCATAGGCAAGTGCAATATAACCAAATTCCTTGTCTTCAAAAAACAAAGGAGTATAAATATAGGCATAGTCAGAGTTCTCATATATATATTCCGGTAACAGGTATTTTTTCTGATAGCTGCATTCCGGCAGACGTTTGCCATTTTTCAACGCAAGCTTCAGAGAAATACTATCTTCACTTGGCAATTCTTCCAAAGAATCAGCAAGAGTCATAATATGACTGGAAACAGAATCCCAATCCGAATATAAGCAGAGATAAAACTCGCGGCAATGCTCAATTTTAAGGATGTATTGCTCTAGAAGCTCTATTCCGTCGTCAATATCGGTAACATGCTGCAAGGCAGCTGACATATTCATGGAGTCTAATATAGAATTTTCTAAGGTTGTAATTTCTCTGGATAATTTTTGTGTGAAAAATACGGAATTCTTATTTTCACTATTATGGCATCCACAAGAATTATGAATTACGGGTTTTGCGGCGATGGTAGTAATCGGAGCAATATCGTTTCCTTGTATTTTGGAAACCAGATTTTCCACTGCAGTTGTACCAAGTTCATATACCGGGAAAGAAACTGTGGTAAGCATAGGAGACATATATTGTCCTTCCTGTGTATCATCACAGCCGGTAATGGCAATGTCTTCTGGAATTCGATAACCCTCTGATAAGGCAACTTCCATAAAAGCGAGAGCCATACGGTCGTTGTAACAAACCACTGCATCAGGAGTTCCCTCGGTACAGAAAAAGCGAAGTGCGGTAAGCACACCTTCATAACTGTAATCACTGTTACAAATGTCATAAGCCCCTATGGTATGTTGGTGTTTATTTAAGGCTTCTTTATAGAAAGACTCTCTTTTCTCAGAGAAGAAAGGCTCCTCTGAACAGCCAAGATAACAAATTCGTTTGTAATGATGTACCTGAATAAGATGCTCTGTCAATTCACCGGTAGTAGTGCTGTTTTCTATGGAAACTGTAGGAAAATGATAATTATTTACAGCAATTTCTACGATGGGACAGGTGCACAGTGTTTGTAACTGTGTAAGAATTTTTTGTTTCAATTCATCAGATGGGTAACTTTCGGATGCAAAAATGATGCCGTCCATACTGTCATAATTCGGAACACGAAGAATACTTTCTTCTCCGATTCCGTATGTACCAAGATTTTCGCCATCCAAGGAAGTGAAAATTTCGGCAGTGTAACCATATTCCGAAGCTTTATCAATAATGCCCTGACATACGTTTTTCTGGTAATGTCCAAATATATGAGAAATAAAAACACCAATTTTTTTTGTATGATACATGAAGAAATACCTCCTGATATAAATGTAATCCCCAATAATAGTGTAAGGTAAAATCGAGGAATTGACAAGGCAATTCATTTATCATATTATTATTGTGCGAAGGATTCTGAGAATACAGAATCCTTTCTTTGCTTTTTTATTTGTACCCAAAGGAGATTATTGAGAATACATGTTACAGCCAAAAAAAATGACAATACAAGAAAAAGTGAAAACACAGAAAGTACTTTTTGATGGTGCATTTGGCACCTATTATGCACAAGTTTATGATACAAAGGAGTTGCCGGAGTTTGCAAACACCGAACATCCGGAACGAGTGCGCAAGATTCATGAGGAATACATAGAAGCGGGAGCACAGATTATCCGAACCAATACGTTTGCGACGAATACGGTTTCTCTGAATATGCCTTGGGAAGCGGTGCAAGACAATATCCGGCAGGGATATCGTTTGGCAAAAGATGTGGTTCAGACAAAAGCTGTGGCCCAGAAAAAAGATGTAACAAATATAAACGAGGTAGCACGGGCGCAAGAGTTGTATGTTGCTGCCGATATTGGACAGATTCCCTTTGAAAATCAGACAAATCGGGAAAAGATTTCGCAGGAATATGTGGAAATTTGCCGCACTTTTTTAGAAGAAGGGGCAGAAATTTTTGTATTTGAGACTTTTTCGGATATGGAAGAAATTCAAGATGCGATTGAATTTATCGGAAGCAAGGCTTTTATTATCGTGCAATTCTCGGTCAACCAGTTTGGTTATAGTCAATCCGGTCTAAGCGCCCGCAAGTTGATAGAGCAGGCTGAAAAGATGGAATGGGTGGATGCAGTAGGTTTTAACTGTGGTTTAGGCCCGGGGCATATGCAGCAGATACTTGGAAGAATTGCTTTTTCGGGTAAAAAAATTCGGACAGCGTTACCGAATGCAGGCTATCCGCAGATTGTCAGCAACCGTATGATTTTTGATAACAAAAATCTTGATTACTTTGCAGCAAAAGTCAGTGATATTGCGGCAGATGGTGCGGATATTGTGGGTGGCTGCTGCGGCACTACACCGGAATATATTCGTAAAATACGTGAGAAAATTTCTTTTATACAGCCGGAAAAAGCAATAGCAGAAAATGTGGCAAAAGAGGAAACTATTTTGAAAAAGAACAGTTCTTTTTTTGCTGGAAAAGAAGAAAAGAAGCTGATTGCAGTGGAGTTGGCACCGCCGCTTGGAAGTGATGATGAGAAGCTGATGGATGCGGCACATTTATTGCAAAAAAGTGGTGTAGATGTGTTGACTTTCCCGGATTCTCCGTCTGGAAGAACCAGAGCGGACTCTATCCTTATGGCGGAGAAAGTAGCCAGAGAGACCGGAATTTGTGTTATGCCGCATATCTGCTGTCGTGACAAAAATGCGATTGCTATGCGTTCGCAACTATTGGGATCTTATATCAATCATATTCGAAATTTCCTCGTAATTACGGGAGACCCGATTCCGACGATGGCGCGTGGCAGTGTGAAAAGTGTATTTAATTTTGACTCCGTAGGACTGATGCGGATTATGAATGATATGAATGAAGATCAGTTTAGAGAGGAACCGATTTGCTATGGAGGCGCGATTAATCAGGGGCGTAGAAATCTGGAAGTTGAGATTGGGCGTGTGAAGAAAAAAATGGAAGCCGGTGCAACATTTTTCCTGACACAGCCGATTTCCACGAAAGAAAGTGTGGAGCGTGTCAGACGTATTAAACAGGAAACCGGAGCACGCATTTTGTGTGGCATTATGCCTTTTGTCAGTCTGAAAAATGCAACTTTCATGAAAAATGAAATGACAGGTATTGATGTTACGGAAGAAGTATTATCCCGCTATCGGGAAGACATGACAAGAGAAGAAGGCGAGCAGGCGGGCATTCAGTTAGCCAAAGAAATGATGGCACTTACTGATGATTTTGCTGATGGCTATTATTTCTCCTTTCCGTTTAACAGAGTTGGTATGCTGAAAGCGATATTGGAAAAATAATGAAAAAAAGTCTTGACCAAAAGAGAAATCAGGAGTATGATTAGTTAAAACCAAGTAAACATAGAGAAAATGTAGGAAATAAAAAGAAAGGAGATAATGCAATGAAAAACTATAAGGTTAGCACAATCTGTAAATCTTTCGTATGTTGCTGTAAGGCTGTATGTATGAATACAGTCTATTTTTCATATGCATTGTGTACCTGAGTTTATATAAGAAGAAATGTTTGGCAGGTGGCACAAGAATGTTTCATCTGCCTTTTTTTATATATAATGGGAGGTGTTGGCAATGCCCAAATCAAATGAGATTACAAAGGAATCGTATTTGGAGATTGTAGACGGCCTGGTACGAGATATGAAGTATGGAACAATTACCATTATTGTACAGGATGGCAAAGTAATCCAAATTGATAAAACCGATAAGATAAGATTAAAAAGCTGACCGGAAAACCGGAGGTTTTTTATAGAAATTATTCTATAAGAATCCTCCGGTTTTTTGTTTGGTCTCGATGCTGTGGCCGCTGGAATGGCATAGGTTTGCAAAACTGAAGTTGTTGGTTCGAATCCAACCAGCATCATATAGCTGAAAACAAGATAGGGGGAAGCATGTTGATTTTTCAAAATGGCAGCATGGAAAAGATGCTATATCATGCAAAAACAGAGTATCCCAAGGAGTGTTGCGGGATTATTTTAGGAACATGTAATGGGGATGAAAAAACGGCAGATGTTGTAATCTATACAGAAAATATAGCAGAAAAGAAAAGGCAAAACACAAGCTTTTTGATATCGCCCAAAGCCGTCATTGATGCAGAACTGTCAGCAAGTAAGAAAGGACTTGAAATAGTAGGCTTTTATCACTCTCATCCGGATTATGATGCAATTTTGTCAAAAGAAGATGAGAAATATATGATAACAGGCTATTCCTATCCGATTATTTCCATAAAAAACGGAGTATGTGTGGAGATAAACAGCTATGAAAAGAAGTGTGGAGAGGGAGAAAAAAATGCAGATTACAGTATACATATCAGCTACACTGAGAACTTTTGTAAATCGTAAAGCAAAAGTGGAAGTACAGGGAAATAGTGTTCGGGATGTTTTGCAACAGTTACAGGATGAATATCCGGACATTAAAAAAGCAATTTTTGAAGAAGAAAACAAGTTAAGGCCTTTTGTAAATGTCTATGTGAATGATGAGAATATTGTTCAAAGAGATGGTTTGGATACACTTTTACAGGAAGGGGACAGCGTGTTGATACTGCCTGCCATTGCGGGTGGTGCACCGGTGGAAAGTGTTATCTCGGATGAGCGCAGAAAAGAAGTAAGTCTGGATGATTCTGAAATTGAACGATTTAATAAGCATTTAATGCTTCGTGATATTGGAGTAAAGGGGCAGAAAAGAATAAAGGCAGCCAAAGTTCTGGTTATTGGACTGGGAGCATTGGGCGCTCCGGTAGTGCAGTATCTGGCGGCAGCAGGCGTAGGAACCATTGGAATTGTTGATTTTGATGAGGTTACATTAGGAAATTTGCAGAGTCAGGTGATTCATGGAACAAGAGATGTGCATCGTCCGAAGACTGCTTCGGCAAAAGATGCGATAAGAGCCATTTATCCCAAGATTAAAATAGAAGAATATAAAGTAAAACTGGAAGCAGATAATATTACAGAAATCATAGAGGATTATGACATTGTAGTGGATTGTACGGATAACTACAAAGCACGTTATTTAATCAATGATGCCTGTGTTTTGCTTGGAAAACCGGAAGTGTTTGGAGCGATATATCAGTTTGAAGGACAGGTAAGCGTATTTGATGCAAAAACAGGACCATGCTTCCGTTGTCAATTTCCGGCACCACCGCCGGCAGGTCTGGTACCTACTTGTGCGGAAGGAGGAGCCATTAGTACACTGCCTGGAATTATTGGAAGTACACAGGCAAATGAGGTGTTGAAGCTGATTATTGGCGGAGGCGAAAGCCTAAATGGGAAAATGCTTGTGTTCGATTCATGGAATCTGCATACCTCAATTCTTCCGGTACATAAAAATCCAAAATGTCCGATTTGTGGAAGAACTCCTTCTATTTATCAAGTGGAGGATTTTAATTATGAAGAATTCTGTGGTTTGCAACAAAATGAAGATGAAATTCCGGTAGAAGGAATTGAGGCAGAGGAACTGGCTGCAAGAATTGAACGAAAGGAGCCATTGACCATTATCGATGTCAGAGAGCCGCATGAGAGAGCGATTCACAGGTTCCCAAGTGCGATTGCAATTCCAATCGGGCAGTTAGCAAGACGACAGAAGGAACTAGATCCGGATGTGGATACCATTTTTATCTGTCGGGAAGGTAAGCGAAGTATTTTAGCGATTAACACATTAAGAGAAGCGGGCTATAAAGGACCAATGTACAACTTAAAAGGCGGTATAGAGGCAGCTCAAAATATTATTTTCTCTCATGAGGGTGCATGGCTGTAATTTTTCTCTATGTTCAATTGATTAAAATATGTTCTATTCATTAGAACAAATTGGGAATAGAGAAAAATGCACATAAATATGAAAAACAGGAGGTCATTAACATGGCAAAAGAAGAACAGGGTATTAATGCATTAGGTGCACAGGCTGCTTATAATCTGGCCAATGTGACAAAAACAAAACCACAGTATGGTGCCCTTACACCAAAATGGTTAACAAAGTTATTGGAATTTAAGGGATTGGAAACAGGAATCTATCGTGTTAATAAGGTAGTAGAAGGCGAAACACCGCTTGATGTTTTATGCAGTCAGACCAAGAAGTCCGATATTATTCCGGATGGTTTTATTGAATATGAAGCAGAACCAAGAGAATATCGTCTGAATTCCATTTCTACCATCATCAATGTCAATACTGCAATTGAAGATGTGTACAGCGCTCCATATGATCAGGTAAAAGAACAGTTAGCCTTAGCAATCGAAAGTCTGAGAGAACGTCAGGAAAGCCAGTTAATCAATAATGATGATTATGGTTTATTAAAGAATGTTCCTGATTCCCAGAGAATTCAATCCCGTACAGGTGCTCCAACACCGGATGATTTAGATGAATTGATTAGTAAAGTATGGAAAGAACCTTCTTTCTTCCTTGCGCATCCCAGAGCAATTGCAGCATTTGAGAGAGAATGCACCAAGAGAGGTGTTCCACCAGTAACAGCTAATATTGCCGGAGGTACATTTATTCTCTGGAGAGGAATTCCAATTATTCCAACCGATAAGCTGTTGGTAGATGGACTGAAAAATCCTAAGAGCCAGAGTGGTAAAACCAATATTCTTCTGGTTCGTACAGGAGAAGCTAAAAGAGGGGTTATCGGACTCTATCAGGCTGGAATGAAGAATGAACAGTCCAGAGGCTTATCCGTAAGATTTAGAGGAATTGATGACAAGGGAGTAGCATCTTATCTTTTATCTTTATACTGCTCAGCAGCTATCTTAGCAGATGATGCAATTGCAGTATTAGAAGATGTAGAGGTAGGTGAGTATTATGACTACGAATAATTTTGAAGGGAATGCCGCAAGCTTTGGTTTACCTTCAGAACTGGAATTAGAAGGTCTGGCAAATCAGCTGTTTTCTGATGTGGATGGAAGCATTTTTGAGCCGGAAGTATGTGCAGATGGTATTGAAAATCTTG
This sequence comes from Lachnospiraceae bacterium, assembly GCA_017623295.1. Taxonomy (GTDB): domain Bacteria; phylum Bacillota; class Clostridia; order Lachnospirales; family Lachnospiraceae; genus UBA3282. Next base: position 21,970 of record JAGAPK010000048.1, on the reverse strand, counting down.
TTACATCCGGTGATACCGGAGTGTTTGACATCGCAGAGAATAAAGCAACAAGAGTATTTGGCGGACAATTAGGAATACAGGACTTTGAGAACATTATCGGAGAGTTGCAGCAGGACTTTAATTATGATGAAATGTCCGGTATTACCAGTGAGTATGCCGATTCTGCAAAGAAAAATCAGAATACAGGATATACACCGCATGTTGTTTCACAGCAGCAGGCAGCTTCTGCACAACAGATAGAGGTGCGAACAACTTCAGAGGATAACAATGTGATTCCCGGCAAAGATAATTACGGAATTACTCAGGGCACAGTAGGCGGACAAAAGAATAACAATCAAATTATTGTGGGTACTAAAACCTTAGAGCAGATTCGTCAGGATTTCCCGATTCTACAGGAAAAAGTAAATGGGAATCCTTTAATCTGGATGGACAATGGAGCAACTACACAGCGTCCAAAACAGGTAATTGACAGAATCAGCTACTATTATGAACATGAAAATTCCAATGTTCACAGAGGCGCTCATACCTTAGCAGCTAAGTCTACAGATGCATATGAGAATGCCAGACAGATTGTAGCAGATTTTATCGGTGCACCATCAAAAGATAACATCGTTTTTGTAAGAGGTACAACAGAAGCAATTAACCTGGTTGCACATTCTTATGTAAAACCTTTGTTACAGCCCGGGGATGAAATTATCGTATCCTTATTGGAACATCATGCGAATATTGTTCCCTGGCAGCTTATAGCACAGGAGACAGGCGCTGTTATAAAAGTAATTCCTGTCGATAAGTCAGGACAGTTGATTCTTTCAGAATATGAAAAATTATTTACTAAAAGAACCAAGTTTGTTTCGGTAACTCACGTTTCCAATGTACTGGGAACTATTACACCGGTAGCAGAGCTTACAGCAATTGCCCATCGACATGGAGTAAGAATCCTTATTGATGGTGCACAATCAATTGCACATATTCCGGTAAATGTCACAGCGCTGGATGCGGATTTCTTTGTATTCTCTGGACATAAGGTATATGCACCAACCGGTATTGGAGCTTTGTATGGCAAAAAAGAAGTTCTTGAAGAAGCAAAACCATATCATGGCGGCGGCAATATGATAGCAGATGTAACTTTTGAGCGTACGATTTATAATCCGGCACCGAATAAGTTTGAGGCAGGAACCGGCAGTATTGCTGATGCAGTTGGTCTGGGAGCGGCTTTGGAATACATACGGAATATCGGAATTGCGGAAATCGGTCGTCATGAACATGAATTAGTGCAGTATGGAATGAAGGAATTAGGTAAAATTGATGGACTTCATTTAATTGGAACTGCAAGAGAAAAATCCAGTGCACTTTCCTTTGTGTTAGATGGTGTATCCATTGATGCAGTAGGTCAGCATTTAGACCAATTTGGTATTGCGGTAAGAACAGGACATCACTGTGCACAGCCAATATTAAGAAGCTATGGTCTGGAAGGAGTCGTTCGACCAACCTTAGCAATTTATAACACACCAGAAGATATTGATAGTCTGGTAAAAGCAATTAAATCCATCCGTTAGGGATTTTTACTGGGATGGCACAGTGTCATCCCAGTGACATTCTTAGAAAAAGGAGAGAATGATGGATAAAATAGTAGAACAGGATGTTGAAAGCATCGTTGATCTTATTTTACAGGATTACAAGAATGGAAAAGATATTGATAAAATAAATATCTTTAATAAACCGGATAAAGCAAAAGTAAGAGATTTGGTACACAAATTGTTACAGATTATTTTTCCGGGTTATTTTCGTGATAAGTCTTTTAAAGTATATAGTGCAAATAATAGTCTTTCTGTGTTAGTAGAAGATATATTTTTTCATTTGGATAAACAAATCTGCCTGGCACTTGGATTTTGCAACAAGTATGCAGATTGGGATGAAAGTAGAATAAAGGAAGAAGCACATAGAATATGCGTTGCCTTTTTTCAACAGATTCCCAAGATTCGGGCTTATGTAGAAACTGATTTACAGGCAGCACTGGATGGCGATCCGGCAGCAGGCTGTAAGGAAGAAATCATATTGGCTTATCCGGGACTGATGGCATCAACCATTAACCGAATTGCACATGAATTGTATTTGCTGGAGGTACCGTTGCTGCCAAGATTAATGACGGAGTATGCGCATACGGAAACGGGTATTGACATTCATCCGGGAGCAACACTCGGGAAGTTTTTTTTCATTGATCATGGAACGGGAATTGTAGTAGGCGAAACGGCAATCATTGGCGACAACGTAAAGATATATCAAGGGGTAACAATAGGAGCACTTTCGACCAGAGGCGGGCAGAAGCTGCAGGGAAAAAAGAGACATCCTACCATAGAAGACAATGTGACAATCTATTCAGGGGCATCGATTCTTGGTGGAGAAACCGTAATAGGTCACGATTCTGTGATAGGAGGTAATGCATTTATTACGACTTCGATTCCAAGCAATACGAGAGTCAGCATTAAGAATCAGGAATTGGAATATAAACAAGGGTATACTGACGGAAGAAATAAGAAGGGAAGAAATACTGCTGAGTTGATACAAAGCGAAGAATGGTATTACATGATATAAAATTACGTAAAAGGAGATAAGCTATGGCGAATTATGAAATAAACGATACTGTGGATATTACCGATGTGAACTGTCCAATCACCTTTGTTAAGGCAAAGGTAGCATTAGAGGAATTAGAAGAAGGGGAAATTTTGAAGGTACATATGAACGGTGGAGAGCCGGCAAATAATGTGCCAAGAAGTATGAAAGAAGAAGGACACGAAGTATTGGATTTGATAGAGAATGAAGATGGCACTTTTGATCTCATTGTTAAGAAGGTCGGTGATTAGAGTATGGCGCAAAGAGTGACAATGGATGAATTTGAAGAAAAAGTAATTTGCTTTCCGGGGGTGGCAATTGTTGATTTCTATTCGGATAGCTGCGTACCATGCAAAAGGATGTCACCGGTGCTGTCAGCATTGGAAACGAAATATGAAAGTGACATTTTTGTTGCAAAAGTGAATATTGCTTATGAAAAAGAATTAGTGAATAAATTCCAAGTCATATCAACACCGACTTTTCTGTTTTTTAAAAATGGAGAAGTAATAGAAAGATTTTCCGGTGCGAAAAAGAAAGAAGAATTGGAACAGATAATTGAAGCGAACAAATAAGAAAAAGAAATAAAGAAAAAGAAATGGAGAAACAGGGATATGAAGATTATAGTATCAGGTGAAGTCAAAGAAGTAAAAGATAATCTGACAATTGCGGAGTTAATTGAGTTGGAGAAAGTTGAAACGCCTCAATATGTATCGGTATCTGTTAATGATGAGTTTGCAAAATCAGAAAATTTTGCTACGGATAAACTGCATGAAGGAGATGTTGTGGAATTCTTGTACTTTATGGGAGGTGGAAGCAATGGCATTTTCTAATGAGCAGTTAGAACGCTATTCCAGACATATTATTTTGAAGGAAATTGGTGTAAAAGGACAAAAGAAGCTGTTAAATGCCAAAGTTCTTATTATTGGTGCAGGTGGACTTGGTGCTCCGGCAGCTATGTATCTTGCGGCAGCAGGTGTGGGAACAATTGGCATTGTTGATGCAGATGAAGTAGATTTATCGAATCTTCAGAGACAGATTATCCACTCAACAGAAGATGTGGGCAAACCTAAGGTTCAATCAGCGAAAGAGACGATGAACAAAATGAATCCGGATGTAACCGTAAATACTTATCACGAATTTGTTTCATCGGAAAATATTTTGGATTTAATCAAAGATTATGATTTTATCATTGATGGAACCGACAATTTCCCGGCAAAATTCTTAATAAATGATGCCTGTGTAATGGCAAAGAAACCTTTTTCTCATGCAGGTATCATTCGCTTCAAAGGACAGTTGATGACTTATGTACCAGGAGAAGGACCGTGTTATCGATGCGTTTTCAAAAATCCACCGCCAAAAGATGCTGTACCGACTTGTAAACAGGCTGGTGTTATAGGTGCTATGGGCGGCGTTATCGGAAGTCTTCAGGCTATGGAAGCGGTCAAATATATTACCGGAGTTGGCGAGTTACTTACTGGTTCTCTTTTAACATTTGATGCTACCACAATGAATTTCCATAAGATAAAGTTACCCAAAGAAGATGGCAGCTGCGCTGTATGCGGAACCCATCCAACGATTACGAAACTGATTGATTATGAGCAGGCAGAATGTGACGGAATATAAGAATAGGAGTTTGCTATGATAAAAATATCAGAAGAAGATTATCAGAAAATAGTTGCTCATGCGATATCGCAGCTTCCGAATGAAGCATGTGGTCTGATTGCCGGTGAGAAAGTAGGAGAAGATAAATACATAAAAAAAGTGTATCTTCTTACCAATATTGACCAGTCGAATGAGCATTTTTCTCTGGATGCCAAAGAACAGTTAGCAGCTATTAAGGATATGAGAAGTCAGGGACTTGCTCCGCTTGGCAACTGGCATTCCCATCCGGAAACTCCTTCCAGACCATCCGAGGAAGATATCAGGCTGGCATATGATAAGAATGCAAGCTATCTGATTTTGTCCTTGATGGAAGAGGGAAAACCGGTGTTAAATTCTTTTCATGTCGAAAATGAAACTGCGAATAAGGAAGAATTAGTGATAGAAGCATAAAAGATAGGGAAGAGTAAAAATATGTTAGATTTACTAATTATTGGAAGCGGACCGGCTGGGCTGTCCGCTTCTATATATGCCAAAAGAGCGAATCTGAAATTTCTGGTTGCAGAGAAAGAGTATTTGGGAACAGGACAGATTGCAGAAAGTATGCAAGTAGATAACTACATCGGTCATGTCGGTAGTAATGGATATGATCTGGGAGAAATTTTTAGACAAGATGCAGAAAAACTGGGTGTAGAATTTTATGAAGCGCAGGCAGTGCAGATTAACCACGAAAAAGAAAATTGGATAACGCTGTTCGATAATGGAGAAACAATAGAATCACGGACTATTATTTACGCAGCTGGAGCAACCCATAGAAGATTGCAGATTCCCGGTGAAGATACATTTCGGGGAAAAGGAGTATCCTATTGTGCAATCTGTGATGGAGCCTTTTTTCAAGATAAAACGGTTGCTGTTATTGGCGGCGGCGACACGGCACTTGATGATGCACTGTACCTGTCAGATATTGCAAGTAAAGTATACCTGATACATAGGCGGAACGAATTTCGGGGATCGGAAAACAATGTTCTCCGCGTGAAGTCTAAAGAGAATATTGAACTGGTACTTTCGGCTAATGCAGTGGAAGTGAAAGGCGAGGAACAAGTGTCTTCTCTGGTGCTTGATAATGGCAGAGAAATATCTGTTAATGGGGTTTTTGTTGCCATTGGAATGGAACCGCAATCGAAGTTGTTAGAGAATCTGGTTGTCAGAAATGAAGATGGTTATATCGTGGCAGATGAAACGGGAAAAACGACTGCACCGGGAATATTTGCAGCAGGTGATGTGCGAACCAAAAAGCTGCGTCAGGTAGTTACGGCTGTAGCGGATGGAGCCAATGCGGTTATTTCTTCAATGGAGTATATTAAGAAAGACTAAAAATGGTGTTTACTAATCGAGGTACCTCTATAAAACTTCCACATATTATATTATAAAAGCAGCTGGAAGAAGATTTTATTGTGGAAGAAAGAAAAAACACATTAGTGAATACCTGTAACTTTCGAGATATAACCCCGATTATGATGGCTTTGCCGTATCCGCCGATTCAGGTCAAAGGACAGAACCAAAGTTATGCGAACCTGCTCAGTATAGACTATTGCGGTTCCGTATCAGAGATGTCGGCAATTACCCAATACATCAACAATGAAAATTATCTTTCCTGCGAGAAATGTCCTCTTGCAAAAACGATACTTGGGATTGCAATAGCTGAAATGATTCATTTGCAGAAGCTGGCAGAAATGATTTTTTTGCTTGGAGGAACGGTTGACTTTAGTGCAAGGTATCGTGATGGTAAGTCGAGAATGTGGACTCCACAGTATGTAAACCTTTCGGAAAATGCCAGAGAAATGCTTCAGTTTGGCATAGAAGCGGAAAAGTCAGCTGTCAGTCAGTATAGAGCACATATGAAAATGATAAAAGACAGTGATGTGAATGCTGTTTTATATAGAATTATCCAGGATGAAGAGTATCATATTATGGTGCTTGAGGCGTTAATGGATGAGTTATAATGAGTCCTCGCATTCTTTTGTGGGAAATTGTGTATACTACCATAGTATATACGAATGGAAGCAAAAGAAGCGGGGGTTTTTTATGGAATCAAATCAGAACGAAACAAAGCAGGATGAAATAAATCAAGACAAAATAAATCAGGAGAAGAAGAAAAGAGAGATTATAGTGATAGGAGCCGGAATGGCTGGACTTTTAATTGCCTATTATTTGAAAAAGCAGGGCAAAGATGTGCTTGTTCTGGAAGCCAATGCAGTAGCATCCGGGCAGACCGGACGAACGACGGCGAAGATTACAAGTCAGCATGCGTTGAAATATCATAAATTGATGCAGTCAATGGATGTGAAAAAGGCGATGCTGTATGCCAGAGCGAATGAAGAAGCAATTGCCGAGTATGAGAGACTGATTCGGGAAGAGAAAATCGAGTGCCGGTTTAAACGTGTACCGGCTTATTTATATACTTCACAGAATCCAGGACTTCTAAAACAAGAGGCTGAGGCGGCATCTTTGCTGGGAATTGATGCTTTTTTTACGACAGAAACAGAGCTGCCGTTTGAAGTCACAGGTGCGGTTTGTTTTCGGAATCAGGCGCAGTTTTCACCAATGGAATTTGTGAAATACATTGCTGCTAAGTTGGAAATTATGGAGCATACGAAGGTAATTCGTATCAGAGGCAATCGGTTAATAACAGAAAGCGGAGAGTTTTTGGCAGAAAAGATTATAATGGCTACTCATTACCCGATTCGGAATGTGCCGGGTTTTTATTTTATGCGTGAGCACCAGGAAAGAAGTTGTGTTCTGGAACTTGCAAGCTGCGATAAAACAGTAGGTAGCTATCCGTTAGAAGGGATGTATTATGGTATCGATTCGGACGGACTTTCTTTCCGACAGGCAGGAGAAAATTTGTTATTAGGAGGTGGTTCTTACCGGACCGGGGAGAACGAATATGGTGGGACTTATGAGAAGCTTGTGCAGGCGGCAAAACAGTATTTTCCGGAGTGTAAGGAAGTAAGTCGCTGGTCGGCACAGGATTGTATGCCGCATGATGGGATACCTTTTATTGGAAGATTTTCTGTTTTCACACCGAATTTGTATGTAGCAACCGGTTTTCAGAAATGGGGAATGACAACTTCTATGGTTGCAGCCATGCTTTTGCGGGATATGATATGTGGAATAGAAAATCCTTATGCTAAACTTTTTGCTCCACAGCGTTTTTTGATACGCGCGGCTACGGGAAACTTTTTGAAAGATGTGGGAATGAGTGTAAAAGGTCTGGTAAAAGGATTTTTTCATAAAAAGGCACCTCGCTGTGCGCATATGGGCTGTGAACTTGTATGGAATCCGGACGAGCAGAGTTACGATTGCCCTTGTCATGGTTCACGGTATGATGCTGACGGGAAGCTGCTGGATAACCCGTCTGTTCATGATTTACAACGGAAAAAGTGTGATTCACAACATTAGAGAAAGCATATTATGTCGAAAAGTTGTTTCATCGTATTTCCGTATTGTATTTTACAATTATTTGTGATATGATACGGACAAGCAATGAAATTCGTTTTTCTTTATATTCTTATATTTCAAGGTTAAATGACCGTCAGAAAGTTTCGAATCCTTGCTTAATATCCTATGGATAGCAGGGAGAGAGGCTCCTCCTGAAGAACAAAAGATAATACATATTGAAGCACTGTTGTTAATGCTCAAAGCTTTGACAGGCGATGACAGATATGAAACGATGATTGGAGAAATGTTAGAAACAGAATATGTAGGAGGAGAGGTTACTATGTGTGAATTATTAGACAAGTATGAAGCAAGAGGAATAACCCAAGGAATAACGAATGGGCGGGTAGAGGATATTAAAAATCTTATGGAAACAATGCAGTGGTCTGCGGAGCAGGCAATGAAAGCTTTAAAAATTTTAGATGGTGATAAAAAGAAATATTTGGCAAGATTATAAGTAGGAGAAGTTTGAGAAGATGAAACTCAATTACAAGAGAACTATTTTCATAGGTATGGCATTTCTATCTATCAATGCTTTCTGGCAGATGTATGATAATATTATTCCGTTGATTTTACAAAATAGATTTCATTTGCAGGATTCTGTTATTGGAGCCATTATGGCAATTGATAACGTGCTTGCGGTGTTTCTGCTGCCTATTGTCGGAACATGGTCGGATAAGGTAGATACCAGACTTGGAAAAAGAACACCATTTATTGTAATAGGTACAATTGCGGCAGTGATTTTGATGATGATTATGCCGGTTGCAGATAGAAATAGTCAACTTGGTTTGTTTATGATTTCACTGGCATTCACACTTATTGCAATGGCGCTGTATCGTTCTCCGGCGGTTGCTTTGATGCCGGATTTAACGCCGAAACCACTTCGTTCTTCGGCAAATGCGGTGATTAATTTAATGGGCGCAGTTGGCTCAATCTACACTTTAATATTGATACAGTTACTTGTGAAGAAAGAAGACAACCCAAGCTATATGCCTGTGTTTGTAGGCGTAGCTTTGATTATGATTGTTTCTATTATCATATTGGTAATTACAATTCGAGAGAAAAAACTGGCTGCTCAAATGCGACTGGAAGGTCCGGAAATAGAAGGGATAGAAGAAACTGAGTCCGAGTTGAAGAATGTAACGGAGAAAGAAACACAAAGAGTAGAAACTCGGCAAATAGCAGGGAACGCAACAGACAAAATAGCGCAGGTTAAAAGAAGTCTGCTGTTCATTCTTTTTTCCACCTGTTTCTGGTACATGGCTTATAATGCTGTTACAACCGCATTTTCCAGATATGCAATTACGATATGGAAAATACAGGGCGGTGGATTTGCAAGTTGTCTGATGGTAGCGATGGTTGCGGCTATTATCAGTTACATTCCGATAGGATTTGTTTCTGCTAAGTTGGGAAGAAAGAAGACAATTATGATTGGACTTCTTTTAATGCTTATCAGTTATAGTGCGGTGTTCTTTTATCCGACTTATAATGTTACAGCTAACTTCTTCTTTGCACTTGTTGGTATCGGTTGGGCAGCCATTAACGTAAATTCTTATCCGATGGTTGTAGAAATGAGCAAGAATAGTGATATCGGAAAATATACCGGGCTGTATTATACATTTTCGATGGCAGCGCAGATTTTTACACCGATTTTATCGGGGTTATTGTTGCAACATATTTCGTACCATACACTTTTTCCATATGCAATATTCTTTACGGTTTGCGCGATTGCTACAATGAGTCAGGTAAAACATGGAGATGTGAAGCCATTTGAAAAGAAAAAAGTGTTGGAAAATTTTGACGTGGAGAATTAGAGGAACATTTCTTGACTGAGGAAAAAAGATATGGTAGGCTTTGGGTTAGAAAAAACTAACTCAAAGCCTTTTTATATTATAGTTACAGAGGAAAATAGTTATGATGATTAATAAAAGACTGATTAGAACAGTCAGTGAAAGCAAAAAATATATTGCCGGTAATGTTGCATTGCAATGGTGTTCGCTTGTGGCGAATATTGTTATAATGGGAAACATTACAAATCTGCTTGGTGGTCTTTTTAAGGGGACAACGGATACGAAGAGAATTTCGATATCAGCTATTATAGTAATGGTGGCAGTTGCAATAAGATTTGTATGTACTATAATGGCAAGCCGGATGAGTTACTTGTCCTCAAAAGCAGTCAAAAAGACTTTGAGAGAAATGATATACAAGAAAATGTTAAGGGTGGGAAATTCTTATAAAGAAAAAGTTCAGACTTCAGAAATTGTGCAAGTAGCTGTTGAAGGTGTAGACCAGTTAGAAACTTATTTTGGAGCATATCTTCCGCAGTTTTTTTATGCCATGCTGGCACCATTAACATTATTTATTATATTAAGTTTTGTGAATTTTCCATCAGCTATCGTACTGCTTATTTGTGTTCCTATGATTCCGGTAGCAATCGTGGCAGTACAGAGATGGGCCAAAAAGCTGCTTTCAAAGTACTGGGGACAATATACTACGCTTGGTGATACTTTTTTGGAAAATCTGCAGGGACTTACTACATTAAAAATCTATCAATCGGATGGTTTTAAGAATGAGGAAATGAATGTAGAGTCGGAAAAATTCCGAAAAATTACCATGAAGGTACTTACTATGCAATTGAATTCAATAACAATTATGGATTTGATTGCGTATGGTGGAGCAGCGCTTGGTGTAATTCTGTCAGTAACGCAGTATCGCAGCGGAAATGTGTCTTTAGAAGGATGCCTGCTTATTATACTATTGTCTGCCGATTTCTTTATTCCGATGAGACAGCTTGGATCTTTCTTTCATATTGCCATGAATGGTATGGCAGCCAGTGATAAAATATTCAGACTTTTGGATTTGCCGGAAGACAAAGAAAAGACTGAAAAAGTTCCAGTGGATACTACTATTGTTTGTTCCAATTTGCGGTTTTCTTATGAAGATAGTCGTGAAATTTTACATGGTATGAATATGCGATTTCCCAAAGGTGGTTTCATTTCTATTGTAGGTGAAAGCGGCTGTGGAAAGTCAACGATTGCAGCTATTCTTACGGGAAGAAATAAAGGTTATACAGGTTCTGTTTCAATCGGAACAGTAGAACTTTCAGAAATTTTAGAAGAAAGTATTGTACAGAATATAACTTACATCAGTCATTATAGCCATCTGTTTAAAGGAACGGTGCGTGACAATCTGCTTATGGGAAAACCGGATGCAACAGAGGAAGAGATGTGGGGCGTACTAGAAAGAGTAAATCTTGCAAACTTCTTGCGAGAGGAATGTGGTCTTGATACTCAGCTTTTGGAAAAGGCCTCAAATCTTTCAGGGGGGCAGTGCCAACGTCTGGCTCTGGCGAGAGCGTTACTCCATGACAGTGAAATATACATTTTTGATGAGGCTACTTCAAATATTGATGTGGAAAGTGAAAACGATATTTTGGAAGAGATTTACAATCTTGCAAAGACGAAAACTATTATCCTTATCTCACATCGTTTGGCGAATGTAACAGGAGCGGATCATATTTATGTTATGGACAGCGGTGTGGTTGTAGAAAGTGGTAATCATAAAGAGCTTCTTGCGAACAATGGTATTTATGCAAAGTTATGGAATGCACAGCAAAGCTTGGAAAATTATGGAAAGGAAGGGAAACAGAGATGAAAAAGAGAAGTGGGTTTATTGTTATGGCAAGACTTATAGGTCTTGTAAAGCCTTTGACAGGTTTTATGGTACTCGCCATAATCATGGGACTTATCGGTCATCTTTGTGCTGCTTTTATTACCATATTCGGTGGATTTGCAGTCTTGGAACTGTTGGACTTTAACACACACCATACGCTGACCGCCATTTTTATAAGTGTTTTAGTGTTTGCTGTGGTACGAGGCGTTTTACGCTATGCGGAGCAGGCATGTAATCATTTCATAGCATTTAAGCTTTTGGCATTGATTCGTGATAAGGTATTTCAGGCGCTAAGAAAGTTGTGTCCTGCGAAGCTGGAAGGAAAAGATAAAGGGAATCTTATTTCAGTAATCACATCTGATATAGAACTGCTGGAAGTATTTTATGCACATACCATATCACCAGTAGTAATTGCAGTTTTTTTCTCTGCTATCATGTGTGTATTTATTGGAAGTTATCATATGGTCTTAGGCGGTATTGCTCTTATTGCATATGCGACAGTAGGTATGATTGTTCCTATTTTTACATCAAAGCTAAGTGGTGATACCGGTATGAAGTTTCGTACGAAATCAGGGGAGTTAAGTACTTTTGTTCTTGATAGTATCCGGGGACTTTCGGAAATACTTCAATATGGACAGGGTAATACGCGTCTGAATAAAATGAATCAGTTGACAGATGAACTCTCTGTTGAAGAAGGACGGATGAAGCGTGTTTCCGGGCGAAATATGGCGGTAACAAATACGATTATTCTTATATTTGATTTGACAATGTTCTTTGTCGCCGCAGCGTTTTTTCAGAATGGAGAAATTGGATTTGTAGGGGTTCTGATTCCAACGATTGCTCTTATGAGTTCTTTTGGACCGGTGGTAGCGTTAGCAAATCTTGGAAGTACTCTTCAAAGTACATTTGCGGCAGGGAACCGGGTGCTCGATATTTTGGAGGAAGTTCCGGCTGTGGAAGAAATCAGAGGATGCAAAGAGATTGGATTTACAGAAGCAAAAGTTCAAAATGTTACATTTGCCTACAGAGAAGAAGTGATATTGGATGATGTAACCGTAAATATTCCAAAGGGGTCTGTGGTAGGTATTATTGGAAAAAGCGGCAGTGGAAAGTCTACATTACTTAAGCTTCTGATGCGTTTCTGGAATGTTCAAAAGGGAAAAGTACAGATCTCAGATACAGATATTGAAAATATTAATACGATGAATCTGCGTGATTTGGAAAGTTTTATGACACAGGAAACACATCTTTTTCATGATAGTATCAGAAATAATTTGAAAATTGCAAAGTTGGATGCTACTGATGAAGAAATTATGAGTGCATGTAAGAAGGCATCTGTGCATGATTTTATTATGAGTCTTCCACAAGGATATGATACTGCTGTTGGAGAACTGGGCGATACTTTGTCAGGTGGAGAACGGCAGAGAATTGGTCTTGCAAGAGCATTTCTACATGATGCGCCATTTGTGCTTCTGGATGAGCCGACAAGTAATCTTGACAGTCTCAATGAGGCAGTGATTTTGAAGTCTTTGAAGGAAGAAGGAAAAGATAAAACGATTGTACTGGTATCCCATAGACAGTCTACTATGCGTATTGCAGACACGATTTATTCGGTAGAAGATTTGTCTAAGACAGGAAGAGTGAGCTGATGGGAAAAGATATTCAAAGTAAACGCGAACGAGAGAAAGTAATCGTGTCACAGATGATAGATCTGTATTGCAGAAAACAACATAAAACCAAAAGAGAGCTTTGTACAGAATGTAAGGAACTTAAACAGTATGCTTTACTTAGAAGTGATAAGTGCCCTTTTATGGAAACAAAGACCTTTTGTTCTAACTGCAAAGTACACTGCTATAAACCTAAGATGAGAGAAATGATAAGGCAGGTTATGCGTTTTTCAGGGCCGCGAATGATTTTTCATCATCCTATTATGGCAGTTTCTCATGTAATAGAATCAAAGAAAGAGAAAAGGAGATTAGAGAAGCAGGATGAGTATTAAAAAGATAATATATATTATAATTGGCTGTATTGGAGTAGGACTTGGTGCAATTGGGGCAATAGTTCCCATGATTCCGGCATTCCCGTTTCTGTTGCTGGCAGCATTTTGTTTTGGCAAAAGTTCTGAAAGATTGAATAACTGGTTTATCAGTACGAAGCTTTATAAGGACAATCTGGAAAGTTATGTGCAAGGAAGGGGAATGACCTGGAAAACAAAAATTCGTATTATGATTACTGTAACAGTCCTTATGTCTATTGGATTTATTATGATGAGCAGAGTTCCGGTTGGCAGAATTGTTTTGGCATGTGTTTGGTTATTCCATATTTTTTATTTTATGTTAGGTGTAAAGACAATTGAGCCAGAAACAGAGGGGTAAATGACATTTTTTCTCAATAACTTTATTGACAAAAATAATTGATATGTTAAAATTGGAAAAGTCAAGAGGGAGTAGTCGGTACACTTAGGTGTATAGTATTATCGACACGCTGATGCCAATATGCATCCGGTATTACTTTAAATGATGAGACTCATGACCAGTAAAAAGGCTGGTCGTGAGTCTTTTTGCTTTATGAGAAAGATTTTGCGGCAAGCAGCACCACTCGCGCGCGAAGAGTTCGCAAGCGAACTCTTTATTTATAGAAAATAGTTAGTGCATACTAACTAAAGCAGAAAGAGAGGATTTGAAATGAGTATTGTAGAATTTAAAGATGTAACCCGTATTTATACCAATGGGGAGCATGAGCAGAAGGCACTTGATGGTGTAAACCTCAGTTTGGATGAGGGAAAGTTTATTGTTATTTTAGGACCGAGTGGTGCCGGAAAGAGTACGCTTTTAAATATGTTAGGTGGACTGGACAGCCCGACAAGCGGAACGATTAAGGTGAATGGCAAGGATATTTCAACGCTTAACGGAAACGAATTGGCTGACTACCGTGCTTCAACAGTGGGCTTTGTATTCCAGTTCTATAATTTGATTCCGACCTTGACGGTATATGAAAATGTCGCTTTGGTAAAAGAAATTTCAAAGGATGCATTGGATGCAAAGAAAATGCTTGATGAGGTTGGGCTCGCTGATCACATGCAAAACTTCCCGTCGGAGCTTTCCGGTGGTGAACAGCAGAGAGTTTCCATTGCCCGCGCGCTTGCCAAGAATCCGAAAATACTGTTATGTGATGAACCGACAGGTGCACTGGATTCTGAAACAGGTGTACTTGTACTGAAACTTTTGCTTTCTATGGCAAGAAATTATGGAAAAACAATTGTAGTCGTTACACATAATCAGAACATTGCCAAGATGGCTGACGTAGTGATTCGTGTGAAAAACGGCAAAATAAAATCCTGTGAGGAACAGGCAGTTCCAATGAGCGCAGATGAAGTGGAGTGGTAGAATATGTTAGGTAGAAAATTGATTCGTACAGCATGGAGGTATAAATCCCAGTTTATTTCCATGATTATTATGATTGCCATCGGTGTAGGTGTATTTTTAGGTTTTAATATTGAATGGAGCAGTATTGAAGCCGATACATCCACCTTTTTTGAAGATACAAACTATGCAGACTATCGTTTATATTCCGAAACCGGATTCTCACAAGAGGATATTGAAGCGGTACAGGACATAGAAGGCGTGGATGCAGCAACAAGATACCTGTCCGTAAATATGGATGTCAAAGATACGAAAAATTCTTTGTCTATGAATGTTTCTGAAAATTATACCGTATCTACAATGTTGATTATGGAGGGAGCAGATTATGACGAGGATTCAGAAGGTATCTGGCTTTCTGATCGTTACGCCAAAGAAAATAAGATTGCCGTTGGCGATACACTTACGGTAACGTATTCCGGTATTGAGATCGGCGGCGAAGTAGCAGGTCTTGTGAAAAGCGGCGAAATGATGATTTGCGTGGCAGATGAAAATCAGTTAATGCCGGATTATGAAACATTTGGTTTTGCTTATATTTCACCGAAAAAGCTGGAAGATTCTTTAGGCATGGCTTTTTATCCGCAGATTAATGTACGTTCTGACATGGAGAAAGCAGAATTGGAAGAGGCAGTAAAGGATGCTTTGGGAAAAACCATTTTAGTAACGGATAAAGAGACGCATGTTGCTTATGCAGGAGCAAAGAGTGAAGCTGAGGAAGGAAAAACGATGGGTTCCATCCTTCCGGTACTGTTTCTTGCAATTGCTATTTTAACCATGATTACGACTATGCATCGTATTGCAGCAAATGAGAAAGTCCAGATTGGAACATTAAAAGCTTTGGGCTTCCGTGATAGACGGATTTTGCGCCATTACACATCCTATGGTTTTGTAATCGGTTTGATGGGAACAGCTCTCGGAGTTGCATTAGGATATGGCATCGCTGCATTGATTATTAGTCCGACAGGAATGATGAGTACTTATTTTGATATTCCTGCATGGGATCTGGTTATGCCGGGCTTTTGCTGGCCGCTTATTGCTTTGACGGTTGCACTTCTTACCTTGATAAGTTATTTTTCGGTCAAAAAAATGCTGAAAGGAACGGCAGCAGATGCGCTTCGTCCATACGCGCCAAAGGCAATGAAAAAAAGTATTCTGGAAAAAATTCCTGTTTGGAACAAACTGGCTTTTGGAACCAGATGGAATATCAGAGATATTATACGACATAAATCCCGTTCGGCAATGACATTGGTAGGTGTTATCGGCTGTATGCTGCTTCTGGTTGGCGGACTTGGTATGAAAGATACTATGGCAGGCTTTATGGAACTGCTTGATACGGACATTAGTAATTATAAAACCAAAATCAATCTTGTAGAAACAGCTGAAAATAGTGAAATAGAAGAATTGGCAGAAAGTGTAAATGGTGACTGGGTTGCTTCCACCGGAATCAGTTATGAGGGCAAAACAGTTACGTTAGAGGTATATCATCCAGATAATCATAAAATCCGCTTTGTGGATGAAGAAAATGAGTTGATGGAGCTTTCTGACGATGGAGTGTATCTCTGCCTTCGCCTGGCAGATACAGCTAAAATTGGTGATACAATAGAATTTTCTCCATATGGAAGTGAAGAAACATACCGTGTATGTGTGGCGGGATATCTGCGTTCTATTATGACAGAAAGCATCGTTATGACAGAGGCATATGCGGAAAGTGTTGGTGTAACGTATCATATTGGTTCTATTTTTACAGATGAGCCAATAGATGATATTGAGGATTCGGCATTGATTTCCGGCAAGCAGGATAAAGACATGATTATGGAAACTTATGACAGTTTTATGGAAATCATGAACCTGATGGTGCTGATTTTTGTATTAGCAGCCGTTGTTCTAGGTGTTGTAGTGCTTTATAATCTCGGTGTCATGAGTTATGTAGAAAGAAGTCGTGAACTGGCTACTTTGAAGGTTCTTGGTTTCCGTGATAAACAGATTGGAAAGTTGCTGATCAGTCAGAATATCTGGCTTACGGTCATTGGTGTATTGATTGGTCTGCCATCAGGTGTAGGAGTGCTTTATATTCTGATTACATCACTGGTAAGTGAATATGAATTGAAACTGACAATGGGTGTGTTGACTTATTCCGTAAGCATTCTTCTGACTTTCGGTGTATCATTAGCAGTAGGTTTTATGGTAGCAAGAAAGAATAAACAGATTGATATGGTGGAAGCACTGAAGGGAGCAGAATAATTATTGAAAAAAAATTCCAATAATGTTTGACAGAACAATATCCCAGTGTTATACTATCAACGGTTAGTTGAAACTAATTGTTGCCTAGAAAATAGGAGGATGGCATGAATTTAACAGAAGCACAGATAGAAAAAGAGTATATTATTAAAGAGATACTGACAGACGATGAAGAATTGGACGCATTTCTTTTTTCACTGGGATGTTATAGCGGTGAACCGATTACTGTTGTTTCGCACTTGAAAAGTGGATGTGTTGTTTCTATTAAAGATGGTAGATATACTATCGATAATCAATTGGCGGCAGCCATTACAATATAGTGGTGATGATTCACCACCTATATTTTTGTCGCATGGTTAGTCTTAACTATCCTTATGAGATGGCTATGATTTAGTTTAAAAATGTAAATTAATTAAATGAGGAGGACGAAAAATGAGAATTGCTTTAACAGGTAATCCTAACAGTGGTAAAACTACCATGTACAACGCGCTCACCGGAAGAAACGAACGTGTTGGTAACTGGGCTGGTGTTACTGTAGACAAGAAAGAAAGCCCAATTAAGAAAAATTATTATGATGGAACAGAGGAATTAATTGCAGTAGACTTACCGGGTGCGTATTCTATGTCTCCATTTACTTCAGAAGAAAGCATCACAAGTGCTTATGTGAAAAATGAAAACCCGGATGTAATTATTAACATCGTTGATGCTACAAACTTAAGCCGTAGCTTATTCTTCACAACACAGTTAATGGAATTAGGAATTCCTGTAGTCGTTGCTTTGAACAAGAGTGATATCAATGAAAAGAAGGATACCAAAATTGACGCAGCTGCTTTATCTGAAAAGTTAGGCTGTCCTGTTGTTAACACTGTTTCTACAAGTGACAAAGGTTTAGCAGAAGTAGTAAAAACAGCAGCTTCCTTAAAGGGTAAAGAGCAGAAAGCTCCATATACTCAGGGAAATATTAATTTACAGGATAAAGCTGAAGTAGAAGCAGCAGATAGAAAACGTTTCGAATTTACAAATAAGATTGTAAAAGACGTTGAATCCCGTAAAGTATTAACAAAAGATAAGAACGTTCAGGATAAGATTGATAAGGTCGTTACCAATCCTATTTTAGGTCTTTTAATTTTTGGTGTTATCATGTGGCTTGTATTCTATGTTTCCCAGACAACTGTTGGTACATGGATTGCAGACTTGTTGGTAGGCTGGATTGAAACCTTCCAGGAGTGGGTTGCTGGTCTTGTAGAAAATGCAAATCCATTCTTACAGTCACTCATTGTAGATGGTATTGTTGGTGGTGTAGGTGCCGTTGTTGGTTTCCTTCCATTAGTAATGGTAATGTATTTCTTAATCGCATTATTAGAAGATTGTGGTTATATGGCACGTGCAACCGTTGTTTTAGATCCGATTTTCAAGAGAGTTGGTCTGTCCGGAAAATCTGTTATCCCTATGGTAATTGGTACAGGATGTGCAATCCCTGGTATTATGGCTTGTCGTACAATCCGTAATGAAAGAGAGCGTAGAGCTACTGCAATGCTGACACCATTCATGCCATGTGGTGCGAAGCTTCCTGTTATTGCTCTTTTTGCAGGCGCATTTTTTGCAGATGCTTCTTGGGTAACTGTTGTAATGTACTTTGTAGGTATTGTTCTGATTTTATTAGGTGCTCTGTTAGTAAATCAGATTACAGGATATAAGTTCAGAAAATCATTCTTTATCATTGAGCTTCCGGAGTATAAACTTCCAAGCTTAAAGAGAGCATTTATCTCTATGTGTTCTCGTGGTAAAGCATATATTATCAAAGCTGGTACAATCATCCTTGTATGTAATACAGTTGTACAGATTATGCAGTCCTTTAACTGGAAACTGCAGGTGGTTGAAGAAGGAATGGAAAATACTTCTATCCTTGCATCTATCGCATCTCCAATCGCTGTTTTATTAGTTCCAATCGTAGGTTTTGCAGCATGGCAGTTAGCAGCAGCTGCTGTTACAGGTTTCATTGCAAAAGAAAATGTTGTTGGTACATTGGCAGTTTGCTACGCAATCACTAACTTTATCGATACAGAAGAATTAGCATTAGTTGGTGGTGCAAATGAAGTTGCAGTTGCAATGGGATTAACAAAAGTTGCAGCACTTGCATTCTTAATGTTCAATTTGTATACACCTCCTTGTTTCGCAGCTCTGGGTGCTATGAACTCCGAAATGCAGAGCAAAAAGTGGTTATGGGGCGGTATAGCGCTTCAGTTTGGAACAGGTTACACAGTTGCATTCCTTGTATATCAGATTGGTACATTAATTACAACAGGATCTTTAGGAGCAGGTTTTGTTCCTGGTTTAATCGTAGTAATTGCTATGGCAGCTGTAGTAGTATTCTTAATTAGAAAAACAAACAAGAGCCTTGCAGCAGAATATGCCTTAGGTAAGGCAGCTTAAGATTATAATACATAAGGAGTTGTCGGTATGGTAAATTTGATTGTTGTAGTAGTTCTTATAGCTATTATTGGGGCAGCAGTAATGTACATTGTAAAAGC
Organism: Lachnospiraceae bacterium; assembly: GCA_017623295.1. Taxonomy (GTDB): domain Bacteria; phylum Bacillota; class Clostridia; order Lachnospirales; family Lachnospiraceae; genus UBA3282. The sequence goes on along the minus strand of JAGAPK010000048.1, from coordinate 2,403 downwards.
GAAAAAAAGCGGAGTAAAATGTATTGGTTGTCCGGCAGCAGGAACATGTGCGCATAGTCAAGGTTCAGGCTGCGGTGGCTGCAGCGGTTGTCATACTGATACAAAAGAGTAATTATAATAGAGCAATAGAAGGGAGTTGTGATGCTAATTATTATTAGTGTGACAACTCTTTTTGTGTTTGAGAGAGAGAAAAAATAAAAAAACATTCTTGACAACGGAAATATTATGTTATAACATAACAGTGTTATCAGATAACGCTGTTATGTTTTCTTTGATTATAAGTAAATTTGAGGTAAATCTTTGAAGAATGAAAAAGAAACAAGAGAGAATCTCTTGAAAAGTGCGAAAAAGGAATTTTTAGAAAAAGGATTCATGCAGGCATCTCTTAGAAATATCTGTAAAAATGCGGGCGTTACGACAGGGGCATTGTACTTCTTTTTTGAAGACAAAGAAGATTTGTTTGCCAATCTGGTACAGGAACCCCTAAGTCAGCTAACTCAGCTTATGGGTAGTCACTATGCAGATGAAAGCGAAATATCTGTTTTGGAACTTAGTACACTGGATGACTTTGGCGAAGGTATTGATGTAGCGAAGCAGGTTATTCATTTTATGTATCATTATTATGATGAGTTCCAGTTGATTCTGACCAAAAGTCAGGGCTCACGTTTCGAAAATTGTGTGGATTATTTTGTTGATGTCAGCGAGAAACATTATCGTATCATGGCGGACAAAATCGCAGAAAGTATGGGAGCCAAAACGCTGGATGATTATATGATTCATTGGGTAGCACATATGCAGATTGATGCCTTTGTACATCTGTTGACACATGAAGCTTCTGAAGAAAAAGCAGTTAAGCAGATTGAAAGCATTGTATACTATATTATCTCCGGTTGGATGGCAATGTTTCAGAGAAAAAGATAATAGAAAAAAATGCCGTTTTCTTGTTGGTGAGAATACGGCATAAAAAATACATTTAACATAACAGTGTTATGTGAATGAGAAAAAATATCAATAGGAGGAAATGATATGTATCTTGAAGTGAAGAACATAAAGAAAAGTTATGGAAAGGACGGAAGTTATGTACAGGTTTTAAAAGGAATTTCAACCGGCCTGGAGAGAGGAAAAATGTGTGTTATTCAGGGAACGAGTGGTTCCGGTAAATCCACTTTTTTAAATTGCATCGGAGGATTGGATACGTTGGATTCCGGTTCCATCAAAGTGGATGGTAAAGAAATCGTAGGTTTGAAACCGACAGCACTTTCTGATTACCGGAGAGAACATCTTGGATTTATTTTTCAATTTTATAATCTGGTGCCGAATCTGACCGTCAGAGAAAATATTCAGGTATGTGAGTATCTCTCCAAGCAGCCGTTAGATATGGATGAATTATTAGAAACGCTTGGATTAACGGAACATCAGAATAAGTTTCCGTCCCAGCTTTCCGGAGGACAGCAACAACGATGTGCTATTGCCAGAGCATTGATTAAAAATCCGAAATTGCTGCTGTTAGATGAGCCTACAGGAGCACTGGATTCGAAAACTTCAAGAGATATTTTAGTGCTGCTTGAACAAATCAATCAAAAGTACGGAACGACGATGCTTCTTGTTACACACAATAATTCTATCAAGAACATGGTACATAAAGTAATTATCATCAAAGACGGACAGATTCATAAAGAATACGAAAACGAAACAAGAGTGCCAGCGGCAGAACTGGAGGACTTATAATGCAGAAAGTATTAAGAAAAAGAGTATTGAGAGATTTAAAGGAAAACTTCTTGCGATATCTGGCTCTTGGACTTCTGATTGTACTTGGAATGTATGTGGTAGTGAGCCTGATTGGAGCAGCAGATACGATTATCATTGGCACACAGAGGTCGTCAGAGCAGCATATGTGTGAGGATGGTGAGTTTGGTGTCTTTGTACCACTGACAAGTCAGGAGAAGGAAACAATTACCGAACAGGGAGTTACATTGGAAGAAATGTTTTATCTGGATTTCTCTGTTGAAGATAAAAGTACCCTGCGAGTATATCGTAATCGACAGGAAATTAATCTGATTGCTTTAGAGGAAGGAAAATTGGCAGAGAAGGAAGATGAAATAGTCTTAGAAAAAAGATATGCGAAAGAACATTCTTATGCATTAGGAGACAGCATTTCCATAGCGGATAAGGAATACCAGATTGTAGGTATCGGTACGACACCGGATTACGAAGCTCCCTACAAAGAATTTTCAGATAGTGCGATAGACAGCAGTCAGTTTGGAACGGCATTTCTGACAGAAGATGCTTATGAAGCATTAAAAACGAGTGGGAAAAGTAATCAGACGGAGAGTTACTATTATGCATATCGTTTGAATGATGCCATGACGGACGAGGAACTGAAAGAGCAGATAAAAGAGTTTG
>JAGAPK010000047.1 GCA_017623295.1 Lachnospiraceae bacterium | reverse complement strand
TCTTGTTTCACCTATTTTCTTTGGAGATAGGGGAGTATGTCGCTCCCCTTCATGAAAAATGAACAACAAAGTCCTTTTTATTGGGCTTTATATGTGTTATGCTAAGACATTCCCACATTATCTTAGAATAACTCGAAGGAGATGAACCATTTAACATTCCTCAAAAATAATCTGCTGATACGATGTCTCTCCTTGTTGATTTATATTTTACAATTTGAGACCACACTGTATCTGGTATTTTTTGCTTTTCAAACTACTAAATATATGGTAAAATGTTCGCGAAAGTTAAGCAGTGAGGTGTTTGCATGGCAAAAGAACATAAATATGATGCGTCCAGTATTACTGTTCTGGAGGGACTGGAAGCAGTCAGAGTAAGGCCGGGAATGTACATTGGTAGTGTTTCTACCAAAGGTCTGAATCATTTAATCTATGAAATTGTTGATAATGCGGTGGACGAGCATCTGGCGGGATATTGTAAGACGATTTATGTAACGTTGGAAGCAGATGGTTCAGCAACGATTGAGGATGATGGTCGTGGTATTCCGGTCGGAATGCATGAGAAAGGAATCAGCGCAGAACGACTGGTGTTTACGACACTTCATGCCGGTGGTAAATTTGATAATGAAGCATATAAGACAAGCGGTGGTCTGCATGGTGTAGGTTCTTCGGTTGTCAATGCTTTGTCTACGTGGCTGCATGTCGTTGTAAAGACGGAAGGCTGCATTTATGAAGATAAATATGAACGTGGAGTGCCTGTTCTGGAATTACAGAATGGGCTTTTGCCAGTGATTGGAAAGACCAAAGAAACCGGAACTAAAATCAGCTTTTTGCCGGATGATACGATTTTTGACAAGACAAGATTTAAAGAAGATGAAGTCAAAAGCCGATTGCATGAAACTGCATACTTAAATCCGAATCTTACGATTGTTTTTGAAGACAGAAGAAAAGAAGAAGTTGAGCATATTGAATATCATGAACCGGAAGGAATTATTGGTTTTGTTAAAGATATGAATAGATCGAAAGAAACCATTCATGATGTGATTTATTTCCAGGGAGAATCCGAAGGAATTAACGTGGAAGTAGCGTTCCAGTATGTAAATGAGTTCCATGAAAATGTGCTTGGTTTCTGTAATAATATTTATAATGCCGAAGGTGGTACACACTTGACCGGCTTTAAAACTATGTTTACAAATGTAATTAATACATACGCAAGAGGTTTGAATATTTTAAAAGAAAAGGATGTAAACTTTACCGGTGCTGATGTACGAAACGGTATGACGGCAGTAGTTTCCATTAAACATCCCGATCCTCGTTTTGAAGGACAGACCAAGACAAAACTTGATAATCAGGATGCTTCCAAAGTAGTCAGCAAGGTAACTGGTGATGAAATTGTCCGTTATTTTGACCGTAATCTGGAAACCTTGAAAAATATTATCGGTTGTGCTGAGAAAGCCGCTAAAATCCGTAAAACAGAAGAGAAAGCAAAGACAAATATGCTGACAAAGCAGAAGTTTTCTTTTGATTCAAATGGTAAACTGGCAAACTGTGAGTCAAAAGATGCTTCGAAATGTGAAATCTTTATCGTAGAAGGTGATTCTGCGGGTGGTAGTGCGAAAACAGCGAGAAATCGTATGTTTCAGGCAATTTTACCGATTCGTGGTAAGATTTTGAATGTAGAGAAAGCAAGTATTGATAAAGTGCTTGCCAATGCAGAAATCAAAACGATGATTAATGCATTTGGCTGTGGATTTTCAGAAGGCTATGGTAATGATTTTGATATAACAAAACTTCGTTATGATAAGATTATTATTATGGCGGATGCCGATGTGGATGGTGCTCATATTTCCACCTTGCTTCTGACATTATTTTATCGTTTTATGCCGGAACTGATTTATGAGGGACATGTATACATTGCGATGCCGCCTCTCTATAAAGCAATGCCATCCAAGGGAAAAGAAGAATACCTCTATGATGATAAAGCATTAGAGAAGTATCGTAAAACACACAAAGGACCTTTTACCTTGCAACGTTACAAAGGTCTTGGTGAAATGGATGCACAGCAGCTTTGGGAAACGACACTTGATCCGGATACCAGACTTTTGAAACTGGTTGAGATTGAAGATGCCAGAATGGCTTCGGAAGTGACCGAAATGTTAATGGGAACAGAAGTACCACCTCGTAAAGAGTTTATTTATAACCATGCACAGGATGCAGAACTGGATATTTAGACAGACTGGTATACAGAATAAAGAATTATAGTGAACGACGAATAGTTCTACAAGCAAAGGTAGTGTAAAATTATATGAACGATAGAATTATAAAAACGGAATACTCCGAGGTAATGCAGAAATCTTATATCGATTATGCAATGAGCGTTATTATTGCCAGAGCATTACCAGATGTTCGTGACGGACTCAAACCGGTACAGCGAAGAACTTTATATGATATGTATGAGCTTGGTATCCGTTATGATAGACCATATCGTAAATCGGCACGTATCGTAGGTGATACGATGGGTAAATATCATCCACATGGCGACAGTTCCATTTATGAAGCACTGGTTGTTATGACACAGGATTTCAAAAAAGGACTTCCACTGATTGACGGACATGGTAACTTCGGTAATATCGAAGGTGACGGTGCTGCTGCAATGCGTTATACGGAAGCAAGACTTGAGAAAATAACACAGGAAGCTTTTCTTGCCGATTTGGATAAGGATGTTGTCGATTTTCTTCCAAACTTTGATGAAACAGAGAAAGAACCAAGCGTTCTTCCGGTAAAAATTCCGAATCTTCTGATTAACGGTTCCGAAGGTATTGCGGTTGGTATGGCAACCAATATTCCGCCGCATAACCTTGTGGAAGTTATCAACGCGACCAAAGCCTATATGAAGGATGAAAATATTACCACACGAGAATTGATGCGCTATGTGAAAGGTCCTGATTTCCCGACCGGTGGTATTGTTATCAATCAGGATGAACTGCTGGATATCTATGAAACAGGAACCGGCAAAGTAAAAATTCGCGGTAAAGTAGAAATCGAAAAAGCGAAGGGCGGTAAAGTAAATCTGGTAATTACGGAGATTCCGTTTACCATGATTGGTGCCAATATCGGTAAGTTCCTCATGGATGTGGCTGCTCTTGCTGAAACAAAGAAAACACAGGATATTGTAGATATTACGAACCAGTCTTCGAAAGAAGGAATTCGTATTGTCATTGAACTTCGAAAAGATGCTGACGTAGAGAATTTCAAAAATATGCTCTACAAGAAAACGCGACTGGAAGATACTTTCGGTGTCAACATGTTGGCGATTGCTGACGGCAGACCGGAAACTATGGGCTTAAAGCAGATTATTAAGGCAAATGTGGATTTCCAGTTTGAAGTGACTACCAGAAAGTATAAGAATCTGTTGGCGAAGGAACTGGAGAAAAAGGAGATTCAGGAAGGTCTTATCAAGGCATGTAATGTCATTGATTTAATTATTGAAATTCTACGTGGTTCCAAAGACAGAAATATGGCGAAAGCCTGTCTGGTGGAAGGTAAAATTGACGGCATTAAATTTAAGACCAAAGAATCTAAAATCATGGCAACACAGCTTATGTTTTCAGAAAAACAGGCAAATGCGATTCTGGATATGCGTTTGTATAAATTGATTGGTCTGGAAATTGAGGCTTTGATTAACGACCATGAAGAAACGATGGCGAATATTTACCGCTATGAAGACATTCTGGCAAGGAGAGATTCTATGGCACAGGTTATCATCAATGAATTGGATGAAATCAAAGAGGCCTACGGCAGAGCCAGAAGAACAGAGATTACCAATGCGGAAGAAGCGGTTTATGTAGAGAAGAAAATGGAAGAAATGGATATTGTTTTCTTAATGGATCGTTTCGGTTATGCGAAAACAATTGACTTACAGACTTTTGAACGTAATAAAGATGCAGCTTTTGCAGAAAATAAATATGTATTCCAATGTAAAAATACCGGAAAAGTATGCCTGTTTACTAATATGGGACAACTTCATACTATTAAAGTATTAGATATACCATTTGGAAAATTCCGTGATAAGGGTGTTCCGGTAGATAATATCAGTAATTACGATTCTGCCAGAGAAGCGATTGTATTTGTGGCAAGTCAGACGGATTTGAATTTATACCGTGTTATTTTTGCGACTAAGAGTGCGATGCTGAAAGTGGTTGATGGCGGTGAGTTTGATGTAGCGAAGCGGACGGTAGCCGCAACCAAATTGCAGGATGGCGATGAAGTTATAAGTGTTGTAACATTAAAAGAACAGCGCAATATCATATTGCAGTCCAAAGAAGGATATTTCCTGCGCTTTACAGTGGAAGAAATTCCGGAGAAAAAGAAGGGCGCAGTTGGTGTGCGCGGTATGAAGCTTGGCGCAAATGACTATCTGGAGAATGTATATTTTACCCGTAATACGGATGAACAATCTGTTGAATATAAGGGAAAAGTAATAGAACTTAATAAACTGAAATTAGGCAGTAGAGACAGCAAAGGTGTGAAAGTACGTGTATAACCGCAGATGTGAGTAAAACGGTACTGTACCCTTTGGGATAAATCGTATTGAAAACTGACATAAGGAGAGAAATATGCGTGTTATTGCAGGAACAGCAAGAAGCTTAAGATTAAAAACGCCGGAAGGCATGGATACCAGACCGACAACAGACCGTATTAAAGAAACACTGTTTAATATGTTGCAGCCATATCTTCCAGGTGGCATTTTCATCGATTTGTTCAGTGGAAGTGGTGGTATTGGAATTGAGGCCATCAGTCGTGGGGCAGAACATGCTTATTTTGTAGAAAATAATAAAAATGCGCTTGCCTGTATTTTGGATAATTTGAAATTTACCCGTTTTGAAGACAGGGCAACAGTGTTAAAACAGGATGTATTGAGTGCCCTTGCAGGGATTCATGAAAAAGAAGCAGATATCATTTTTATGGACCCGCCTTATGAGCAGGGCTATGAACGACAGGTACTGGCAGTTTTGCAGAATATGCCTTATGTAACAGAAAATACAAGGGTTGTTGTTGAAGCTTCTCTGAATACGGAGTTTTCTTATGCAGAAACGCTTGGCTTTTGTGTTGAAAAAGAAAAATGCTACAAAACCAACAAACATGTTTTTCTGCGGAAAGATATTTAAGAATAATATTTCGAAGAAATATTTTTCAAAGAAAAATCTTAATTTTTTTCAAGAAAGTAAAGACATTTGAGGAAAAGTGATTTATTATATAATACAGACAGTAAGAAATTATTGTATTGTAAATTGATGAGTTACTACGAATAATTAGTATGAGGGCATAAATATGAAGGCAGCAATTTATCCGGGCAGCTTTGATCCGGTTACTTACGGACATCTGGATATTATCAGACGTGCAGCAGAAATTTTTGATGAATTGACAGTAAGTGTGTTGAATAATAACGTAAAGACTCCATTGTTTTCTGCACAAGAACGTGTTAAGATATTAGAAGAGGCGACGAAAGATATCCCGAATGTAAAGATAGATTCTTTTAGTGGTCTGTTAATTGATTATGCGAAGCAGAAAGATGTTCATGTAGTAATCAGAGGATTGCGTGCGATTACCGATTTTGAATACGAATTGCAGATGGCACAGATGAACAGAAAACTTTCCAATGGAGAACTGGATACCATGTTTTTGACAACTAGTCTGGAATATGCATACTTAAGTTCTTCCAGTGTAAAAGAGATTGCCAGCTTCAATGGAGATATTTCACAGTGCGTTCCTGATTTTGTCGGGAAACTTGTTTATGAAAAATTTGGTCATATAAGATAGGAGTAAAGATGAGCAGCAGAATCGAACAGTTAATCGATGAGATAGAGGATTATATTGACGGTTGTAAATATCAGCCTCTTTCCAAGACAAACATTATCGTAAATAAAGAAGAAATTGATGAACTTTTGCGTGAACTTCGGATGAAAACTCCGGATGAGATTAAGCGCTATCAGAAGATTATTACTAATAAAGAAGCTATTTTGAATGATGCACGTTCGAAAGCAGAAGCTTTAATCAATGAAGCAACTATACATACGAATGAGTTGATTAATGAGCATGAAATTATGCAACAGGCATATGCACAGGCAAATGAAGTGGTTACTTTAGCAACTCATCAGGCACAGGAAATTCTGGATAATGCGACGATAGAAGCAAATGGTGTCAGAGCAGCCGCTATGCAGTATCTGGATGATATGCTTGCTAATCTTGAGAATGTAATGACAACGACTTTGAATACAACGACGGCACATTATGAAAGCTTCTATAATACAATCAACGGCTATAATGAAGTTGTAAAAGCCAATCGTGCAGAATTAAGACCGCCGGAAGTAGAAGAACTCTTAAAAGAAGTAGATTATGATGATAGCGCAGAAGAATCTATCAATCTGGATTTATTATAGGAAAGTATAACAGTTATGTTTCAAAAATTCAGCATAAGCCGGTTTCAAAGGGAAGCCGGCTTATTATTTTTCACAATCAATTTCATAATAATACTTGTATGTACAGGAATTTTCGGTTTAGATACCGATGCGGTTATGACGGTAAATGCAGATGAACCAATCGTTATTGTAATTGATCCGGGACATGGTGGTGAAAATCTTGGTGGTCAATATGAAGATTATACTGAGAAGGAAATGACCATGATTGTTGCAAATGCCATGAAAGAGGAATTGGAGCAGTACGAGGGAATTACGGTTTATATGACAAGAACCGGAGATGTAGATTTGACACTGGAACAGCGATGCGAATATGCTGCAAGTGTGAATGCAGATTTTATTTTCTGTCTGCATTTTAATCTTTCGGAACATCATACTTTGTTTGGCGCAGAAACATGGATTTCGGCATTTGGAGAGCAGTATAGCAGAGGATACGAATTCGCTACGATTGAAATGGAATTGCTTCAGGAAAAAGGACTTTATTCGCGAGGAATTAAAACCAGACTGAATGATGAAGGAATTGATTATTATGGTATTATTCGTCATGCTACAGAACGTAATATTCCGTGTGCATTAATTGAACATTGCCATTTGGACCAGGAAAATGACCAACCTTTTTATGATCACAAAGAGAAACTGGAAGAATTCGGAAGACTGGATGCAGAGGCAGTAGCAAGATATTACGGCTTGAAATCAGAAAGTCTGGGCAAAGATTTTACAGGCTATGAAATAGCGACTGTACCGGTTCCGACACAGGTTATGAAGCCGGATAGCACCGAACCGGACATTTGTATGATTGAGCTGGTGGAACAAAATAAAGAAACGGGTGAAGTGACAATAAGCGTTTCAGCAGATGATTATGACAGTGGTATGCTTTATTACACTTATAGTTATGATGGCGGCGAGACTTTTTCAGAGTTGCAAAGATGGCCTGATAAGTCGAAGGATACGTTTGAATTTACCATACAGGTGCCTTCCGGAACGATTCCAAGGGTTGTTGTTAATGCTTATAATGGATATGATTTGTATACTACCAGCAACGAAATAGATTTGCCGTCTGTAAACTATGATGAGCAGAATGAAGAGACGGAATCAGATGAAGCAGAAAGTGAAATGGAAGAATCACAAATGGATTCCGAAGCAACTTTAGATGAATCCGCAGTTGCACAGACGGATTCAGATAATGTGCTCTCGAAAGAAGATTATGAAGAAATCACCTATCAGGTTGATGAAGTAAGCGAAGAAGAATCACCTGTGTCAGTTGGCTATTTTGTTGGAGTATGTATTATTTGCGCTTTGCTTGTGCTTTCTATGATTTTGTCAATGGTAATCATTCTTAGAAGTTATAAGCGTAAAAAAAGGCGTAGAAAATATAAATAGTTGCCGTTAATATGGTCTGAATGCATTTGTGTAAAAAATAGTGAGTTATGGAAAGATTTGTGTCTTTAATCATGCTGTAAGTCTGGGCAATACAAGAGAATCCACCGAATGGAAGCAGAATCAGAATCATGAAAAACCCTTCCTTACCGACAGTGCTGATACCGCTTGTGATTTCTAACATACAGTTGCAAAAGCCGAGGATTGGTTTTGACAGCGATGTAAACGGATAAAGCAAAATATTTAATAGATTAAAGAAAACCATATAACCACCCAGTTTGCCGATGCCGATGAGCCCGGATATAACAGAATCATCAATGGCTGCAAGCAGAGAAGGCGCGGTATTATGCGAAAAGGAAGCTGGGTGTAGAATGATTCTTGCAGTGGATTTACAAAATGCAGATTTATAATGAAAGCGATACAGGAAAAATCCATAAACAAGCGGCACACCATACATGATGCAAAAAGGTATATAATCGTTTTCAATGGACAAGGTACTCATAACAAAACTGATGAAATAAATCGGTCCGATGTTGTTACAGAAGGCAAGAAGATGTGAAGCCTCTTTTTCGGATAGTTTCTGTGCATGAAGAAGTTCACCGATGACTCTGGCACCCATAGGAAATCCACAAAGTATTCCCATTAAGAGCACATAGGAACCATTTAAAGAGGTACCCCAGATTTGGTGAAAAAGAGGATGAAACCACTTGGCAAAACGCTCGGTCAGATTCATGCGTATCATAACGCCGGAAAGAATCATGAACGGAAGTAAAGTTGGAATCATTCTTTGAAACCAGAGAAGTAATCCGGTAGAGGCATAGGAAAGCGACTGCGCCGGATAGCGAAGCAACAAAAAAGTCAGATAGAGAGCAAGAAGGGTAAAAAGTGCCTGGCTAAGGACATCAGATATTTTTTTGAACATAAGAGTCTGAATACTCCGGACAAAGAAGTTCTTGTTTCATTATATGTGAGAAGGATAAGCAGATATGCGTTTGGATAAATTTTTAAGTGATATGAAGTGCGCGACCAGAAGCCAGTTAAAGAAAGATATTCGAGCAGGTTTGGTTACGGTAAATGGTGAAATGGTACGTCAGAGTGATTTTGCTGTTGATGAAAATAAGGATAAAGTTGGCTATAAAGGAACAATATACGAATACGAAAAATTTGTATATTATATGTTGAACAAACCGGCAGGTGTAGTATCGGCAACGGAAGATAAGAAAGATAAAACCGTAGTTGATTTATTAAAGGATATCGGAAGAGATGATTTGTTTCCGATGGGAAGATTGGATAAAGATACGGAAGGATTATTAATTCTGACCAATGACGGTGCACTTACGCATGAATTGCTTTCTCCGACAAAACATGTGGAGAAAGTTTATGAATGTACTTTAGCAGAGCCTTTTGATGTAACACAGAAAGAAAAATTGGAGCAGGGCGTAGATATTGGAGAAAAGAAGCTGACAATGCCTGCAAAGGTTGCCATTCTGGAAGAAAAAAAGATTGCCTTAACGATTCTGGAAGGAAAATTTCATCAAGTAAAAAGAATGTTGCAGGCGGTTGGAAATGAAGTGATTTATCTAAAAAGAGTACGTATGGGCGGTCTTGTGTTAGATGAGCGTTTGCAACCGGGAGAATATCGGAAGCTTACGAGCGAAGAAGTTAAGTTATTGCAGGAGAAAAAGTAATGTTAAAAGATATAGAAGCAGTTATTTTTGACTTGGATGGTTCGTTAGTAGATTCCATGTGGATGTGGGGCGCGATTGACGTAGAATATCTTGGAAGATTTGGCATTGAGAAGCCGGATGATTTACAAGCGCGTATTGAAGGAATGAGTTTCAGCGAAACTGCCGTTTATTTCAAAGAAACTTTTGAACTGCCGGATGAACTGGAAAAAATCAAAGAAGACTGGAATCAGATGGCATGGGATAAATACAGTTACGAAGTGCCTTTGAAAGAAGGTGCACAAGATTTTTTGAATTTGTGCAGCAAAAAACAGATAAAACTTGGAATTGCAACCAGTAATTCCAGAGAATTAGTAGAAAATGTTATCTCAGTACATAACCTGAACGAGCATTTTGGATGTATTATGACAGGTTGTGATGTAGCAAAAGGAAAACCGGCACCGGACATCTATCTGGCAGTTGCGAAAGAACTTGGCGTAGCACCAAAGAATTGCCTCGTATTTGAGGATATTGTTCCGGGGATTATGGCAGGGAAAGCTGCCGGTATGAAGGTATGTGCGGTATACGATGAGTACTCGATTCCGCAGGATGAACAAAAGCGCCAAATGGCAGATTATTATATTCATGATTTCAAGGAATTAGTATAAAATGTGTGCAGGAATGGAGTTAATATAGAAAATGGGATTTTTACCGATATCCAGAGAAGATATGATAAGAGAAGGCATTGAACAGTTTGATTTTGTTTATGTAATTGGTGATGCTTATGTAGATCATCCTTCCTTTGGACATGCAATTATCAGCAGAATATTAGAATCACACGGCTACCGTGTCGGAATTATTTCACAGCCGGATTGGAAAGACGATGCAAGTATTACTATTTTAGGAAAACCGAAGCTTGCTTTTTTGATTTCAGCAGGCAATATGGATTCTATGGTAAATCATTATTTTGTATCGAAGAAGCATCGACCAACAGATGCCTATACACCGGGTGGAGAAACCTATAAAAGACCGGATCATGCAACCGTTGTGTATGGAAATCTGATTCGAAGAACTTATAAGGATGTACCGATTATTATTGGTGGTATTGAAGCCAGTCTTCGAAGAATGGCTCATTACGACTATTGGTCAGACCAATTTAAACGTTCTGTGTTGTTAGATAGCCAGGCAGATATCATTTCCTATGGCATGGGAGAAAAATCAATTGTCGAGATTGCGGATGCATTGGCAAGTGGTATTGCAGTAAAAGACATTACTTTCGTACCGGGAACGGTGTACAAAACCAAAGACATTTCCGGTATTTATGATAGTGTTATATTGCCAGCTTATGAGGAAATGAAAGCACAGCCGAAACGTTATGCAGACAGTTTTGCAATACAGTATCAGAGCACGGATCCTTTTACCGGCAAAACATTGATAGAGGAATATCCACATCAGATTTATGTGGTGCAGAATCCCCCGCAGAAACCGCTTACAATGGAAGAAATGGATGCTGTCTATGAATTGCCGTATATGCGCACTTATCATCCGTCTTATGAGGAAAAAGGCGGTGTTCCGGCGATTTCTGAAATCAAATTTTCGCTTATCAGTAATCGTGGCTGCTTTGGGGGATGTAGTTTCTGCGCACTTACCTTCCATCAAGGAAGAACAATACAGGTCAGAAGTCATGAATCCATTGTCAAAGAAGCGGAACTTATGATAAAAGACCCGGATTTCAAGGGATATATTCATGATGTGGGTGGTCCGACTGCCAACTTCAGACACCCGTCCTGTGAGAAGCAGATGACACAGGGCGTTTGTAAAAATAGGCAATGCCTGTTTCCGAAGCCTTGTCCAAACATGAAAGCAGATCATTCCGATTACCTTGCATTACTTCGAAAGCTTCGTGCATTACCGGGAGTTAAGAAAGTATTTATTCGTTCGGGTATTCGTTTTGATTATTTATTAGCAGATCCGGATGATACTTTTTTCAAAGAGTTAGTAGAGCATCATGTGAGCGGACAGCTAAAGGTTGCACCGGAGCATATTTCTGATGCAGTATTATCCAAAATGGGTAAACCGGAAAAAGCAGTTTATGAACAATTTGTGCGAAAATATGGTAAAATAAATGAGAAACTGGGAAAGAAGCAGTTTCTTGTGCCGTATCTGATGTCGTCACATCCGGGTTCTACCTTGAAGGAAGCAATTGAACTGGCTGAATATTTGCGTGATTTAGGCTATATGCCGGAGCAGGTGCAGGATTTCTATCCGACACCATCTACCGTTTCTACGGTTATGTATTATACCGGAATTGATCCACGAAACGGCAAACCGGTTTATGTCTGTAAGAATCCGCATGAAAAAGCGATGCAGCGTGCTTTGATTCAATATCGAAACCCAAATAACTATGACTTGGTGTATGAAGCATTGATGAAAGCCGGACGTGAGGATTTAATCGGTTTTGATAAGAAATGTCTGATTCGCCCAAGAAAGTTTAAGACTTCACAACCACAGGACACTCGGAAGAAGTCTGATAAAAGCAGCAGACAGCAGAATAATGGCAAAACAAATCAGAAGAATAAAGGCAGTCAAAACGTTGGTAAGAAAAAGAAAACAATACGAAATGTTCATAGTCGCAAAAAGTAACAGCTGAATTTTGGGAGTCAGATGATTAAAGATATAGAAGGAGGTTCTCATGAATATTGCAATTATAACAGGTGCATCTTCCGGTATGGGCAAAGAGTTTGCTATACAGCTTGCTCCTATGTTGAAAAAAACAAATGAATTATGGCTGATTGCCAGAAAAAAAGAAAATCTGGAAGACGTAGTAAATAGTTTAAAAGAGATGGATATTGTACCGGAAATTAAAGTTTTTCCAATGGACATTACAGAGGAAAACAAGTTGAATCAATTTGCGCAGGCAATGATGATTTTGAATCCGAAGATATCAGTACTTGTAAACTGTGCAGGTGTGGGAACTTACGGAGCTTTTGACAAGCAGAGCAGAGAAGAAACTATGGAAATGGTGCGTTTAAATGTACTTGCACTAACGCAGATGACTAAAATTTGTCTGCCGTATATGCACAAAGGCAGTAAAATCATAC
Source organism: Lachnospiraceae bacterium (assembly GCA_017623295.1). Classification (GTDB taxonomy): domain Bacteria; phylum Bacillota; class Clostridia; order Lachnospirales; family Lachnospiraceae; genus UBA3282. The sequence goes on along the minus strand of JAGAPK010000047.1, from coordinate 76,690 downwards.
AGGTAGCATCCGGTTCGGCATTTCTGCCACAGCCACAATTCGCGGTATATGCAGCAACAAAATCCTATGTATATTCATTTGGACGTGCCCTTGCAAAAGAATTGAAGCCACAAGGTATCGTTGTAACAACTGTTTGCCCCGGACCGGTGGAAACTCCATTTTTGGAGCACGCTTATGGCAGATACGGAGAACTTGGCAAATTGAAGAAAATGACAATGGCGGACACCGATAAGGTAGTTGCACAGGCGATTAAGGATTGTAAGAAGAAAAAAGAAGTATCCGTATATGGTTTGCCAATGAAATTATTATATGGATTATCCAGAGGAGTGATTCGATGAAAAAAAGAGTAAAAAAGGGATGCTTTGGTTATATTGATTACCAGAAAAAAACAACAATACTACGAACCGTTTTGTTTTTTGCGTTATCACTCGGAATTTATGGAATGGGTATTTATTCTACCGGAAGTAATCAGAACATATTAACAATTGTTGCCGTACTTGGCTTATTGCCTTCTTGCAAAAGTGCCATTAATATGATTATGTTTTTGAAAGCAAAAGGTTGTAGTGAAGAGGTAAGAGAGAAGATAGCTCCTTTTGATGATAAGCTGACTGGATTTTATGATATGTATTTCACATCCTATCAGAAAAACTTCCCAATCAGTCATATGGTAATAAAGGGAAATGTTATTTGTGCTTATACGGAAAACGAAAAATGTGATTGCAATGCCGGTGAGAAACACATCGAACAGATGTTACAGCAGGATGGTTATAAGAATATGACCATTAAAATTTTTAATAATCTTGATAAATATACTGACCGACTGAGTCAATTGGTTGAATTGGATACTGAAGAAAATAAAAACAGAGATGGAATGATTCAGATGTTTTATTCTATTTCATTATAGAAACAAGGCATATCAGAAATGAGGAAAATATCTCATGTATCAGAAAACGATAACAGAGAGGGAAGCCGGACAACGTTTTGATAAATATTTACATAAGCTGTTGCCGGAGGCTGGAAGTAGCTTTTTATATAAGATGCTTCGGAAAAAGAATATTGTATTAAATGATAAAAAAGCAGATGGTAGCGAGAAAATTACAAGCGGTGATGTGGTATCTATTTATTTTTCTGATGAAACCTTACAGAAGTTTATGGGAAAAACGGATGTGCAGTATGAAACCGCATATCAGAAATACAAGTCTGTTCCTGTTCTTTACGAAAACGAGCATATTCTGATTGCTGATAAACCGGCTGGTGTTCTGACTCAGAAGGCTAAGCCACAGGATATTTCTTTGAATGAGTGGCTGATTGGTTATCTGCTTGAAAAGAAAGAAATAACAGAGGACGAGTTACAGACCTTTAAACCATCGGTTTGCAATCGTTTGGACAGAAATACAAGTGGCATTGTGTTATGTGCTAAATCGATACATGGTGCGCAGATGCTTGGCGAATTGTTACAGACGAGAGATTTGCATAAATTTTATCGTCTGTATGTAAAAGGAAATATTACGGAAGAAAAAGTTATTGAAGGCTATCTGACAAAGAACGAGAAAACAAATAAAGTAACTGTTACTGAAAAAAATGATAAAGCATCTTATATCAAGACACGCTATATACCGATTCGACAGGAGCAGGATAGAACACTGTTAGAAGTAGAACTGATTACCGGAAAATCCCATCAGATACGTGCCCATCTGGCAAGTATCGGACATCCTTTACTTGGCGACTATAAATATGGTGATGCCCGCTGGAACGATATTTATAAGAAAAAATGTAAAGTGGAGCATCAGCTGTTGCATGCGTATCGGGTAGAATTTCCGAAATTAGAAGAACGATTTGCGGATATTAGCGAGAAAACATTTGAAGCACCTCTGCCGGAGTTGTTTCACCGTGTAGCAGAAAAAGGAAATTAGATTATGGCAACTTGGAATTCGAGAGGACTTCGAGGTTCTACGTTAGAGGATTTGATAAACCGTACCAATGAAAAATATCTGGAAAATGGTCTGGCACTGATTCAGAAAATACCGACCCCGATTACTCCTATCAATATTGACAAACAGAGCAGACATATTACACTTGCCTATTTTGAACAGAAAAGTACCGTAGACTATATCGGTGCGGTGCAGGGAATTCCGGTCTGCTTTGATGCCAAAGAGTGTGCAGTGGATACCTTTTCTTTGCAGAATATACATGAACACCAGGTGTTGTTTATGGAACAGTTTGAGAAGCAGAAAGGGATTGCTTTTTTTCTAATTTATTATACGCATAAGGATGTTTTTTATTATTTGCCTTATGAAATGCTCCGTTTTTTCTGGGACAGAGCCAAAGAAGGCGGCAGGAAGAGTTTTCGGTATGATGAACTGAATCCGGAATATGTTTTGCCAAAGAAACATGGAATTTTGGTACCATATCTGGATATGATACAGAAAGATTTGGATGATAGAGAGGATTATAATTGACAAATGTTATAATTTCCGCTATACTACAAATGTTTTAACGTGCTACTATGATAACGAAGTAACACTTTAAAGCGATAAAGTGAAAGAAAGTAAAGGAATCTAGTATGAGTAAGAAATTAGTACATACACCGGAAGGTGTCAGAGATATTTATGGAGATGAAAAAGCTAAAAAGATGGAAGTAGAACGTCTGCTTCGTGAGAAAGTTCATGCGTACGGATATCGTGATATTCAGACACCGACCTTTGAATTTTTTGATGTTTTTTCCAAAGAAGTAGGAACAACTCCGTCAAAGGAATTATATAAATTCTTCGATAAAGAAGGAAATACCCTGGTTCTTCGCCCGGATTTCACCCCGTCCATCGCCAGATGTGCAGCGAAGTACTTTATGGATGAGAATGTACCGATTCGTTTCTGTTATCAGGGAAACACTTTTACCAATACTTCAGAATTGCAAGGTAAATTAAAAGAAGTTACCCAGATGGGGGCAGAGCTTGTTGGTGATGATTCCGTTCAGGCAGATGCAGAAATGATTGCTATGACGATTGAAGCGTTGTACCATGCAGGATTATCCGATTTTCAGGTAAGTATCGGTAATGTAGAATATTTTAAAGGAATCTGTGCACAAGCCGGATTAGATGAAGAAACAGAAATGGAACTTCGTGAGCTTATTTCCGGCAAAAATTACTTCGGTGCCGAAGAATTGTTAGCGCATAAAAATGTAAATGCCAAAGACCGTGAAATTTTGTTAAGAACCAGTGACTTATTCGGTTCTGTAGATGCATTGGAAGATGCAAAAAAATCAGTTCATAACGAACGATCCTTGCAGGCAATTGAGAGACTGGAAAAAGTATATCAGGTGCTTTGTGATTATGGCGTAGAAAAGTACGTTTCTTTTGATTTAACAATGCTTAGTAAATACAATTATTATACTGGAATTATTTTCAAAGGCTATACCTACGGTGTGGGTGATGCAATCGTAAAAGGCGGCCGTTATGATACCTTGCTTAGTCGTTTTGGTAAAGAAGCGCCTGCAATCGGTTTTATGGTTGTTGTAGATGATTTGTTAGTGGCAATGAGCAGACAGAATGTTATGATTGCACAGCCAAAGAAGCATGTACAGATTTATTATCGTGAAGATAACTTCAAAGAGCAGTTGAAACAGGCGAAAATTCTGCGTGCAGAAGGCAAAAACGTAGAACTTTTACCGGAAGAGAAAGGCAGGCTTTAAGCATGAGTGAAGATAGATATTTGACTTTTGCCTTAGGAAAAGGCAGACTTGCCAATAAGACAATGGAATTATTGGAAGAAATCGGAATTACCTGTGAAGAGATGAAAGACAAGGATTCCAGAAAACTGATTTTTGTTAACGAAGAATTAAAACTTAAATTTTTCCTTGCCAAAGGACCGGATGTACCAACTTATGTAGAATATGGTGCGGCAGACATCGGTGTAGTAGGAAAAGATACCATTATGGAAGAAAATCGACACGTTTATGAAGTGTTAGATTTAGGCTATGGTAAGTGCCGTATGTGTGTCTGTGGTCCGGCTAGTGCCAAAGAACTTTTAAAGCATCATGAAATGATTCGTGTTGCCAGCAAGTATCCAAACATTGCAAAAGATTATTTTTATAATAAAAAGCATCAGACGGTAGATATCATCAAATTAAATGGTTCGGTAGAACTTGGTCCGATTGTTGGACTTTCTGATGTAATTGTTGATATCGTGGAAACTGGCTCTACTTTGAGGGAAAATGGCTTGGAAGTGCTGGAAGAGATTTGCCCACTTTCTGCCCGTATGATTGTAAATCAGGTAAGTATGCAGATGGAACCGGAGCGAATTAAGAAACTGATAAATGATTTGCGCGCGCACTTATAACAGTGAAAAGTGCAATGATTCAGGAGGAGAAGCTAGAATGAAAACCATAAAATTAACTGCGGAAACGCAGAAGGATTTATTAAACAGCCTTTTGAAAAGAAGTCCGAACAACTATGGACAATATGAGGATATTGTAGCAGGCATTATTGCTGATGTCAGGGAAAAAGGCAATCAGGCAGTTTTTGAATATACGAAAAAATTTGATAAATGGGATATTTGTGAAGAAAATATCAAGGTAACGGAAGCTGAAATCGAAGAAGCTTTTTCGGTAACAGATGATGCTTTTATTGAAGTAATGAAGAAATCCGCTGCCAATGTTTTTGATTTCCACAAAAAACAGTTACATAACAGCTGGATTGACCCAAAACCGGACGGCTCAATTTTAGGACAGAAAATTCTGCCAATCGCAGTTTCCGGTGTGTATGTACCAGGTGGTAAAGCAGCTTATCCAAGCAGTGTGTTGATGAATGTTATTCCGGCCAAAGTTGCAGGCGTTAAGAAGATTGTTATGACAACACCGGCAGGAGCAGATGGTAAAGTTAATCCGGGAACTTTGGTAGCGGCTAAGATTGCCGGTGTGGATGAAATATATAAAGTAGGCGGGGCACAGGCTATCGCAGCGATGGCTTTTGGAACCGAAAGTATTCCGAAGGTAGATAAAATTACCGGACCGGGCAACATTTTTGTTGCGCTTGCGAAAAAAGCATGTTTCGGCTATGTCAGCATCGATTCCATTGCCGGACCGAGTGAAATTCTTGTGATTGCCGATGAAACAGCTAATCCAAGATATGTAGCTGCAGATTTGTTATCACAGGCAGAACATGATGAACTGGCAAGTGCCATTTTAATTACAACAAGTGAGAAGTTAGCAAAAGAAGTATCTGTAGAAATTGAAGGCTTCTTAAAAGAATTATCCAGAGCTGAGATTATTCAGAAATCTTTGGATAATTATGGCTATATTCTTCTGGCAGATTCTATGGAGGATGCGATAGAAGCAGCAAATGCCATTGCTTCCGAACACCTTGAAATTCTGACCAAAGATCCATACAATGTGATGACAAAGATTGAGAATGCAGGTGCTATTTTCCTTGGAGAGTATTCTTCTGAACCGCTTGGTGACTATTATGCAGGACCAAACCACATTTTACCAACCAACGGAACAGCAAAATTCTTCTCACCACTGAATGTAGATGATTTTATGAAGAAAACAAGCATTATTTCTTATTCCAGAGAGGCGCTTGAGAAAGCACACAAGGATATTGAGTTATTTGCAGAAAAAGAAGGCCTGACAGCACACGCTAATTCCATTAAAGTCAGATTTCAAGAAAATAAATAAGACGCTTATACAAAAATGGATTGCGTGAATCATGAATAAGCGAAAGGGGTTATTATGGCAAGAAAAGCAAATGTAAATCGTAAAACAAAAGAAACTGATATTTCTATGGAACTTTTGCTGGACGGAATGGGAAAAAGTAAGGTAGAAACAGGCATTGGTTTCTTTGATCATATGTTAGAAGGTTTTGCAAAACATGGATTTTTTGACTTGACTGTATCAGTCAACGGTGATTTGGAAGTAGACGGACACCATACTGTGGAAGATACTGGTATTGTTCTTGGAAATGCCATCAAGGAAGCTGTTGGTGATAAGGCCGGAATCAAACGTTACGGTTCCTTTATTTTACCAATGGATGATGCGCTTTGTCTGTGTGCCGTAGATTTATGTGGCAGACCGTATCTTGGTTTTGATTGTGAATTTCCGGTAGAAAAAGTAGGTGGACTGGATACCGAACTGGTAAAAGAATTTTTCTATGCAGTCTCTTATAGTGCGGGTATGAATATCCATATCAAAATGCTTTCCGGGGACAATGCACACCACATGATTGAAGCGATGTTCAAGGCTTTTGCAAAAGCTTTGGATGAAGCGGTTTCCAAAGACGAACGAATCAAAGACGTATTAAGTACAAAGGGCAGCCTTTAAAAGTGTGTTGAAATGAGGACAAAATAAATGTACAAACAGTTGATTCCCTGCATTTATCTATACAAGGGAAATGCAGTAAAAGACTTTAATGATAAAACGATTTTAGATACGAATCCGGTAGCACTTGCTAAATATTACAGTGACAACAATGCGGATGAGCTGATTGTTTATGATTTGTCAGAAGGCGATGCAGAGCATGAGGAAGCACTGGATATTATCAAGGATATCTGTGCAGAAGCAGAAATTCCGGTTATTGGTGCCGGAAACGTACATCGCATGGAAGATATTAAGAAGTTACTTTATGCTGGCTGTAAAAAGGCGGCACTTAATTATTCCAAAGAAGGCAATATTGAAATTACAGCAGAGGTTTCCAAGAAATTTGGAAAAGATAAAATTGTTGCCTGCATTACAGAACCGGGCGAAATTATAGAAAACGAAGCTTTGATTGAAGCATATGTGGACGAACTCATTCTGGTAAAGGAAAAAGGCATCAAAGATGCTATTATGATTTCCAGATTCCCGATGATTGTATCCGTACCGGAAGTTTCTCTGGATAAGATATTAGAACTCCTTTCCAGGGATAATATTTGTGGTATTTCCGGTTATGCCATCAACGAAAATGCCAAAGAATTGTTGGCAATTAAATCTTTGTGTCAGTCCAATGGTATTTCGGTAAATACTTTCGAAGCGAAAATTGCATGGGAAGAATTCAAATTAAATTCCGATGGACATGTAACGGTTGTCGTACAGGATTATAAAACAGATGAAGTGCTGATGGTTGCTTACATGAACGAGGAAGCTTACAATATGACCATCAAGACAGGCAAGATGACTTATTACAGCCGAAGCCGTGATGAACTCTGGATTAAAGGAGATACAAGCGGACACTATCAGTATGTGAAATCCTTAACAGCGGATTGTGATAAAGATACAATTCTTGCAAAGGTTTCCCAGATTGGAGCAGCTTGTCATACCGGTTCTCATTCCTGCTTCTTTAATGAAATTATGGCGAAAGATTACGAAGAGACCAACCCGATTAAGGTGTTTGAACAGGTATACGAGGTAATCCAGGATAGAAAAATCCATCCGAAAGACGGTTCTTACACCAATTATCTGTTTGACAAAGGCTTAGATAAGATTTTAAAGAAACTTGGTGAAGAAGCAACCGAAATTGTAATTGCGGCGAAGAATCCAAATAGAAACGAAGTGAAATATGAAATTTCTGATTTTCTGTATCATATGATGGTTCTTATGGTGGAGAAAAATATCTCATGGGAAGAAATTACCACAGAACTTGCCAGAAGATAAATAGATGAACGTGTCAATAGTGGCACGTTCTTTTTTTGTCTGCATTTTCATACAATGCTGTAAGAGCAAGCAGTTTTGCATGGAGAAAAATATGAAAGATGTGCAGGATAATAAAGTTCCGATTGAGAAAAAGATGGAACTTGCCCAATATATCCGGGAAGAAAATATGGGGAATCGCATGAAAATCAGACAGCGGGAGAAAATCTTGTATGGAGAAGAGAATACTCTACCCTCATGGGAGAGAAATGAAGGAAATGTGGAAAATATGGAGCCACAAATAACAGAAGGGACTTTCAAATTTCGTATGGCGGCAGCAATTATGCTCTTTGTGGCATTTTTACTATGTGATGCCGGTGGATATAAGATTTTTGGGTATTCCATGAATGATGTTTATGGGATGATTTCAGAAGATTATTTCCAGGTTTATGAAGCTACACAAAGTGGTGACGTGGCAACACAGCTATCCGAACTGCTTCAACTTGATTTTGAAAAGTAAATTCGATATACTATCTTAGATAAGCAAATATTTTAATAGGATAAATTATCCTTAATATATCTATATAAATAATTTCAAAGAAAAATCAGATAAGAAAAAGGAATTACTAAAAAATGACAAGAAAACTGGCATTATCAGATGAAATATTGATGCAGGTGGAAAAACCCGCCCGTTATATCGGAAACGAAGTAAATTCGGTAATAAAAGAGAAAGATAAGATAGATGTTCGTTTCGCTATGTGTTTTCCGGATGTTTATGAAATCGGAATGTCTCATTTAGGCATTCAGATTTTGTATAGCATGTTTAATGCATGGGAAGATGTGTGGTGTGAACGTGTTTATTCACCTTGGGTTGATTTGGATAAAATCATGCGTGAGAAAAATATTCCATTGTTTGGTTTAGAGTCACAGGAACCAATTAAAGATATGGATTTTCTGGGAATCACCATTCAGTATGAAATGTGTTACACCAATATTTTGCAGGTGCTTGATTTAGCGCAGATTCCACTTCTGGCAAAAGACAGAGGGGAAGATATGCCAATCGTGATTGGTGGTGGTCCATGCAGCTACAATCCGGAACCGATAGCACCATTTTTTGACTTATTTTACATTGGCGAAGGTGAAACCCAGTATCGTAACCTTTTAGATGTTTATAAAGAAAACAAAAAATCTGGTGGAAGCCGTCTAGAATTTTTGCAGAAAGCATCTCAAATTCCGGGAATTTATGTGCCGGGCTTTTATGAAGAGGAATACAAAGAAGACGGAACGATTCAAGACAGGAAGAAATTGTATGATAAGGCACCGGACACGATTTTGAAGGAAATTGTCATGGAGGTAAGCGATACTCACTATCCAATGAAGCCTGTGGTGCCGTTTATTAAGGTTACTCAGGACAGAGTGGTTTTGGAAATTCAGCGTGGTTGTATCCGAGGCTGCCGTTTCTGTCAGGCAGGGCAGCTTTATCGTCCGGTCAGAGAACGCGACGTAGAAGTGTTGAAAAAATATGCCGTAGAAATGCTGAAAAACACCGGACATGAGGAAATTTCTTTGAGTTCTTTAAGTTCCAGTGATTATTCACAGTTAAATGAACTTTTGGATTTCCTGATTCATGACTGCAACGAAAAACATATCAATATTTCTTTACCATCCCTTCGAATCGATGCATTTTCATTGGATGTGATGAGTAAAGTACAGGATGTGAAGAAAAGCAGTCTGACGTTTGCACCGGAAGCCGGAAGTCAAAGACTTCGTGATGTTATCAATAAGGGGTTGACCGAGGAAGTCATTTTAAAAGGTGCGGCACTTGCTTTTGAAGGTGGCTGGACAAGAGTAAAATTATATTTTATGTTAGGACTTCCGAATGAAACCGAAGAAGATATTTTAGGTATTGGTGATTTATCCAATAAAATTGCGGCTACCTTTTTTGAGACCGTACCGAAGGACAAGCGTGTCAATGGGAAGGTGCAGATTGTAACAAGTACATCATTCTTCATTCCAAAGCCGTTTACTCCGTTCCAGTGGGCAAGAATGTGCACAAAGGAAGAGTTTCTGGAGAAAGCATATCAGACGAAACAGGGTATTATGGCACAGTTGAACCAGAAGAGTATCAAATACAACTGGCATGAAGCAGATGTGAGCGTTTTAGAAGGAATTTTCGCAAGAGGCGATAGAAAAGTGGCTGATGTCATTTTGAAAGCCTATGAAAAAGGCTGTATTTTTGATTCCTGGAGTGAATATTTTCATAATGATGTGTGGATGAACTGCTTTGAGAAATGTGGCGTTGACCCTGCATTTTATACGACAAGAGAACGAAGCGAAGACGAGATTTTCCCTTGGGATTTCTTAGATTGCGGTGTAACCAAAGAATTTTTATTACGAGAATGGAAAAAAGCCATGAACGAAACCGTATCCCCTAACTGCAGAAGCAAGTGTCAGGGCTGTGGTGCAAGAAGATTTGGCGGAGGTGTATGTTTTGAATCAGATAATCAAAATCAGAATTAAATTTGCCAAATACGGCACCATGAAGTTTATCGGGCATCTGGATATTATGCGATTTTTCCAGAAGGCAATCCGCAGAGCGGATATAGACATCCGTTATTCCGGCGGTTTCAGCCCACATCAGATTATGTCCTTTGCAGCACCGCTTGGTGTCGGCATTGAGAGTCAGGGCGAATATCTGGATATCGAAGTCAATTCCATAACTACCACAGAAGATATGAAAAATGCGCTGAATCAGACGATGGTTCCGGGGATTGAAATTGTATCGGTTACGGTACTTCCTGATACAGTTAAAAATGCAATGGCAAGTGTAGCGGCAGCCGCTTATCGAATTGCCTACAAAGAAGGCATCTTTCCAATAGAAAACATGGAACAAAAACTGCAGGAGTTTTATGCAAAAGAGCAGATTCTTGTAACAAAAGAAACGAAGAAAAGCACTCTGGAACTGGATTTAAAACCGGGGATTTATGAGTTGAAGGTTGTGAAGGCTGATGCGATACCAGAGATTTATATGCTGGTAGATGCAAGCAGCAGCGGAAACATCAAACCGACAATGGTATTAGGTGCTTTCTGTGATTACTGTAATGTGAAATTTGAACCTTACTCATATCAGATAACGCGAGTTGATACCTATACGAACCTGGCGAAGGAAGGAAAGCCGAGAAAATTAGTTCCGCTTGAGGCTGTTGGGGAATAATATAAAAGATTGAGCGCAGCAATTTAAATTTGTTGCGCTTTTTATATTTGAATACCATACAAAACTCTATTTCAAAAAGTATAATAATATGGTGAAATGTTGTAATTTAGTTTATTTAGGGATAATATAAAAGTATGTAAGACAATTAAATGTAAAAATAAGTGTAATTTGTATCGAAAAAAGACAAAATTACACCAATGGTGTATTATATATTTATAAAAAAGAATAAAAAATAATTCATGGAGGATATATTATGAGAAAACAATTAGTAAAAAATATTTTAACGATAGGAATAATTTTTGTTATGTTTGTTAGTAATTCATTAACTGTTTTAGCATATACCCAAGACGAGTGTATTGAAGAGTGGAAGCGTTTAGCGGAACAGTATGGTATTAACATGGATGACTATAAAACGACGGGGGGTTGGTAAAAGTGGTGCTCCTTCTTATAATCTGGATGGTACATTACAGAATAGTTCTACAACAAATGATTCAATCAACAGAAAGGAAAGCATAAACGAAACACCAAAAGAAGAACCAAAGCACGAACATAAATATACTGCTAACATGACAACATCTCCTACTTGTACCGAAGAGGGAGTTTTAACATATACTTGTAGTTGTGGCGATTCTTATACAGAACCAGTTGAAGCAACAGGTCATGATTACAAAGAAGAAATTACAAAAGAGCCAACCTGTGAATTAGATGGCGAAAAAACTTTTACTTGTACTCTTTGTGATGATACTTACACCGAAGTAATTGAAGCAACCGGACATGAAGAAATTGCTACCACAAAAGAGAAACAGCCAACTTGTACGGAAACAGGTATTCAGAATTATGCTTGCAAGGTATGTCACAAGACATTAAGACAAGAAGAAATTCCGGCGACAGGACATACTCAGGGTGAAGAAGTAACTGTAAAAGAGCCAACACTTATTTCCAAAGGTCAGAAAGAAGTAAGATGTATGGAATGTAATGAAGTATTAGAAACATCTGAAATTGCAATTCCGACTACATATTTAGTTATAGATATAATTATAGCTGCTGTTGTAATTATTGCAGTTTTCTTGAGTATATATTTAAGCAAAAAGAAGAAAAAATAGTAAATTGATACTTTCTGATTGACATTTCATATAGTTGTGATATAAAATAGAGTCACTCGATTCCGAGTGATTCTATTTTTTTTGAGTAAATGCGCTGTTCGCGCAATGAGGCGATTCGCCAAGAGAATTCCTGTTAATGAAAAGTGAGAGGAGGATATTAAGACTTTATACGAATGAAGAAAGATAAACAGACATATTTAGAGCAGATAGACAGTTATTATAAGGGTATTTTAAAATCTAATCAGATAATACGAATTAGTGATACTCCTGAGTATTTACAAAAATTGGGAGCTAAATCATTACCAATTGTTATGAAACAATCTACACTTGCTAAATGTATTCGAGAGCCTAAAGGAAGTAGAAGTGCTCATAGACTTGAGCGTTCTATAATAGAATCATTACCAATACAAATTGCGAATCCTATTTTGGTGGTGGATGAGAAAGAACGCAAATCATTTGCACTTATTTCCGATTACAAAGATATAAATGGAAATAATATATTACTTGCTCTGAAACTGGAATCAAGCGTTCAAAATATGATAGTTAATGAAATAATGAGTTTTTATGGCAGAAAAAATTTAGGAATATATCTTAGAAAACATGCTCCATCAGAAATTCATATTATAGACAACAAAAAAGCCAAATCGCTTACCAGTTTGCTCGGGTTACAGTTACCCACGACTTTGTAAGTGTTCGACTATAGAAATAAGTTAACACTTTCAGAAGAAATTGTCAAGCATAAAAATACACTTGTTAATAGTGATAGAATAAGATAGCTTTTTAACAGCAAGATAAATTTATAATAATAAAAAGTGAAAGGAAACAAAGGATAAGAATGCAGTTGAAAACAAGTACAGCAGAAGCTTTAGAAGTTGGTGGAGATAAAGCAAAATATGATGCACAGGTAAAAAATATTTTGAGTAATAAACCCATTCTGGCATGTATTGACACCCGAGAAAGAACGAATTAAACTTATTATCAATATAGAAGCACAGAAAGAATATTATACCGTATATGATATTGTTACAAGAGAAATGCAGGAGGAGATGAGGCTTATGTGTAATTTGAGTGACCGAATTGAAGCAAAGGGAATTGAAAAAGGACGTTTGGAAACTTTATTTGAATTAGTCCATGATGGTATCTTATCTGTTGGAGATGCAGCGGCAAGAGTGTCCATGCCAGAAAGTGCCTTTTCTACCGAGATGGAAAGTTATAGCTTTTCCCACCAATAACAGGTATAATAATAACCATGAGCAAACAAATAGAAAACAACAAAAAAGGTAAAATACTATTATTAAAACTAAATGGCAAGACTTTTTCTATTCTGATTCGTGATAACCGGATTCTGTCTATTCAGGCAGGTGCTGAAAAGAGCAGTCAGATTGGAAATATATACGTTGGAAAAGTGCAGAATGTGTCTGCAAATATCGGGGCGGCTTTTGTAGAGATTCAAAAAGGTGAGCTGACCTTTTTGCCAATGAAGGAAGCAAAGAACGTTATTTTGACAAACCGAAAGGCAGACGGCACAATTAAAACCGGAGATGAGCTTTTAGTACAGGTCGTAAAAGATCCTTTAAAGACGAAACTGGCTGGTTCTTCGGCAAAATTATCATTGGCAGGAACTTATGTCGTCATTGAATATAATGGACAACAACAAAATTCCAAAGAAAATATCCGTATATCTTCCAAACTCGGAACAAAATATCATCATTTATACAAAGAACAGGAAACGTTACAGAAAATAGCAGAGAAATTTGAGGTTATTGTGCGCACAAACGCCGGTTCGGCTGAAGATATTTCACAAGTCATTACCGAGGCAGAAAAACTGGCAGTACAAATGGAGCATATTCTTGCGATTGGCGATAAACGAACCTGTTTTAGCTGTTTGTATCATGGTGAACCGGAATATATGTCTTTTGTAAAAAATGCTTACCAGGCGGAATATGATGAAATTGTGACAGATGAGAAAGAATTTTACGAGGCTCTTTTGGAAGATGAAAAAACGAAAAATCTGCCAATTCGTTTTTATGCGGATTCGATGCTGCCATTGTATAAGCTGTATTCCATTGAAACAAGAATCAAAGAACTGCTGGATAAAAAGGTCTGGTTAAAATCCGGGGGCTATCTGATTATTGAACAGACCGAAGCATTGATTGCGATTGATGTCAACACCGGAAAGTATGAAGCCGGTAAAAATCAGGAAGAAACTTATTTAAAAATCAATCTGGAAGCGGCAGAAGCGATTGCACTATCTCTTCGTGCCAGAAATTTATCCGGTATGATATTAGTCGATTTTATCAATATGAAAAAGAAAGAGCATGAAGAGCAGTTGGTGCAGGCAATGAAGAAATATCTGCATGAAGATCCGGTAACTGCTCATGTCGTTGATATTACCGGACTGGGACTAATGGAGATTACAAGAAAAAAACAAAACAAATCTTTTGCAGAGCAAATAAAATCGTAAGGGAATTATATAAATGGAATTACAACATTTAAAGAAAGTTAAAGATGGTAAGTATCTGAAAAATTATGAACTTACTTATCTGAATAAAAAAGGAAAAGAAAAAACATACGAAATCGTTGGAAGACACGAGATTCCGGATGAAAAGGCACTTGGTAATCATGTGAGCGGTGTTTCAATTGTGGCATATCATGAAGATAAGCTTTTGCTTCTGCGGGAATTTCGCATGGCGGTTAACCGGAAAATATATAATCTTTGTGCCGGAATGATAGAAGAAGGCGAATCCATAGAAGAATGTATTCAGAGGGAACTCTACGAAGAAACCGGCTTACAGGTAAAAAAGATTCTTGATATTTTAAAGCCTTCTTTTTCAGCGGTTGGTATTTCTGATATTAAGACCCAGATTGCTTTTGTAGAAGTAGAAGGAGCGTTGGAAGATCATACTTCTGATAACGAAGAAATCGAAGCTGCTTTTTATACCAAAGAGGAAGTTTTAGAATTGCTAGAAACAGAAGAATTCAGTGCCAGAGCACAAATTGCAGCTTATTCCTTTGTGAAAAAATTTCCAAAAAATCTTTGAGAAATTGTTGACAAATACGGGAAGAAAGTGTAAGATATTCGAGTATGCCGCATAGTGAGGTAAAAGTATGTCCGTAAGGATGTCACCGAAGCTAGCGAGTAAGATGAACTACGGTTCATGAATAGGAGGTGCCATATGTACGCAATTATTGCAACAGGTGGAAAGCAGTACAAAGTTTCTGAAGGAGATGTAATCAAAGTTGAAAAACTTGATGCAGAAGTAGGAGCTACTGTTACATTTGACCAGGTTATAGCTGTTAGCGATAAAGAGCTTAAAGTTGCAGGTGATGTTGCTAGTGCAACAGTATCCGGAACTGTTTTAGATCAGGGACGTGCTCGTAAAGTTATCGTTTACAAATATAAGAGAAAAACAGGCTATCACAAGAAAAATGGTCATAGACAAGCATACACTCAGGTAAAAATTGACAAGATTAACGCATAATTTTGTTTCTGAAAGATGCTTAAAGGTGTGAAATGACGAAAGTAACATTTCATAAAACAAAATCAGGTGAATATAAAGGTTTTACATGTAATGGACATGCAGGCTTTGATGACTATGGTAGAGATATCGTGTGTGCATCCATTTCCGTTCTGGTAATCAATACAATTAATTCGTTAGATGAAATTGTACATGAGAAGATTGCTGTAACAACGGATGAGGAGAGTGGTCTGATTGAATGTCGATTTGATGAACCTTTGAAGGAAACTTCCAGAGTTTTAGTCGATTCCCTGATATTAGGACTTTCCCAGATTGAGAAGCAATATGGGAAAAGATACTGTAAACTAGAATTTGAGGAGGTGTAATACCATGTTAAATATGAACCTTCAATTTTTTGCACATAAGAAAGGTGTTGGTTCTACTAAGAACGGTAGAGATTCCGAATCCAAGAGATTAGGTGCAAAAAGAGCTGACGGACAATTCGTAAAAGCAGGAAATATTTTATACAGACAGCGTGGAACTAAGATTCATCCAGGTACTAACGTAGGTATCGGTGGAGATGATACATTATTCGCATTAGTTGACGGTGTACTTAGATTCGAAAGAAAAGGAAGAGATAAAAAACAAGCTTCCGTATATCCTGTAGAGAAATAATACGAATGATCGGGCTTCAAACATATTGTGTGTTTGAAGCCTTTTTTGTGTAGTATGAAGATGCTCAGAAGAGCTACTTTTTTGACGAATATAATTTGCTGGCAAGGGAGATGAATTTATGTTTGCAGATCGCGCCAAAATCTATGTAAAAAGCGGAAAAGGTGGTGATGGCCACGTTTCCTTTCGAAGAGAAAAATATGTACCAAACGGCGGTCCTGATGGTGGAGACGGCGGTAATGGCGGAAGTGTTTATTTTGAAGTAGATGAAGGATTAAATACGTTAACTGATTTCAGACACATCCGTAAATACGCTGCACAGAACGGTCAGGAAGGCGGAAAGCGTAATTGTGCCGGTAAAAATGGTGAAGATATCACCATCAAAGTACCGGAAGGAACCGTTATCAAAGAAGCCGAAAGTGGTAAAGTCATTGCAGATATGTCTGGTGAAAACCGCAGAGTCCTTTTATTAAAAGGCGGAAAAGGCGGCAATGGAAACCAGCATTACGCGACAAGTACCATGCAGGCTCCGAAATATGCGCAGCCCGGACAGCCGGCGATGGAGCTGGAACTTATTTTAGAGTTAAAAGTCATTGCTGATGTCGGACTTGTAGGCTTTCCAAATGTTGGTAAATCTACGTTCTTATCGAAAGTTACAAATGCCAGACCAAAGATTGCAAACTATCATTTCACAACCTTAAGCCCCAATCTTGGAGTTGTTGATTTAGATGATGCCAAAGGCTTTGTTATCGCAGACATTCCGGGACTGATTGAAGGTGCTTCCGAAGGTATCGGTCTTGGACATGAGTTTTTGCGCCATATTGAGCGAACTAAGGTAATGGTGCACATTGTGGATGCAGCTTCCACTGAGGGAAGAGATCCGATTGAAGATATTTATGCTATTAACAAAGAATTAGAGGCATATAATCCGGAGATTGCAGCAAGACCACAGATTATTGCAGCAAATAAAATAGATATGATTTATGCAGAAGATGACCCGGTAGCGCGTATTAAGGCAGAATTTGAGCCAAAAGGGATTCCGGTATATCCAATTTCAGCGATTAGCGGGAAAGGGCTTCGTGAGCTGCTTTATGCCATTCAGAATAAGCTAGATGGCTTGGATAGCGAGCCGGTTGTTTTTGAACAGGAATATGATCCGGAAGAACATCTGATTGTTGGTAATGAGCCGTTTACAGTGGAATATGATGCTGAAAACGATGAATATGTTGTAGAAGGTCCTCGTATTGAGAAAATGCTTTCTTACACAAATCTGGAATCTGAAAAAGGTTTCCGTTTCTTCCAGAACTTCCTGAAAGAAAATGGCATTTTGAAACAGTTAGAGGAGCTTGGTATTGAAGAAGGAAGTACCGTAAGAATGTATGGACTTTCTTTTGACTATTACAAATAATATGGAAAATTCATATGAAAAAGATTTTTCGTATTTTGCAAGAAAATATGCGTAGAAATGGAGATTAACATGACAAGTAAGCAGAGAGCATATTTGAAAAGCCTGGCAAGCACATTGAATCCAATTTTTCAGGTTGGAAAATCCAGTCTGACACCGGAATTTACACAGGCAATTGAAGAAGCTTTTAATACAAAAGAACTGATAAAAATTGCAGTTTTGAAAAACTGTATGGATGACCCGAATGAAATTGCACAGGCAGTTGCCGAGAGAACACATTCACAGGTTGTTCAGGTTATTGGCAAGAAAATTGTTTTATACAAACCGGATAAGAAAAATCCGAAGATTATTCTGCCAAGATAGGAGTACATCTTGAAAAAAGTAGGAATTATGGGTGGCACATTTAACCCAATTCATATAGGACATCTTATTATTGCGGAAAAAGCACGGGAACAGTTTCATCTGGATGAAATTCTGTTTATTCCTTGCGGAAATCCTTATATGAAAGACTGTAAAGAGGTTCTTCCGGGAGAAGTACGTGCAGAAATGACAAAACTTGCAACGATAGAAAATCCTTTTTTTGATGTTTCCATGATAGAGGTCGAAAAAGAAGGAAATACCTATACTTACGAGACGTTAAATAGTCTGCATGATAAAAATCCGGGAACAGAATATTATTTTATTCTGGGAGCAGACAGTTTATGGGCAATTGAGAACTGGAAAGCACCAGAGAAAATTTTTGCAGGATGCAATATTTTAGCAGCGGTAAGAGATGACAAATCAACTGCGGATATGGAGAAACAGATTGCTTATCTGAAAGAAAAATACAAGGCAAGTATTTTTTTACTTCATACGAGTAATATCGAGATTTCTTCTTCAATGATACGAGAATCAGTAAAAGAAGGAAACTCTATTCGTTATCTGGTGCCGGATGCGGTGTATGATTATATTATAAAAAATAAATTATATAAAGCAGATTAAATTGCTATATTGATTTTATGTATTGCTATAATTGGAGTCTTTGTATGAAAACAATAGATTTGAAGAAACTAAGAAAAGAAATGGAAAAAGAGCAGACAGCAAAGCGCTATGAGCATACGTTATCGGTTGCTTATACGGCCGCTTCTTTGGCTATGGTCCATGATGAAGACACGGAAAAGGCTCTTATCGCAGGAATGCTTCATGATTGTGCGAAATGTATCGAAGGTAAGAAACTGGTTTCTATCTGCAAAAAGAACAATCTGGAAATGTCTGAAATAGAAATGAAAAATCCGTCGGCACTTTTGCATGCAAAGGTTGGAAGCTATTATGCCAAAGAAAAATATGGCGTAACGGATGAAGATATTTTATATGCAATTCAGTATCATACCACAGGACGGCCGGATATGAGCCGTTTAGAGAAAATTCTCTATATTGCCGATTATATGGAGCCCGGCAGAAAACATGCCGCAAATCTGGCTCAAATACGCAAAATGGCTTATCAGGATTTGGATAAGACATTACTGAAAATATTAGAAGATACATTGGCTTATTTACAGACAACAGATGATCAGATTGATGATATGACATTGAAAACATATAATTATTATAGAAATATATCACTACAATAATAATTAAGCCCAAAATAGTTTCATATAAGCAGAATATGAAAGGAGTAAACACATGACAGCAAAAGAAATGGCAAAACTTGCAATTAATGCCTTAGAAGATAAAAAAGCAGAAGATGTGACAATTATTGATATTAGTCATATCTCCACCATTGCAGATTATTTTATTATTGCAAATGGTACGAACAAGAGTCAGGTACAGGCTATGGCAGATAATGTTTCTGAGAAACTTGGAAAAGCTGGCTGTCCGGAGAAACAAGTGGAAGGATATCAGAATGCAAATTGGATTTTAATGGACTTTCAGGATGTAATTATTCATATCTTTGATAAAGAAAACCGCCTTTTCTATGATTTAGAGCGTATCTGGAGAGATGGCGTTGTGATTGAGAAAGAGAATTTGTAAAAAAATGGACTCCAACAGTAACTTGTTGAAGTCCATTATTTGCGTTAATCGCTTTTATTCGTGCGATTCCCGAAGTGAACCGCCTGCGTACATATAAAAAGTAATAAGATATATACCAGAAATACCGACTAATGCATAAATGATTCTGGAAAGCCATGACATATTACCAAAAATAAAGGCTACCAGGTCAAATCCAAAGAAACCGATAAGACCCCAGTTAATTGCACCAATGATAGCAATTGTCAGGGCAATACAATCTAATCCTTTATTGTTCATAATTCGTTCCCCTTTCCATAAGAATTGAAAGAAACAAAATTTTTATATAAATCTATATAGAAACAGTTTCAATCATTTATTATTATCTCTTACAAAAAGAAGGCTATACTGGAAAAAATAGTATTATCGATACAAACGGAAAACGCCGAATACTTTACCAAGAATCTGGCAATCATCTACAATAATAGGGTCCATATAATCATTTTCAGGCTGCAGACGAATATGACCATTTTCTTTATAAAAAGTTTTAACCGTAGCAGAGTCATCAATTAAAGCGACTACAGTATCTCCATTATTAGCGGTATTACAGCTATGTACAAAAATCTGATCGCCACTGTAAATACCGGCATTTATCATGGAATCGCCTTTTACTTTCAAAACAAAAGAATCGCCATTTGGAACCATTTCTGCCGGAACCGGGAAATAGCTTTCAATGTTTTCTTCGGCAAGAATTGGAGCACCGGCAGCTACCTGACCGATTACCGGAAGCGAAACCATCTCTGTACGAACCATCTGAAAATTATCATCACAAATTTCAATAGCACGTGGTTTGGTTGGGTCACGTCTGATATAGCCGTTCTTCTCTAAAGTTTCTAAGTGAGAGTGAACAGAAGAGGTTGATTTGAGCTGTACTGCCTCACATATTTCACGAACTGCCGGCGGATAACCTTTCTTCAAAATTTCTTCTTTGATATAATCAAGAATTTCCTGTTGTTTCTTGGTGATTTTACCGTATCCCATAGAATCCTCCTTTATATATTATGTCATTATGTTTTGGTAATTATCAAAAAAATGAATACTATAAATTTAGACAACAATAATATAGACACCAATAATATTATAAGAATGTCAAGATGTCATTTGTAGCGATATAAATTATTCTAACATAGTAGAAATAAAAAAGCAAACATATATTCAGAATATTTGTTCGAAAAATATTCAAAAAAGTATTGACATTCGAAAATGTGTTCGATATAATAACAAACATAAAGAACATTCGTTCGCAACATTTGTTCGTTTTGTACGGAGGATATGATTATGAGTAACAGTAGAAGTGAAAGAAGAATTAAAAATAATAGAATCAGAAGACAGAAAGAAATGCGTAAGAATTTTCTTTTGGTAGTTATGACTGTTTGTCTTGTTATTACATTTTCTATCAGTATGAATGGTTTTTTATCAAATGCAAAAGACGATA
The DNA here is from genome assembly GCA_017623295.1 of Lachnospiraceae bacterium. Taxonomy (GTDB): domain Bacteria; phylum Bacillota; class Clostridia; order Lachnospirales; family Lachnospiraceae; genus UBA3282. The sequence continues at coordinate 55,760 of JAGAPK010000047.1, read as the reverse complement.
GTATTGAAACATCTTATAAATATTATAAAAGTATTACAATTGAGAATGGCGATACACTCTGGTCAATTGCAGAGGAATATATGGATGCAGAACATTATGATTCTGTAAATGACTACATCAAAGAAGTAAAACAAATGAACACGTTAGCAAACGATAATATTACTTACGGACAGTGTTTGATTGTTCCTTATTATTCCAATGAATTTGTTGGATAATTATGTTGTCCCCTGTTGAAGCTGTACTTGTAATTTGAGTATGGCTTCTTTTTTAATATAATATTTTTATAAGAAAAGAAACACTTGTTTTATATATTGGGATAAAATATGTTATAATATTTTCATCAATTATTTTAATATATGTATGACAAGGAGGTCCTTTGTATGGAATTATTAGATATCATGAAAAATCGTCACAGTGTGCGCCAATATATTGATAGAAAAATAGAAGCAGATATAAGAGAGCAGTTGTTAGACTGTGTCAGTGAATGTAATGAGGAAAGTGGCCTTAATATTCAGATAACCTTTGATGAACCGGAATGTTTTAGCACAATGATGGCACATTATGGAAATTTTAGAGGTGTAAACAATTATATTTCATTAGTTGGCAAGAAAGATAAAGATTTAGAAGAAAAGTGCGGTTATTATGGCGAGAAAATAGTTTTAAAGGCACAAGAATTAGGACTGAACACTTGTTGGGTTGCACTTACTTATGGAAAGAAAAAATGTAAAGCAGATATAGCAGATGATGAGAAGTTAATTTGTGTTATTGCACTTGGTTATGGTGCTACACAAGGCAATGAGCATAAGAATAAAGAACTTTCATCTGTATGTAATTGTGCAAACAATATGCCGGATTGGTTCGAAAATGGTATGCAGGGAGCCATGCTTGCGCCAACTGCTACAAATCAGCAGAAATTTTATTTCACTCTGGATAATGATAAAGTTTATTTAAAAGCCGGGAAAGGTTTCTATACAAAACTGGATTTAGGGATTGTAAAATACCATTTTGAAGCATTAAGCGGGGTAAAATGTATCATTGAATAAATTGTTCTTGAAGTAACTAACATATTAATTATATTAGAAAATAGTATTTTATAAGCGGCATCTAACTATGCGCAAAACACAAGTTTAACGAATAGTTCGTATTCGAAAGAAAGATTTAATTTTTCTCACGATAATCTTCAGTGCTGTTATATTTTGTTACATATTTTTCATAAGATGTTGTTGTATTGCTTGAATTATTATTAGCTCGTTCCACACCGGTTAAATGCTTGTAATTATCATGAAAATGTTTTACAGTATCAATATTCTTTGTTTTTTCCTTTGATTTCTTAAGTTTTATAAAGGTATAGACATATACAACAACAAGAAAAGCAACCAACAAAAAAAGTACCTTAATCATGGAAAACTCCTTTATAGCTTATATCAAATTATAAAACAAATTATGCAAAAATTTCATCGGAATCAAGAATTACAGTAAAAGGCCCATCATTTAGCAGGGAAACCTTCATATCTGCACCGAATTCACCATGTTCTACAATTGGAACTGTTTCTTTGCATTTTGCAATTATATGTTCGTATAAATCGTTTGCAAGGTCAGGCTTGCCGGCATTAATAAAGGATGGTCGATTGCCATGTTTACAATCTGCATACAATGTAAATTGTGAAATAATTAACAATTCGCCATTAACAGAAGATAAATTTAAATTAGTTTTACCTGCTTCATCTTCAAAAATGCGTAAATTTAACAGCTTATGAATCATCTTATCTGCAATTTCTATGGTATCATTCTGGCTCACTCCGACTAAAACAAGAAAACCACTGCCAATTTGTCCAATTATCTTAGAATTTACGGTTACACTAGCTTCGGTGACTCGCTGTATTACGAATTTCATAGCTTACTACTGCTCTCCTTGTTCATTTTCATTCTTTTCTGTAGTATCTGCATCAGGATTTGTTTTTGGTTTTGTATGTTTATTTTTTTCATCAATATAGCTTTTTTTCTTCTTTTTAACAGGAACATATTCCTTGAAACAATTATCATCAGAAATAGACCCAACATTCAAATATGGCTGTGTATCGATTGGTAAATCCTTCTTGGAAAGCTGTTTGTTAACAAGTGCTTTAAAACCGGCATATAAAACAGCAAAAAGAGGAACACCGACAACCATACCGAGAATACCGAATAAGCCACCAAAAATAGTAATAGCAAAAATAACCCAGAAACTGGATAATCCGGTAGAGTCTCCAAGAATCTTTGGTCCTAAAATATTGCCATCAAACTGTTGGATTATAAAAATTAAAATAATAAAGTACAAACACTGTAATGGATCTACCATTAAGACAAGTAAGGCACTTGGAATGGCTCCAAGCCAGGGACCAAAAAATGGAATTACATTTGTAATACCAACAATAACACTTACCAAAATTGCATATGGGGTTCCGATAATACTTGTACAAACGAAGCAAATAATACCAATTATGATAGAATCAATTATTTTTCCTACAATAAATCCGCTGAAGGTAGAATGAATAAAGCGGAAATTTGAAATAATTTGATTTGCTGTTGGGGTCTCAAAGAAAGCATAAGCAACTTTTTTGGCCTGACCAGCAAACTTTTCTTTGCTTCCGATAATATATATGGAAATGATAAAACCAATCATAAAATTCCACATTGCCTTAAAGAAACCGATTACACTTAAAGACAATGTTTTAATCAAATCATTTATCGTTGGCAAAACGCTGGAGTTAATAAAGTTTGTCAGCATGGTTGAATACTTATCAAATAACTCCATAACAACGCTTTCCAGTTCCGGATTATTTTCAAAAAGACCTGTAATCCAGACTGTTAAGTTCGAAATATACATAGGAAACTGGAAAATAATACTTTGGATGCTGCGTATCAATTCCGGAATAACGAGTGAAAAAAATTCATACGCTACAACTAAAATAATTATAATAGTCACAACAATAGAAACCATACGCATATTTTTTCTATTTTTCTTCGTCATAGGCACATTTGCTTTTTTGAAAACTGGCTTTACAACCCTGCGTTCTATGCTGTTTAAAACAGGGGTAATCAAATACGCCAGAATCAAACCATCAATAATAGGCATAGAAATGGTTACGATTGAATGAAATGCCTTGGATAAATTTGAACTGTGGAATAACATATAATAGAAAAAAATAGCTGCTATTATAACGAAAAGTGCTGTCAGACCCCAATAGAAATATTTTTTATTAAAACGAATTTTCATAGTTGCTTGTAACCTCACTGATAATGATACATTTAGTATACCATCTTTTTCTTATTCTGTATTAGTTTTTATGTTAAAATTTTGAAAAAATTATGTAAATTGCAGGCAATTCTATGTATAATTAAGTCAGCTAATAATTAAAAGAATTTTCAAAGACTTCTATTAGTCGCTGAATTAGAAAGGATTTTATAAAAAATGAAACTACAACAGGTATACAGCATAACAAGAAAAGCGATTGATGACTATCAGATGATTGAAGATGGGGATAAAATTGCGGTTGGTATTTCCGGTGGAAAAGACAGTCTTACTCTGCTCTATGCTTTACATGGGTTACAACGCTTTTATCCGAAGAAATTCAGCGTTTATGCCATTACTGTTGATCTTGGCTTTCAGAATCTGAATCTGGATGAGATTACAAAGCTTTGTGAATCGCTGGAAATCCCATATCATATTGTAAAAACAGATATTGGTAAAATTATTTTTGAAGACCGACAGGAAACCAATCCTTGCTCTTTATGTGCCAAAATGCGTAAAGGAGCGCTTAATACGGCAATTAAGGAGCTAGGGTGCAATAAAGTTGCCTATGCGCATCATAAGGACGACGTAGTTGAAACGATGATGATGTCTTTGATTTATGAAGGAAGGATGCATACATTTCGCCCGGTAACTTATCTGGATCGAATGGAGTTAACTGTAATCAGACCGCTTATTTACATGAAAGAGGCTGATGTAATTGGATTTGTAAATAAATATGAAGTGCCGGTTGTGAAAAGTCCTTGTCCTGCCGATGGACATACAAAGCGTGAATATGTGAAAAATCTGGTTCGTGATATCAATCAGGAAACCCCCGGTGTAAAGGATAGAATGTTTACTGCTATTCAAAATAGCATTGATGGCTGGCAATTATAATACATAAATTTATATATTTGAGGTTTTTATTATTATGGACAGTAAAAACAATACCAATTATCATGACCAACAAAATATTGGCAATATTCAGAAAATGAGGGCTGTGTTAGATACTCTTCCAACCTTTTGCAAGCAATTTTTTCGGGGAATTACAGAATATACTTCTGCAAGGACAAGACTTGCATATGCTTATGATATCCGGACTTTTTTTGAATATCTGCATGATAAGAACAGTTATTGTGCCAAAATGGAAATAACCGAGTTCCCAATGTCTATTTTGGATAAGCTTACAAGGGAAGATATTGAAGAATATATGGAATATCTGTCTTATTATGAAAAAGATGGGAAAATTTATACGAATGATGAACGTGGTAAAAAGCGTAAACTGGCAGCATTAAGAAGCTTTTATAATTATTTTTTTGAATCGGAATTAATTGAGAAAAATCCGGCAGTTCTGGTGCCTATGCCGAAGCTGCATGAGAAAGAAATTGTCCGTCTTGATGCCGATGAGGTTGCTATTTTGTTAGATCAGGTTGAAGATGGTACAAACCTTACCAAAGCACAGAAAAAATTCCATCAGGTAACCAAAACAAGGGATATTGCAATGCTTACTCTTCTGCTTGGAACCGGTATTCGTGTTTCTGAGTGTGTGGGATTGGATTTAGAAGATGTGGATTTTAAAAATAATGGTATTAAGATTCGGCGAAAAGGTGGTTATGAAGCGGTTATTTATTTTGGAGATGAGGTAGAGGAAGCTTTACAGGACTATCTGGAGCAGCGAAATCATGTCATTCCGCAGTCCGGACATGAACATGCTCTTTTTCTTTCGATGCAGAATCGCCGTATGTCGGTTCGTGCCGTAGAGAATATGGTAAAAAAATACTCTTCTACTGTGACTAATTTGAAGAAAATTACCCCTCATAAGCTACGAAGTACTTATGGTACGTCTTTATATCGCGAAACAGGCGATATTTATCTCGTAGCGGATGTTTTAGGCCATAAAGATGTAAATACCACTAAAAAGCACTACGCGGCTTTAGAAGACGAAAGAAGACGTTCTGCAGCAAATAAAGTACGGCTTCGTGAGAAAAAATCGGATGAATAAAAAACCATACCTTATTAGGTATGGTTTTTAACTTCTACTGTCTTGCTTCAAAAGCTTCAATATATTGCGCCAGTAATTTGACTGTACCATCAATGCCAAGAATACCGCTGTTGATGGATAAATCATAGCTGTCTGCGCGCCCCCACTTCTTAGAAGAATAATAATTATAATAACTCTGACGAGATTTATCTTTTTTATTCATCATGTCTTTGGCTTTCTGTTCCGTAGTAATATCACTGTATTTATTCATAATACGTTTTACTTTGGAAGCTTCATCGGCATGGATGAAAACATTAAGACAATTCTGGTAGTCATTTAAAGCATAATCAGCACAACGGCCTACAATTACGCAAGGACCTTCATTTGCAATCTTTTTAATGGTGTCAAACTGCGCCAGAAATACCTTGTGACTGATTGGCATATCGACAAAAGAAGATGAATTATAGCCAAAGGAATAAGTATCCATAACCAGATTATAAAGAAATGAATTCGTTGGACGTTCATCATGACTATGCATCATTTCTTCACAGAAACCACTCTCTTTCGCTGCTCTTGATAATAACTCCTTATCATAAAATTTAATATCGAAGTGTTGTGCCAGTTTCTCACCGATTTCACGTCCACCTGAACCAAATTGTCTACCGATTGTAATAATTGTATTCATAACTGCATCCCGCCCTTTCCGTCAAGTGATTTAAGCTATGAATATATTATATACATTTCATACATAAAATGCAATTATTTTCTGCGAAATTTATGCAAAATATATAAAAACAAATAAAAACATATAAAAAGAAGCCATAGTATTCTATGGCCTCTTTTATTTGAATTAAACTTATTCATTCACATTATGGAATTATTTGCTTTCTTTTCCCCATAATACTTTACCACCATCAATGATAAGGATGATAGCTAATACTACGATAGGAACAATGATAGCTGTCTGCAAAATATTAGTAAAGAGTGCTGTTCCTTCATATGCACCAGTTGTAATCGCATCAATAATTGCAACTACATTGTTCTTGAATGAGAAGAACAGGGATACTAATGTCGCACAAGACATAAATACAATCGGGATATACAACATCTTGTTGTTCTTTTTCTGTTTCTTTAAGTATGTACCAATAGCAAGGAATGCAGGTACAGCTACTAACTGGTTACAAGCACCAAATAATGGCCATACTTTCTGATATCCTGCAAGACAGAGTACGAAACCAAAAAATGCTGTAATGATTGTTGCTACATACATATTGTCAAGTTTCAGTTTCTTACCGATTTCAGTACCAGCAAATAATTCCTGGAACATGAAACGTCCAAGTCTTGTACCTGTATCAAGAGATGTTAAACAGAAACAGGAAACTGCAAGAGCGATAATTGTATAAGTAGCGGATACAGCTGTTTCAGAGAAACCGATTGTAGCAAAGAATCCGGAAATAGCTGTAGCAAATACGGCTGTTGGAGAAGCATAGCCTGCAGCTGCAAACTGTCCGTCTGTTGTAAGAGTTGCAACAGCGATTAAGGAAACAACTGCAAGAACACATTCGATTAACATGGAACCGTAACCTACTAATAAAGCATCTTTTTCATTATCCAACTGTTTGGATGTTGTACCGGAACCGATTAAGGAATGGAAACCGGAAATAGCACCACAAGCAATTGTGATAAATAATGTAGGGAACAAATAGTTGCTACCTACTTTCCAGCCGATGAATGCTGGTACAGTTACTGTTGGATGGGCTGCAAAGATACCAACAACTGCTGCAATAATCATGAAGTAAAGTAAGAATGAGCTTAAGTAATCTCTAGGCTGTAACAGAATCCATACAGGTGTTACAGATGCAATAATAATATAAATAAATACAAATGCAATCCAGAAAGATTTTGGTAATTCAATTGGGAATGCAAGACCAATTGCTACACATGCTGCAAGAAGAATAACACCAACAACAGATGCAACAACCATTGGAGCATTCTTTCTATAAACTGCATAACCAAATCCGATAGCAAGCACGATAAATAACAAAGATGCTGTTGCTACAGAACCGTTAGCTGTGCTACCTGTAAAGGAGTTAGCAACGATATCTGCGAATGCTGCGATTACAAGAAGTAATACGAGCCAAGCAAATACTGTAAAGAGAATTCTGCTCTTACGTCCGATGTTATCTTCGATAACTTCACCAAGGGATTTACCCTGATGACGGATGGATACGAAAATGGAACCAAAATCCTGTACGGCACCGAAGAAGATACCACCGATGATGATCCATAAGAAACATGGAAGCCATCCGAAAAATGCTGCCTGAATAGGACCGTTAATAGGACCTGCACCGGCAATAGATGAAAAGTGATGTCCCATAAGAACTGGTGTCTTAGCAGGACAGTAATCAACACCATCTTCTAATTCGTGAGCTGGTGTTTTACGACTAGGATCAATACCCCAAGTCTTAGCTAAGTATCTACCGTATGTAAGATAAGCTACAACGAAGATCACAATAGCAAGTAAAATTAATACTACTGAGTTCACACTAATTCCCTCCTAAACTTTTTATATTCTTTAGTGTATAGAACTTCTTATATAAAATAGATTGCTCTATTATATAAGCTTTGGAATGGTATAAGTAATTAAAATTCATCGTATAGAACAATCTATTTAATTACTCTCAGATTGATGTTTGACTTCAATATTCTGCTCTGCAACAATCTGCTGAAATCCAGGTTTACCATCTTTTACATCCTGAAAAACACTTTTAAAGACTTTCTTAGAACTCCGGGCTACGAAATTCGTATATACTTTCTCATCTTCCATTGTTGCACATACAAGATGCGCCTGTGAAAAACCACGCATATTAAATTTATAGCCTTTTTCGTACTTGAAACTTTTAATTTGTTTCTGCATATGTCGAGAAACTGCACTAGATGAAATAATTGCAATGGTAAGGTAACTGTACATATGGTTCTGAGCCGGTAACTCTTCTCCTTTTCTGACAAGAACAGGTTCCATATAATCTTTTACAATTGCGTAAGCTTCCTGTAATAACTCTTCTGTTATTTCGTCTGTTTCTATAAAAAGAATGTGCTCATAACTGTCAGATGACCACATATTTGCTTCTTTTACGAGGACATACTTCTCTACATGTGAAAAAAAGTATCCATACGCAGGATACTCTTTGCCATGAATGACATATGGTTGATAAATATCAAACGTACCCGAGTATTTCAGTAACAGTCTATCTAAATAATCAGCCGTCTTCATACAATACTCCTTCGTATTTGAAATCTTTATTGATTTATCGCGCTAAAAACGCTTATTACAAATTTAGCATATTTAAGTCGAAAATACAACCTATTATTCATGAAAATTTAAGATTTTCTTTCGCTTATATTTATGTTTATAAAAATTGTTTTATTCATTTTATACTCAATATATTGATAATAGATTATTTTTCTAAAATGTCCAATAAATGGACAAAATACTCCGGCAATGGCGCAGATACTTCCAGATAATTGCCGGTGGAAGGATGAATAAAACCGATTGTCATGGCATGTAAGGTTTGTCCTGTTAAACGATAACCGGCTGTTTTACCGCCATATATTTCATCTCCTAATAGCGGGTGACCAATCGATGCCATATGAACACGAATCTGATGGGTTCGACCTGTTTCTAACTGACATTCAATGTAAGTATATTTTTTATAAGTATCCAGAACCTTATAATGCGTTACGGCATTTTTTCCATTCTGTTCATTGATAGCCATTTTTTTACGATCTTTTGCATCTCTGCCAATCGGAGCATTTATGGTACCCTCTTCTTCTTTCAGACAACCATGCACAATTGCCCGATATTTGCGGGTAATAGAGTGTTCTTTTAATTGGACAGCTATATCATTGTGGGAAAAATCATTTTTACAAATGATAAGGGAGCCGGTTGTGTCACGATCAATTCGATGAACAATACCAGGGCGTAAAACGCCATTGATACCGGATAAATTATCTTTACAATGAAACATAACTGCATTTACCAATGTGCCGCTATAATGTCCCGGTGCCGGGTGTACAACCATTCCTTTAGGTTTATCGACAATCAGTATATCGTTGTCTTCATAGAGAATAGATAATGGAATATCTTCGGCAAGAATTTCAGGTTCTACTGCTTCTGGAATCTGAAAAAGTATTTCATCATCTATTTTAAGGCGATAGCTTGCTTTCTGTGGTTTGCCGTTTACGAAAACCATATTATCTTTAATCAGTTTCTGGATATAGGAACGTGACAGATTCTGTAACGAATTACTAATCCATTTGTCAATTCGTTCATCGCCATCTTCTATCCCAATCTGGTAAGTAAATTGTTCCATATATTTCTCCGTTGAAATTGTTTTGCTTCTTTCTTACGTGTTTATTTTATTTCACGGTATTTTTTCTGTTTGAAGCTGATAAATCCCAAATCACTTTCTTTGTAATAAAATAAAAGAACAAAAATTAAAATTACAGTAGCTATTGTCACATAAATATCTGCCACATTAAAAATCGGAAAATTAATCAGGACGAAATAAATAAAGTCCACAACATAATCCAGACGGATACGGTCAATCATATTGCCGATGGCACCGGCGGCAATTAAGGTAAGCAGAATATGCATAATCGTATATTTTTTTGTGTCCGGTGTTTTATATAATATATAAGCAATGACACCAAGTATGATTGTAGCAACAAAAACAAAAAAGATTTTCTGGTTTTGCAGCATACCAAAAGCAGCACCTTTATTTTCCAGATAATTCAATTCCAGCACACCATTGATGATATTGAATGCCGGTTTATCTTTTAAATGAAGGACTGCAAGATATTTTGTAATCTGATCAAGGATGACTAATACAATCATTGCAACTACATCAAGAATTAAACTTTTCTTTTTCTGTACACTCATATTACTTACGCCTTTTCATCTTCTTCACTAAAATAAATTTCGTTAATTGCATTTAAAATATCTTCATCGGTAACAGTTGTATCAATTACCGCTTTTCCGACCTTTTTCAGAAGAACAAATTTAATCTGACCGGCAGACATTTTTTTATCGGATTTGGTCAAAGCAAGAATTTCTTCCGGATTGATATTATCAATGCTGATAGGTAAATTAAATGGTACAAACATATCACGGATTTCATAGTATTCTTCCATCGATAACCAGTTGTGTTTCCAGGAAATAAACGCTGCTGCAACAGCACCAAGTGCAACACATTCACCATGCATTAATTCAAAATTTTTCGCTTTTTCAATAGCGTGTCCAATTGTATGTCCAAAATTCAGAAGCGCTCTGTCCCCCTGCTCTTTTGGGTCTTTTTCGACAACAAGCTTCTTAACGGTACAGCTTCGCATTATCATTTCTTCCAGAACTGCTAAATCTCTGTCATGGATTTCATACATATTTTCCAGAAGCCATTCATAGAACATAGCATCTTTAATCAAGCCATGCTTCATAACTTCTGCAAATCCGGAATAAAATTGTCTGTCATCTAATGTTTTCAATGTACCAACATTCATATAAACCAATTTAGGCATATAAAAGGCGCCGACCATATTTTTGTAACCATCAAAGTCCACACCGGTCTTGCCACCAATGCTACTATCGGACTGTGCAAGAAGGGTTGTTGGAATTTGAACAAAATCAACTCCTCGCAAATAGGTAGCAGCTGTATAACCCGTAATATCACCAACTACTCCACCACCAAGTGCCACAAGTAAATCTTTTCTATCATACTTCTCGTCAATTAATTTTTTGTAAATCTCTTTTACCGTATCTAATGTTTTATTTTCTTCTCCGGCAGGAAAAGTATGCAGAATTACTTTTTTGCAATTGCCTTCCAAAATGGATTTCACTTCTTCGCCATATAAAGAAGCAGTATTGGAATCGGCAATAATTGCCACTCTTCGTTCAGCGATATTCAAATCCTGTAATTCTTCTAAAAGTCCGCTAAAATCAGATGCATAAACTATGTCATAACATGGTTTCTTTTCGTAATTAATTGTTAATCTGTTCGCCATATTCGTTTGTATTCCTTTTCTAAATATTGTTATCATGTATAATATAAATATTGGTTTTTATTGATTATACTGCAAAAAGAAAGCAATAAAAAACTTCCTGACAAGTCAGACAGGAAGTTTCTTCTACAGTTAAATTCCATTATTAATCGGAACATCAAAAGAACCGGATAAAATTTCCTGAAAATCACCGGAAATATCAACACTTGCAGGAGTGATGATAAATATGTAATGAGATATTTTCTGTAGATTTCCACTGATTGCAAAGCAGGAACCAGAAGTAAAATCGATAATTCTTTGAGCAATATCTACATCCAAACCTTCCAGATTCAATACAACGGTTCTATTTGCCAGTAATGTTTCTGTAATTTCTCTGGCATCTTCAACAGTCGTTGGTTTAATAACACAAACTTCCATACCGGTACCCGGCATCTTCTTTGTCTGACGCATCGGAGTAACCTTCGGTGTTACTTTCTTTACTGTTTTATCTTCTTCAACCAATGTATCTTCTTTAACAGGAAGAGGTTTCTTTATTGGTTCCGGCTCATCATCATAGTAATCGTCATCGTAGAAACCATCATCTTCCTCATCATTTAACTTCATTGCATTTAAAAACTTATCCATTACGCTCATGATAAATCCTCCATCCTGTCGGTAGCATATTGTCGTTCTCCGAAAATACCTGTGCCGACTCTGACATATGTTGCGCCTTCGGTAACAGCTACTTCATAGTCGCCGGTCATACCCATAGAAAGCACATCCATAGAAATATTATCAATGTTTTTTCGAATTATGTCAACATATATTTGCCGTAATTTTTCAAAATATTGTCTGTTTTCTTCTGGATTTTCTACATATGGTGCTATTGTCATAAGACCTTTTACCTGTATATTTGGCAGTTTTGCGATTCCTTCCACTAATTGAGTGACATCTTCACAAGTTGTACCAAATTTTGTTTCTTCTTCGGCAACATTTACTTCAATCAGAATAGAAACGGTAACGCTTTTCTTGACGGCTTCTTTACTGATTTCTTCTGCTAAACGTAAGGAATCAACACTATGAATCAAGTAAACCTTATCGACAATATATTTCACTTTATTACGCTGCAGATGACCAATCATATGCCATCTGATATCTTTTGGCATTTGTTCGTATTTATCTACCAGCTCCTGTACTTTGTTTTCCCCAAAATCACGGCAACCGGCTGCGTAAGCTTCCTGCAGCATTGGAAGCGGTTTTGTTTTGCTGACAGCAATTAAAGTAACATCCTCTCTGTCACGACCACTTTTTGCACACGCTGCATCAATTTTCTCTTCTACCAATTTGATGTTTTCCTGTATCATGTACCAAAATGCTCCTCTTCAAAATTATTCATAAATAAATTCATTATCCGCTACGGTAGAGGCATCCAGAACAATATAATCATAAACATTTAAACCGTAATTTGTATTAGATTTTACAATGGAATACTCATCATTCTGGTATAAAATAATAATCTGTTTAAAATCAGCATAACCTTTGTTAATGTTATATACTCCGATAAGAGAGCCTGTCTTACTAACGGCATACTTTTCTGCTGAATCCGGTTTAATTAGATAACTACCGCTTCGAAGTACTGTGTCATCCAGATAATATTCTGTATCTGTTTCTTCATAAATGGTTGTTTCAACAAATTCTGTTGTTGTATTGCCTTCATCATCATAGGTTTCCAGAAGAACACCGGTATTCCCATTGCTGCCACCTTGGGTAACGTATTCTTTTGGAACAATGAAGAACTCTTTTTCAACAATGGAAGAATTGGGAATTTTAAGTCCGGTTTTATCTTCCAGCATTAGTTCAATATCAATAAATCGTTCTGTACAGAAGGTTATCATAGAATTTGTAAAAGAAAGCGAAACAAATGTATCTCCGGCTTCGTTCGTAAATGCTTCAACAGAACCCCAAGATGTATATTGATTTTTCAAAAATTTCACTTCTACATATTCTTCTTCGACTAATTGCTCTGCTAATTCTTTATCGACCTGTATCACAATTGACCAGTCCTCATTTGTTGATAATTTATAGACCGGATCATTCATAGCTACAAGTTCGTTGTTTACCAGATGTGTTTTTTCATAATTTTGTTGGTCGAAATGCTCTGCAGTCATGTTCTGCAGTTTCAGATTTTCATAACCATCGATTGAATAAATAACAATACCACTGTCCGTCGCATAATAATAGTCAATTAAAGCAGAATTGGAGGCTTCATTCAGGGCATTGGCATTTTCCAGAACATTGTAATTAGCAAGTTTAATTACTGTACCTTGTATATTGTATTTGAAATTATATATATCCGAGAAATTTGTTCTGTCAAAGCCATTTGCAAATGCGGATATCTCTGTTTTCAAAGAATATAAATCTTCTTCGGAAAGAGAATTTTCACCGGTTTCACTTGTTTGGATATAGTCGGATAATTTACCGGTTTCATCGACCGTATAAATAAGATTACCAACGGCGGTACGTTCTCCTTCTCTGGCATAATAATTTACATAACCGGCACTGCTACTGTTGACAATTTCTTCATCACGCAGGGCAATCCCTTTATAAATATTATTCGAAGATAGTGAGCCTTCTTTTACTTCATAACCAACAACATGGTCTGTGGAAAGGTACATGATGACACAGACCACAACATAAATAAAAATCACAGCAAAAATAACCATGCCAATATTCAGATTAATAGGCTTTCTATATTTTGTTATATTGTTTCGTGTTCCTGCCAAAATACAATCTCCTTTAATGCTATCCATTAACATGATAAAAACCCCGGATATTCCGAGGTTTTTATGGAATTCTAAATTACAATGTAAGTCAATTATAAAGATACAATTACTTTGGATTTTGTAGTTTCTGGTAACTCGTTCTCATCCAGAGATACACTTAATACAAAATCAACTTTAAACTGGGCACTGATAGCTTCTAATTTATCAATAACACTGCTGATGTCTTTGCCTTCCAGACATGCAATACTCAAAAAGCTGTCAAAATACATCTGCTGTAAGTCATGATCCTGGGAAATAATACCACAAATAAAACCAAGGAATTCATCACTATTTGATACCATATAATCGGAAACATTGATTAATCTGATTTTGTTATTCAGTTCAAACATATGCTTGGTACTTTTATCAAGATATACAACTGTTCCGGCAACATCTTTTACTTCTGTATTTACTTTATCCAATAACTGTTTTGTTTTGCCTTTACCTTTTTTGCCTACGATTAATTGAACCATATGTAAACCCTCCTAAAGTAAAATAATTTTATATATTTTATACAATACTGCTTTTACTATTAACCATTATAAGTGAAAATTCACAAAAATACAACTAAAAAAGTAACTTATTGTACAGCTTTTAACAATTCTGACATTTGTTCATACAAATCATCTGTTGTATTCGAATTCATGATAATAGAAATATACGGATTACCGCTATTGTTTCTGGACAAAAGTATCAAACAATGTCCGGCAGCATTTGTCGTACCTGTTTTGCCGCCAATAATGGTAACGTTGTCCGGAGCAGTATAATTCCCTTTTATAAATTGATTCGTTGTTTCAATTTCAAGGGATTTCTCTTCGCCATCACTATTGGTATAGGTAGTGCTGTATGATGCCATCTGGATAATTTCATTAAACAAGTCATATTGTAATGCTTCCTGAAAAATCAGATATAAATCATAAGCAGTTACATAGTGTTCATCTTCTGTCAGACCATTTGGGTTTACAAAATGACAATTTGTGGCTCCTATTGTCTGAGCTTCTTCGTTCATCATTTCTACAAAGCCTTCTACGGAACCACCAACGCCTTCGGCAATCAAAATAGCAACATCATTTGCAGAATAAATAAGCAAAATATGTAATGCCTGACCAAGCGTCATGGTGTCGCCCGGTTTTAATCCGCATAACTGTGCGCCTGATTCGGTAATAATAACATTCTCAGATGCTGTTAATATCTGATCGGTTGAACCGTATTTCAGTGCAACAAGTGCTGTCATAATTTTAGTCAGACTTGCCGGATGAACCTGCTTGTTCACATTCTCAGCATATAAAGTATTCAATTCATTTAAATCAAACAGTCCCGCTGCGCTTACATCTGAAATAGTAATATCCGGATTGGATACATTACTGTCCACAACACACAAATCAGCAGCAAAAGGTTCGGCAGTCTGTGCATTGTCGGTTTGTACCAATTGAAAGCTGCTGACCTGCTGATTATTTTCATAATGCATAGCATAATCAGATGTGCCACAGCCTGTCAATGAAAAGAAAACTGACAGAATCAGACAGCAAGCTGTTATTCTCTTATTTGTACATTTCACGCCACTCTAAATCTCCTCTATCGAGCGATTTGATTAACAGTTCCGCAGATGCTAAATTGGTAGCCAATGGAATATTATACATATCACAAAGTCTCATAACATTATTGACATCCGGTTCATGTGATTTTGGATTTAATGGATCACGCAGAAAGATAACAAGGTCAATCTGATTGTGTTCAATCTGTGCTGCAATCTGCTGCTCTCCGCCTAAATGTCCTGCAAGATATTTGTGAATGGATAAGTTGGTTACTTCTTCAATTAACCGTCCTGTTGTACCTGTTGCATACAAATCATTTATGCTTAAAATTCCCCGATATGCGATACAGAAATTCTGCATCAATTTTTTCTTTGCATCATGTGCAATCAGTGCAATGTTCATGATAATAGACCCCTCTCTATTATATAATGTTTTTATAATGCTATTTTTTACATTGAAGCCGTACATTTAGTACAAATCCTATACCAATATACAAACTTACCAAGGAAGTAAGTCCATAACTGACAAAAGGAAGTGGAATTCCGGTATTTGGAATAACACCGGTAGCAACCGAAATATTTATCATCCCCTGAAAACCGATTAAAGCCGCCACCCCTGACGCTATAATCGACCCGGCAAGATCTTTTGCCTTCTTAGCTACCATAATACATTCAAATGCAATTAAAATCAATAATACAATTACAGCACAGCCACCAATAAATCCAAATTCTTCACCAATGACAGCAAAAATAAAGTCGGTTTGTGGTTCAGAAATGAAGTTACCATTTTTGACAGAACTGATTTCGTTTGTATTATATCCCTTACCATATAACTGTCCGGAGCCAATCGCCATCTGAGAATTTAACTGCTGATAGGCTTCTGCATTGGCATACTCTTCCGGATGTAGCCAGGCTAGAATTCTTGTCTGCTGATAGGTTTCAATAATCTGTTGGTCCGGTTGCAAAACAAGCATCAGTGCTATGATAAAGGTCGGAATTGCAACGGCTAATACCGTAATAATATATTTCCAGCTTATTCCCCCTACGAACATTATAACACAAAATAAAATAATAACCATAATACTTGTTGACATATCCGGCTGATTATAAATTAAAAGCAACGGAAAAATAAATAACACTACACATAAGAGAATAAAACGAATGGAATCCATTTCATCCTGATGCAACATAATCAATTGTGCAAAAAACAAGGTTAGCAAAATTTTCGCTGTTTCCGATGGCTGGAACTGAATACCAAAGATATTAAGCCACCGCTGTGCACCACCGGCATCTACACCCATTCGTTCAACAAGTATCAGTAAAATAATATTGATTGCATACAATACCCAGTAAAATCGTAAAATTACAGTATAATCAAAAAGAGAAATAACCATCATCAGAAAGAGACCGAAAACAAATCCTGCAATCTGTCTGGTCTGCAAGGACTCTTTTGCACTTCCAATTGCAAGAATACCAATAACAGTAAGTGCAATTACAAGAAGAATCAGTTTAAAATCGTAATCTCTGATTCGATAATGTTTTATCATTTTGAGTCCTTCTCCTTTCTGGTGTATTCATTTCTTAAACCGTTTATTGTTTCAAATCCAAAATCGGGATATTTGCGTATAAAGTAGGATTTTTCATATTCCTTCCTTTACTTCCGGTTTTGGTAATCTGGATTTCCATACTTTTGGTATCAATTTTCATGTACTTTGAAATGACTTTTGCAATATCATTTTTAATCATTTCCATCATTTCGGGGGAACAGTTTACCCGATCGGAAATCAGTAATATTTTTAATCTGTCTTTTGCAATTTCTCTGGAACTTTTTCTTTTTAAAATATTCTTAAACAATTCCCTTACCTCCTAACTCCGATGGAAAATACCGGATATCTTTGTCCAGAAAGAAATTCCTCTCTCAAAATCCAGAAAAGGAACATCTTTTCCATTTACTCTGTAACAAATATTCTGGTATGCCTGTCCGGCAAGAGTATTGCTTCCTACTAAAGGTTCGCCCTGATTCGTTGCAATGACGACATTTTCATCATCCGGTACTAAACCAAGTAGTGGAATGGAAAGAATATCCACTACATCATCGGAAGACATCATGTCTCCTCGCTTAATCATATCGTAACGGATTCGGTTAATAATTAAATCAATTTTCTGCATTTCGTTGGCTTCCAATAAGCCAATAATACGATCTGCATCGCGGATAGCAGAAACTTCCGGTGTTGTAACAACTAATGCCCTGTCCGCACCGGCAATCGCGTTCTGGAATCCCTGTTCAATACCAGCGGGACAATCCAGAATAATGTAATCAAACTGATCTCTTAAGTGGTTAATCATTTTTACCATTTGTGCCGGGTTTACTGCGCTCTTATCTCTTGTCTGCGCAGATGGCAGAAGAAATAAAGTCGGATATCTTTTATCTCGGACAAGTGCCTGTTTAATACGGCAGTTCCCTTCTACCACGTCAACCAGATTATAGACAATCCGGCTTTCAAGTCCCATAACAACATCCAGATTACGGAGCCCGATATCGGTATCGATTAAGATAACCTTTTTACCCATAGCTGCAAGACCTGTACCAACGTTTGCGGTAGTAGTGGTCTTCCCTACTCCGCCTTTACCTGATGTGACGACAATTACTTCACCCATACTTAGTCCTCCAAAATGAATCGTTATCGTCCCCTGAATGTGCTGTTATACAGGCAAATCATTCAGTAATTCTTTGGTAATGGTTTCCATCATAACACGACCGTCTTTTACATAAGCAATTTTCGGTTGAACCTTTGGTTTAATAGACCATTTGCTTTGTTTCTCTGAAGTTTTATATTTGAATTCACCTATTTTTAATTTTTCTGGTGACATTTCAAGCGCAACAACAAAATGACCTTCCATTCCATTGCCTCCGGCGTATGCCTGTCCATATAAGCCGCCTAAGATAACAATATCTTTATTGGAAATAATGCAGGCACCCGGATATACATCGCCAAGAACAATAATGCTGTTTTCTGTTTCCAGAATTTGTCCATCTTTCAGAACACCTTTATAAAATTGTCCGGCATTCTCCATTTCCTGCTGATGGAAAGCGAGCTGCTTCAAAGCACGAACATAATTCTGATTGGTTTCATCATCTTTACCAATTACGCATACAATATTAAGAGAAGAGTTTGCAGTTATGGTATCGATAATTTTACGTTCCTCTTCTTCTGTTAATTTTCTGCCTTCAAAAGACAGTCCCATTTTGGCATCCTTGAAGAAATGAGCGGATTCTTTGAATTTGACCGCAACTTCTTCGAGCAGTTTATCGAAAGCAATTTCTTCATCTAAGAAAAGGGATAAACCATTTGGAAAACTTTTAATAATAACTGGATTTTTCATGACAATTCTCTATCCTCTCTTATCCTGTGGGAACATTTATATATGCTTAATCGCCATTTACCGTACCGCCTTCCAAAGTGCCTGCTGTACCGGTAATAATTTCATCTTCTTCTGCCAGTCCATAGTAGTATTTGTAAACTTCTTTGGCAATCTGTGCAGCATAGTCTGAAGTATATCCGTTAGCAACACGGACTACCACGCTGATTTCCGGGTCTTCATATGGTGCATAGCTGACAAACAAAGCATGGTTAGGACGTTTTTTGTTTTCCTGTGCAGTACCTGTTTTACCGGCTACATTTACACCGAGATTAGAAAAATAGGCTTTTCCTTCGACCACTTTGCGCATACCAAGATGGATAGCCTTCCAATAAGAAGAATCCATATCAATTTCATTACGGACTTCTGCACGATTATCTTCGATTAAAGTTCCGTTGTGATCGGTTATTTTATCTATTAATGTTAAATTATAGCATGTTCCGCTGTTTGCAACAGTAGTAACATATCGCGCAAGTCCGACAGTTGTATAGTTATTTGTACCCTGACCGATTGCAGAACGAACGGCATCTGTATCTGAAATTTCCGGAGAGTATTCTTCGATTTCTACGCCGGAGGTTTCTGACAAACCATACATATCCGCATATTTGGCAAGTTTATTTAATGCCACTTCGCTATTATAGGAATCACCTACAATACCAAGTCTGTAACCAACTTCATAAAAAAACCAGTTACAGGAGTGCTGAATACCACCAGACACATTCAAAGAACCATGTGCTCCACGACTGGAATATATCCAGCATCGTGCTTCCGGTGAAATTTTATCAAATATACCTACACAAGTAATAGTATCCGTTGTAGAAATAACATTTTCCATCAGACCGGCAGTTGCGGAAACCATTTTAAAAGTAGATCCTGGTGCAGTTTTCTGTTGGGTAGCGTGATTTAAAAGCGGATAAGATAAATCATTTCGTAAGCTTGCAAAATAAGCAGCATCTACGCCATTTGCCATTTTGTTATTATCATAGCTTGGATAAGAAACCAAAGCCAGAACATCACCGGTATTTACATCTGTAATAACAATGGAGCCGGAATAAGGGTCCAAAGCCAGCTGTGCCGGAGTAATATCTAAATTTTCAATACGATTCCGCATAAAAACATAGGCGGTTTCAGAACCGTTCATAAAACGACGATATTCCTCTTCTTCCAGTTCCACAATATTCTGCTCCAATAACAAAGAACAGATTTGTCTTCCGGTCAATTCGTCATTATTAATCATGTAACGATAAATCTTTTTCTCGAAATCAGTATTGTTTTCTAATTGTTTGAAGATATAATCTACGATCTGTGTATAGATTTCCTGAGAATCGGAATATTGCGATACAATTTCCAATTTGGAAACATCTACCCAGTTTTTGGCAAGTGCATAATTTATAAATTCATTTAAACTGATAACCTCTTCTTTGCTCCATGCAAGATAGGTTTCGTCTTCTTTATCGACCACATCTTCCATCAGAATACCTTTATCATAAAGCATGGAAGCAATGAAGCTTTCATAAACCTGATATTCTTTGGTTAATTTGTTATATGGTGTACAGGTTTGTGTCAGTTCTTCGTTTAATCTGTTAAAAACCTGTTCCTTTTTTGAAATAAAATTCTCATAGACAAGTTGTTCTGTTTCACCTGCATATTCGGAAGTAAAATGACTCGTATCAATAATGTTGTTATTGATACATGCATAATAAACATCATAAATCGGAATGGCAATATCCCCACTGGAATTTTCCGGAGGATTGTATTCCTTAATATTTTGTATTTTCGCTAACAAAATACTTGCCAGTTTGGATTCCAGAATGTGATAAGCAGCTTTTTGCAATTCAGAATCAATTGTCAGATAGATATCATTTCCGGCAATCGCTTCTACCCTGTCGCTTGTTTCAATTACTTTTCCAAGGTTATCAACATAAACTGTTTCGGAACCCTTCGTTCCCTGCAACTCCGTTTCCATAGAAGATTCAATACCGGATTTGCCGACGGTATCGTTCAAATCATAACTTGGGTTTTCCTCCTGCAAAGTCTGCAATTCTTCGTTAGACACCTTGCCGGTGTAACCAAGTATCTGCGCAAAATAAACACTATCATTGTATTTTCGAATCGTGCCTTCCGAAATAGACACGCCTTCCAGTACATCAGAATTTTCCATGACAACAGCAACGGTTTCTTCGGAAACATTGTTTGCAACAGTGGTTGCAATATATTTCTGATAACTATTTGCACTCATGGCATACCGAATTGTCAGTATTTTTAACACTTCTTCTTTGGTATAACCTAATCCCTCCTGAAAAGTGTCTCTGTCATTTTCATCAGTATAACCGCCAATTCCGTAACGTGATGTACTACATAAATATTTTATGACATCATCCGGGGTAGCATTTTTTTCTTTTTCTTTTAACTCATCAATAGTCAGATAACCATAAACATCAGCAAGGAAACGTAATAACTGTGTTCCTTCCAGGTTATACTGATAATTGTTGTTGCTATCCAGTACAATATTAAAATCATTGATAATGCTGTCACCATTTTTTTCAATCATCTGAACCAGCTGATAAATGGTATTATTTAATTTGGCATTTTTATCACGGCCAGACTCATAAACATCTTCAATCGTAACCGAATAAGCCAGTTCATTGTATGCCAGAAGAACACCGTTTTTATCGTAAATATTCCCTCGTGTAGCAGAAATAGAACGTTCCTTTGTTATTTTTAACTGGAAATTATTGGCATACTCTTCTCCCTTTACAATCTGTAACTGAAAAATAGTATAAATAAGATATCCACCCAGGCCAAAAAGAACCAGAACAAGCACAATCAGTCTGGAAGTTACCATATTGAAAATATTTTCTTTCAAATGTTCCCAAAGATGCTCAAACAAACTTCTTCTCGCTCCTTTTCTCCGATCGCTCCAGTCTGTTGTTTACCCATAAAATAATCGGATATAAAAACAGTGTCACAACGATGGTATATACAATTTCCGGCAGAATAATGTTAACCAGATAGTATTGGAAATCGAATCTGCCACGTAATAAAAACAAAATAGTATAGCAGGTAATTCCATAAACTAAGTCACTGCCAAGAATTAATGTAATTGGAAGCTTAATATCTTCCGGGTAAAAAATAGTTGTAAATTTGCCATTTACATAACCAATGTACATGTAAAGCAACGCATAAAAGCCAATTACTTCACTAAAAAAGATATCAACCAACAATCCACTGAAAAAACCAATCAACAGTCCGGTTTTTTCACCACGCATAAATCCAAAAGATGCAGTCAGCACAATCAGCAGATTGGGAACGATTCCGCCAAAAGCAAGCGCACGGAAAACAGTGCACTGCAATATAAAACATATGAAAATAAAAAGTGCGGTTACAATACCTCTTTTCATTCTCTTCTACTCCTCAACGGTCTGTTTTTGCTCCAAAATGACGAGAACCTCTTCCAGATGCTCGAAATCAACTGCCGGTGTAATATAACCGGATTTCGTCAAGTTATTGGCATCCTGGTTAATGGTGCTGATATAACCAATTAAAATTCCAGGAAGATATTTGTCACTAATATTGGAGGTAACAATTTTGTCACCTTCCACAACTTTATCATCGCTGTCCACCAGCTGCTCAAAAGAAATAACTCCGGAAGCGTATAATTTCAAATCACCGGAAACAATCATATTATCAGAGCTCGAAAGTACCATCGCACTGACATTGGAATCATCGGCAATAATGGATTTTACTTTTGCCCAGTTTGGTCCAACATCTACGATTCGACCAACCAGACCACTGCCTGCCATAACATTCATATCCACTTCCAGACCATCATTGGAACCTTTGTTGATAACAAAAGAATAAAACCAGTTTCCGGAATCTCTTGCAATAATTCTCGCTCCGATTTTTTCATATTCATCGTATTGGGAATCCAATTTATAAAGTTCACGTAAATTCGTGAGCTCATAACGGTCTTGCTGCAAACGAGTATTCTCGATGGTTAACTCATCAACCTGTTCCTTTAACGCTTCGTTTTCGGCAATTAATTCTTTAATCTGTCCCAATTCTTCGGAACGATTGCTCAAAAAGCTGCCGACCGCACTAATACCTTCTTCAAAAGGCACAACCGTATAACCGGCAATCATGCTGAGAGGACCACTGAAAATATTGGTATTGAATGTAAGTAGTACCATTCCGGTACATAGAATTGTTAAAATAAAAAGGAGATATTTACTCGGCAGGGTAAATTTCTCTCCTTTTCTTTTTACGACTGGACTCATTTACTCATTCCTTCTATTGCATAAGCTACTGATTTATAATTATCATCATTAATGATTTTTGCAAGTCCCAAAGCAACGCTCTCTGACGGATGTTCTGAAACATTAACCTTCAGACCGGTTCCTTTGCTCATCAGTTGTGCCAGCTTATTTACCTGTGATGCGCCGCCTGTCAGATACAGACCATGTCTGTAAATATCTGCTGCTAATTCCGGTGGTGTACGTTCCAGAATAACTTTAATATTATCTATAATAGTATTAAAATGTTCTGTCATGCTTTCGTCAACTAAGCTGGTTGGAATTTCTCTTTCTACCGGAAGTCCTGTGACTATGTCACGGCCATATACAATAGCACCACAATTCTGTGCTTCTAACTCAGAAAGAGCAATTTTTACATTTTCAGCTGTTTTGCCACCGATAATAAGGCTGTATTCACGACGAACAGCTGCTTTAATTGCCTCATCGAATTTTCTGCCACCGACTTTTATCAACTTGCTTAATACAATACCACCCAAAGACAAAATAGAAATTTCTGTTGTGTCAAAACCAACATTAACAACTAAAACGCCCTGTGAATTTTTGACATCAATGCCAAGTCCCAGACCATCGGCTACCGCTTTATCAACAACCATAACTTTACGGGCTTTTACATTGGATTCTTTTACCAGATCTTTGAACGCACGTTTTTCAACTTCTGTTACATCCCAGGGAACTGCAATATAATAGTCAGCCGGCTTGATATTATTTTTCATTAAGTCTGACATAAAATATTTTATGAGTGTTTCCATATTCTGTATGTCTGCAATTACACCATTGCTAAGAGGATAGGAAATATGAATGTTTCCAGGTGCTTTTTCATACATTTCAAAAGCAGAATTTCCATATGCAAAAAGTGTTTTTTTGTTTTCAATCGCAATCATGTTTTTCTCTAAAAAGACACTGTCATCTGCACGATTGTATATTTTGATATTACTTGTTCCTAAATCAATTCCAAATGCATTATTTGCCAAGGTAAGTTACTCCTTTCATCTCAATGAATTAATTTACTTTCTTTAAAGCTGAAATAGCTGTTATCGCCAATAATAATATGATCCAGTAATGGAATATCAATTGTTTTTCCGATTTCAGAGATTCGATTTGTAATTTCAATATCATTATTACTCGGAACCGGATTGCCACCGGGATGATTATGCAGCAACATAATATGTGTTGCCTGTGCCCGAAAAGCACAGATATAAACCTCTCTTGGTGACAGTAAAGAAGCATTTACTGTTCCGGTTGAAATCAACTCTTCTTCCAGTAAATGCAGACCGGAATCCAATAATAAAAGCAGGATATGTTCTACTTTTTCGTGTCGGAAGCGTTCCATATAGTAATCTGCAACGGAATAGGGTTTTGTAAAAGCTAACTGCTCTTTTGCTTTAGACTGCGACATACGGACACACAATTCTGCAATGACCTTAAGCTTGACTGCCTTAACTTTTCCTATACCTTTTATCTGCATCAGTTCGGATAAAGGTATGTGATACAAACCAAGCAGACCGTTTCCATACTTATCGGCAACACGCAACACTTCTTCGCCAAGTTCTTTGGCACTCATTTCTTTGGTTCCGGTACGAATCACAATGGCAAGAAGTTCTGAATCCGTAAGCGATTGTGCTCCCAGGGAAATAAATTTCTCATATGGAAGATTCTGTATCATGCCATTATCATTGTTCTCATACTTAACTAATTTCATTCAACCTCTTTCCCGACAGCACTTCTCTCCGGTGCATGGGAATTAGATACAACGGTATATTACAATTCCAATAACAATACCAATAATACTTGCTATGGTGATTTTTATAGAAAGACCAAAGGTAATGCATAAAATACCAAGATCTAAAACAATCGGGGATGATAACCCGAAGGATTGTCCATAATTAAGCCATTCAATAGGCAATAAATTACCGATGAATCCACCAATAACAATTCCTGCCAGTATCAATAAAAAACAAGCCCAGTTATTCTTTTTCATAAGTACCTCCTAGCAAATATCCAATCTATTTTATCACAAACCACATTTTATGTATACAAAATTTACCTATTTTTTTCTTGGCATTTCTTTTGCTTTTTCTCTTATAATCGCTTGAAGTCAGAAGAAACTACTTTCTGATCCACTAAATTCTGTAAAGCCTTCAGAATACCCAGTTTTGCATGTGGCCATGTAAGACCACCCTGGAAATAAACTGCATAAGGCGGTTTGATTGGTCCATCTGCGCTCAGTTCAATGGAAGAACCGGAAACAAAGGCTCCGGCTGCCATAATAACCTGTGAATCATATCCCGGCATATCCCAGGGCTCCGGTGTGACGAAGCTGTCTACAGAAGCCGCAGCCTGAATTCCCTGACAAAACGCAATAACGCCTTCCGGTTTACCAAAGGTAACTGCCTGAATAATATCGTGACGACTTTCCGTACTGTTTGGAATAACATGAAAACCAATTTTTTCAAAAATATTTGCTGCAAAAATAGCACCTTTCAAAGCACTTGCTGTAACAGTTGGTGCTAAAAACAAGCCTTGATAGAAAGAAGACATAACCCCTAAAGAAGCACCGACTTCTTTGCCAAGTCCCGGAGAAGTAAGACGATAGGCTGCATTTTCCACGCATTCTTTTTTTCCGGCAATATAACCGCCAATCGGAGCCAGACCGCCACCCGGATTTTTAATAAGGGAACCTACCACCATATCAGCACCTACATCCGTCGGTTCGATGGTTTCAACAAATTCACCGTAACAATTATCTACCATACAAATAATATCCGGTTTGATATTTTTGATAAAAGAAATCAGTTCGCCAATCTTTGTAACCGATAACGTAGGTCTTGTCTGATAGCCTTTGGAACGCTGAATGGTTACTAATTTTGTTTTCTCATTGATTGCTTTGCGAATGTTCTCATAATCAAAACTTCCGTCTTCCAGTAAATCTACCTGCTTATAAGAAATTCCATATTCCCTCAAAGAACCTTTGGACGGGCGGATACCAATAACTTCTTCTAAGGTATCATATGGTTTGCCTACCGGAGATAACAACTCATCTCCCGGGCGCAGATTGCTCATAAGCGCAAGTGCAAGTGCGTGCGTTCCACAGGTAATCTGTGGGCGAACCAAAGCATCTTCAGTATGGAATAAAGTCGCATAAACCTGTTCCAAGGTATCTCTTCCTAAATCGTTATAGCCATAGCCGGTAGTTCCAGACAGACAAGCTTCACTGACCTTGCATTTCTGCATAGCGCCAATGACTTTTAACTGGTTGATTTCTGCTGTTTCATCAATCTGACGAAAACGTTCTTCCAAAGAGGCAAGAATTTCCTTGCTAAAATCTAACACTTCTTTGGATATACCAAACTGACTGTATTGTTCTTCTAAGTTATGCATGTGGAATAATCTCCTTTGTTTGTAATATTTGAAGCATTTTATCAAAATCTTCGCGGGATACCCATGTCACGTCTCTTTCACGGCGAAACCATGTCAGTTGCCTCTTGGCAAAATGTCTGGTATCTCGTTTGATGCGGTATATAGCATCCTCTAATGTACATTCACCATCTAAATATTCCAGAATTTCTTTATAGCCAAGCCCTTGCATGGAAACAAGATTCCTCGTACAGCCCATATTCTTTAAATGTTGTACTTCTTCTACAAGACCATCCGCAAGCATTTTATCGACTCTTTTATCAATTCTTTCATAGATTTTTGTCCGGTCATCATTTAAAACAAAATAAACAAAGTTATAAGGTGATTCATTTTCACGTTGTTCGTCATTGTGTTCGGAAATTCTTTTTCCGGTCTTTTCATAAAATTCAATTGCACGGATGACACGCTTTACGTTATTGGCATGAATGATTTCACAGGATTTTGGGTCAACTGCCCGCAATCGTTCAAACAATGCTTCGTTTCCGTTTTCCTTGGCAAACTGCTCTAATTCGTTACGAAACGTTTCATCTTCTTCACTCTGCGCAAAATCAATATCATACAAAACAGACTGGATATAAAATCCTGTGCCGCCTACCAGAATCGGGATTTTGCCTTTTGCATATATTTTTTCCATTGCTTCTTTGGCAAGTGTCTGGAATTTTACAACATGAAACTCATCGGTCGGTTCCAGAATATCCACCAAATAATGAGGTACTCCGTCCATTTCTTCCGGCATGATTTTGGCAGAACCAATGTCCATATACTTATAAACCTGCATGGAATCCGCAGAAATAATTTCTCCGTTAATAGCTTTTGCAAGGGAAATGGATAACGCCGTTTTGCCAACTGCAGTCGGCCCTGTCAAAATGACTAAAGGACGTTTGGCACTACGTTCTATGCTGTTTTGAAGTGTTTTTGTTTCACTCATCTGGCGGACACCTCTACGTTACAATTCTTTTAAATTTTTTCTCCAGTTCGTATTTACTCATGGAGATAATGGTTGGTCTTCCGTGTGGACAGTTATAAGGGTTTTCCAACGAAAGAAGTTCATCAATTAAAGCTTCGACTTCCGGCCTGGAAAGGCGCATATTACCTTTTACAGCAGCTTTACAAGCCATTGTTGCAATTTTAGTATGAATGCTGTCTGGTGTTCTGCTGCTTATTGTTTCATCTGCCAATTCATCCAGAAGTTCATAAAATAATTCAGCATCTTTATAACCATATAAGTCCATCGGCACACTGGAAATAGCGTAATCATTTCCACCGAATTCTTCAATTCCAAAGCCTAAGGAAGCAAAATAATCCTGATACTGCATCAGACACTCTTTCTCTCGTCCGTTTAACGTTATCACAACAGGAGGATTCAGATTCTGCGACACAATATTATGCTCTCTAAACTGCTTGATAAAACGCTCGTATTTTACTTTCTCATGTGCCGCGTGCTGGTCGACAATCATCAGTTTGTCCTGATAAGAAATCAGCCAGTAAGTATCAAACAGCTGTCCGATTATTTCGTATTGCTCTCTTGCCTTAGCAGAAAGCAGTTTATCATCAAACAGATTTAACTGCTCCGGTTTCGGAACAGACTCAGTAACCGGTGCTTCAACCGGTTCTGACTGTGTAGGTTGCATAATGGGTCGTATAACAGGTTGTACAACCGGCTCTGTTTTTACTTCATAAGAAACCGGCTCGTTTACCAGTTGCGATTCCAGTTCCATACGCTTCTTCTCAAATGGTTCCGGTGCAAGCTGAGGCTTTTGAGTTGGCTTCTGCCCTTTCGTTTGTTCTGCTGAAAGTTCCACTTCCGGTATCATTTCCTGTTTGTGCAGCGCATTATAAATAATATCCTGTACCAATTCATAAAATTCCTGTCCATTGGCAATGCGCACTTCCATTTTAGTTGGATGAACATTGACATCAATTCGTTTTGTGTCAATGGAAAAATGCAGAATACAAAACGGAAATTTATGCTGCATCAAGTATTCTTTATAGCCATCTTCTACGGCCTTGCTAATCAGGCTGCTTTTAATAAATCTGCCGTTGATATAGAAAATTTCATAATTACGATTGGAACGGTTAATAATCGGCTTGCCAAGATAACCGTCAACAGTAATACCGTCTTTTTCAACGTGAATTTCTTCAATCTCTTTTACTATATCTTTGCCGTAAATGCGGTAAATGATTTCTTTCAGATCATCGTTTCCGGATGTATGAAATTTGCTGTTATTATTCATGATGAAATGAAAAGAAATCTGTGGATGGGACATTGCCAGATGCTCCATCAAATCTGCCACATAAGAGCCTTCTGTCTGCGGAGATTTCAGGAATTTTTTTCGTGGCAAAGTATTATAGAAAAGATTACGAACCAGAATCGTTGTGCCTTCCGGCGCACCGATTTCTTCCATTTCTTTTTCAACACCGCCTTCGATAACATAACGAATGCCGGTTAAATCTTCCGGCACTTTCGAAATTGCTTCTACCATAGAAACCGCTGCTATGCTTGCTAACGCCTCACCTCGGAAACCAAGACTGACTAACTCAGTCAAGTCGTTTGCTGACATAATTTTACTCGTGGCATGACGCAAGAAAGCATTTCTTATCTCCGATTTTTCAATTCCACTTCCGTTATCAGTCACTCGGATAAAAGAAATACCTCCTTCTTTAATTTCCACTGTAATTGCATTGGCACCGGAATCAATTGCGTTTTCAACCAATTCTTTGATAACACTGGCAGGACGCTCTACGACTTCTCCAGCGGCGATTTTATCAATTGTCTGATTATCTAATACATTTATTTTAGCCATAGGACATCCTTTCTATTGCAATGTATCGTTAAAACCTTGCTATTAGCCATGCTACCATCTGTTTACCAGTTTACTCTGTAATCTGTATAAAGTATTTAGCGCATCCAACGGTGTCAGATTACTGATATTAATTTCTTTTAATTCGTTAATAACGTCTTCGTCCTTTACGGTGTCAAATAAAGACATCTGCGCCATATCTACTTCATCATAACGCTCCACTTTTTGAGCTTTACCTTCGCCTTTTGTGTTTACGGCAATACTTTGGACTTTTTCAGTAATATCATTGTCGGAAAGTTGATTTACAATTTCTTTGGCACGGTCAATTACCATATCCGGCACACCGGCAAGTTTGGCAACCTGAATACCATAACTCTTATCCGCACCGCCATTGATAATTTTACGAAGGAAAACAATGTCATCACCTTTTTCTTTGACGGCAATACAATAATTGTTTACATTGTCCATTTTACCTTCCAATTCAGTAAGCTCATGATAATGAGTTGCAAAAAGAGTTTTTGCACCCAGTATTTTACGGTTACTGATATGCTCAATAACTGCCCATGCAATGCTGAGTCCATCAAAGGTTGATGTACCACGACCAATTTCGTCTAATACCAAAAGACTGTTGGATGTGGCATTTCGCAAAATGTTAGCAACTTCGTTCATTTCTACCATAAAAGTAGACTGTCCGCTTGCCAAATCATCAGAAGCACCGACTCTGGTAAAAATACGGTCTACGATACCAATATTGGCTTTCTTGGCCGGAACAAAACAACCGATTTGTGCTAACAAAACAATTAAAGCTGTCTGTCGCATATAAGTCGATTTACCAGCCATGTTCGGACCGGTTATAACAGCGATACAATGTTTCTGATTATCTAAATAAGTATCATTAGCAATAAACATATCATTGTGAATCATTTGTTCTACCACCGGATGTCTGCCTTCTTTGATATCAATAACACCTTTTTCATTCAAAGTCGGTCTAATATAGTGATTTCGTTCTGCCACATAGGAAAGAGATGCAAAAACATCCAGTTTTGCAATCGCTTTGGCAGTCTGTTGAATTCTCTCAATCTGTGCCGCAATCGTATCACGCACCTGACAGAAAAGATCATATTCCAAAGAATAGAGCTTATCTTCGGCATTCAAAATCGTATCTTCCAGCTCTTTTAAACGAGGCGTTGTATAGCGTTCCGCGTTAGCAAGTGTCTGTTTTCGAATGTAATCTTCCGGTACTAAATCTTTATAAGAATTGGTTACTTCAAAATAATAACCGAAGACCTTGTTATATTTGATACGAAGATTTTTGATGCCGGTTCTTTCACGATCTTCGTTTTCCAATGCCGCAAGCCAGTTTTTGCCCTCTGTTTTGGCATTGCGAAGTTCGTCTATCGTTTCGTTGAAACCTTGTTTGATAATACCACCCTCTTTGATGGCTATCGGCGGTTCTTCGATAATTGCATCATCAATTAATTGGAAAATATCTGCCAAATCATCCAATTCATCCTGAATCTGCTGCAACAAACCGGAATTAGCATCCTTCAAAATCGTCTTAATGGAAGGAAGCATTTCTAAGGAAGCACGAAAAGCAATCAAATCTCTGGGATTGGCCGTTCGATAGCTGACTTTGCCAAGAAGACGTTCTAAATCGTAAATAGGATTTAGATATTCCCTAAGTTCATCTCTTAGCATGGCATTTTTACATAATTCTTCCACAACATCAAGACGTTGCTCGATTTCTTCTTTATCAATCAAAGGCTGTTCTATGTATTTGCGAAGCAATCTGCCGCCCATTGCAGTTTTGGTGCGGTCAAGAACCCCTAGCAAAGAACCCTTTTTCTGCTTCTCACGCAAGGTCTCTATTAATTCCAGATTTCGTCTGGTTGCACTGTCAAGCAACATGTATTTGCTTGTCAGATAAGGATAAAGATGAGTAAAATGTTCTAATGATGTTTTCTGTGTTTCATATAAATACTGTAATAATGCGCCGGAAGCAACCAGACCGCTAGGAAAATCTTCAATTCCAAGCCCGATTAAAGTATTTACATGAAAATGCTTCAAAAGACATTTCCGACAGGTATCTTCATCAAAATAATGCGGTGCAAGGGAATATACCGTTACACCAAGTCGGTTTTTCATTTCTTCTATGTCAAAACCACTGACAAAAAACGCCTCATTGCAGATAATTTCAGAAGGCGCATATTTATTGATTTCATCCTGTAATTTACGAATGTCATCTACTTCGGTCAAATAATAATCACCGGTTGTTACATCGGCAACAGAAATTCCGATTTTTCCCGGAAAATAGGACACACATATAATATAATTGTTCTTGGAATCATCCATTGCCTGAATGTTCATATTTGTACCAGGTGTAACAATACGGATGACTTCTCTTTTTACAATACCTTTAGCTTCCTTTGGGTCCTCTACCTGTTCACAGATAGCTACCTTATAGCCTTTCGCTATCAACTTATTCAAATATCCATCTACTGCATGGTAAGGCACTCCACACATCGGTGCGCGTTCTTCCTGCCCGCAGCTTTTACCGGTCAGCGTAATTTCCAATTCTCTGGATGCCGTAATCGCATCTTCAAAAAACATCTCATAGAAATCGCCGAGTCGATAAAACAAGATACAATCCGGATATTCTTTTTTTGTTTCAACATATTGTTGCATCATGGGAGTTAATTCAGCCATGTTTTAAACCGTCTTTCTATAATTTTTACCTTTTATCTGTCGCATCTTAATCTTAAGAAATTTCTTCTACTACATGTCCTGTGTAATAGAATCCGTGACATTCATCAAGTGATACCATGACAAGTTTACCTATATCAGAAACATCACCCGGGAAATGTACTAACATATTATTGGAGAGACGACCTGTTACCAGAGTTTCGTCCTGCTCATTTTGCTCTTCAATCAGCGCTTCCATTACTTTACCTTGTAATAAAAGTGCTCTTTCTTTCGCGGTATCCTGAACCACCTTCAGCAGTTTATCAAACCCTTCTTTTACTACTTCTTCCGGCACCTGATTTTCCATTGCAGCAGCCGGAGTTCCAGTACGTTTGGAATAGATAAAAGTAAAAGCGTTGTCATAACCAACTTTTTTTACAACATCAATTGTTTCTTCCACATCTTCCAGTGTTTCTCCCGGAAAACCAACGATAAGGTCTGTTGTGATAGCAATATCCGGCATAGCTGTTTTAATCTTATCAACAAGCGCCAGATACTGTTCCTTGGTATAGCGGCGGTTCATTGCCTGCAAAATACGATTAGAACCTGCCTGCACTGGCAAATGCAGATGACGGCAAATTTTTTTGGAATCTTTCATAACCTGAATCAATTCGTCAGACAAATCCTTCGGATGAGAAGTCATAAATCGAATACGTTTCAGACCTTCAATCTTTTCAACTTCCTGCAACAGTTGAGCAAAACTGATAGGGTTGTCAAGATTTTTGCCATAAGAATTTACATTCTGACCAAGCAACATAACTTCTACAACACCATCCGCAACAAGACGTTCAATTTCCTGAATGATTTCCTTCGGCTCTCTGCTTCGTTCCCGTCCTCTGACATAAGGAACAATGCAATAGCTGCAGAAATTATTGCAACCGAACATAATATTGATACCGGATTTATACGGATATTTTCGTTCTACCGGAAGTTCTTCTACAATCTGGTCGGTTTCCTGCCAGATATCAATAATAATTTCTTTGTGCTTTGAGGCATTTTCCTGTTCAAACATCGTAACAAGAAGTTGTGCAAATTTGAAAATATTGTGTGTACCAAAAATCAAATCTACGAAACGATAGCTTTTCTTAATTTTGTCAATAACAGACTGTTCCTGCATCATACAACCACATAACGCGATTTTCAGATGAGGCTTTTTCTTCTTCATACTATTTAAAAAGCCAAGTCGTCCATAGACTCTCTGATTTGCGTTATCCCTGACGGTACAGGTATTATAAATGACAAAATCAGCTGCTTCCTCATCTTCAGTCATTTCATAGCCAATCTGTAATAAAATCCCGGCAAGTTTCTCGGAATCTCTGGCATTCATCTGACAACCAAAAGTAGTCACACAACAAAGTGGTTTGTGTCCAAGTTCTTCTTCCAGTTTCTTTACATATGAAACTGCCTTTTCCATATATTTTTTCTGAAGTTCCAGTTCCTGCATATCATTTGCAGACTGATATTTCTTTATCTCGCTCATCGTTCTGTTTCCTTACATTTTTATGCTCTTTTTGCAGCAGGCAACCGCCAGTGCACCCGGTCCGATATGACAGGACACACTTAAAGAAAGTGGGTCCATTCGAATATCAAACCCCGGAAAAGCCGCTTCTACTTCGGCTTTAAACTGGTTAGCAGCTTCTGTATCATAGGTATATGCAATCTGCAACCAGATATTTTCTTTGGTAGCACCACCGAAACGATTCTCCATATCGTTACGGAGCGCATTTAACATAATCGATTTTCCTTGTGAGGTGGTACGCGCTTTGGCAAAAGCATCTAATTTTTCACCTTGAATCTGTAAAACAGGTTTTAGTTTAAGAATCGTTCCAAGCGCAGCTGCCGCCGGTGTAATTCGTCCTCCTTTTTTCAAGTAATACAACGTATCTAACATAATATAAATACTGGAATTGAATTTATCTTTTTCCAGAAAATCTTTGATTTCTGCAGCATTTTTTCCCTGTTCAGCCAAAGCAAGAGCATCTAGTACAGATTGTCTTTGGGTAACCGAAATACGCTGGTTATTAACCACATGTATTTTACCATCATAATCTCCGGCAAGCACAATAGCACTCTGACAGGAACCACTGAGTCCGCTAGACATAGGAATATGAACAATTTCATCATATTCTTCTAACAGCTCGTCCCACAATTTCAGAACGCTTTCCGGGGTCGGCTGACTGGTAATCACGTTGGCACCGCCAGCTAATTTTTCATAAAATTCAGCCTGCGTTAAAGTAATATCTTCATAATAGGTTTCATCATCAATCATAAAAGGCATTGGTATAACAGAAAGACCAAGCTGTTTTGCTTCTGCCTGTGTAATGCCGCTATTACTATCTGTTACAATTGCAATTTTAGACATAGCTATCCCTCCCATAACTTTCACATTGTATAGTTTACGTTTAGATAGTTCTAAAGTCAACAGTATTTACATCCGAACTTTCCAGAACATTTCGTAGTGCAACATGCTCAGATTTGCTTAGGTCCGGGTCATCGGCAAGTAGTTTATCCACTTCATCGCTCGCTTGTTGTAATACAGATGCATCCTGGAAAATATCCCCTAATTCAAACTTCAAATCACCACTCTGTCTGATTCCAAACAAATCGCCGGGGCCACGAAGCTTTAAATCCTGACTGGAAATATAGAAACCATCATTGGATTCGTTTAAAATCTTTAAGCGTGCCATTGTTGCTTTGCTTTCTGATTTGCTGATAAAAATACAATAAGACTGATGTTCACCACGTCCTACACGACCGCGAAGCTGATGCAGCTGCGCCAGTCCAAATCGTTCTGCATTTTCCACCATCATAACAGTTGCATTCGGAACATTGATTCCAACTTCGATTACCGTAGTAGAAACCAGTACATCTATATGATGCGCACTAAACTCCTCCATAATACGATTTTTTTCAGTTGGTTTCATTTTCCCATGCAAGGCAGAAACTTGTACAGACGCTGGTAAAATCGACTTTAATTTTGCTGTATAAGATATAACATCTTCCAAGTATTCCATTTCTCCGGCTTCTACCATCGGACAAATGATATATACCTGTCTTCCTGCTTCAATTTCTTTTGTAATAAACCGATATGCTGTTTCGCGATAAGAAGTATTTACCACACAATTTTTTATAGGCAGACGGTTCGCCGGAAGTTCATCCAATACTGAAATATGCAAATCACCATATAAAATAATCGCAAGCGTTCTGGGAATCGGCGTGGCACTCATAACAAGAACATGTACACTTTTTCCTTTTCCGGCTAAAGTTTCTCGCTGGCGCACTCCGAAACGGTGCTGTTCATCAGTAATAACCAGTGCCAGATTGTGATATAGAACCTTTTCCTGTATCAAAGCATGTGTACCAATAACAATATCAGCTTCGCCGTTTTCAATTTGTGCGTAAATTATTTTACGGTCTTTGGCAGAAGTTGAACCGGTTAACAATACCGGATTGATACGAAGCTTATATTGTTTCTTTAATTCTAAAAGTGCTTCAAAATGCTGTTTTGCCAATACTTCTGTCGGTGCCATCAAAGCACCTTGATAACCGTTTGCTGTACACATAATCAAAGCAAGAAATGCCAGAATTGTTTTACCGGAACCGACATCTCCCTGTACCAGACGGTTCATAACAGCATCACCGCATAAATCATTTTGAATTTCTGACCAGACTTTTAACTGGGCTTTTGTCAGATTATAAGGAAGTGCTTCGATTAAACGGGAAGTATCAGCCACTTCAATCATTTTATATTCATTGGGTAAAAAATGATTTTCTTCCTTCATTCTTCGAAGCATCAGTATAAAGAGAAAGAATTCGTCAAATACAAGTCTACTTCTAGCCTGCACCAGTTTTTCCTTATTATCTGGAAAATGCATCTGATACATAGCATCTTTTCGCGGGATAAAATCATAGCCTTTCAATAATGATTCCGGCAGAAATTCTTCTTTCTCCGGGCATACTGCAAAAGCCTGTTTTACAGCTTTTGTAACCGCATTGTTACTGAGTCCTTTTGTCAACATATACTTTGGTAGCATACAATCCGTCATTTTTTCATATTCATCGGGTTTGTAAATCTGCGCCTGCTCCATAATCAGCTTGTTGCCTTTTTGCTGCAATAAACCACGAAAAATATAATATGTTCCCTTTTTGAGAGAATTCTTCAGATACGGCATATTAAAATAGGTCATCTGAACGCTTCCAGTCGCATCCTGTATCGTAAAATTCATAATACTCAGATTACGGATATGTTTGACTGACATATTTCCAGTTATAATACCACGTATGGCAACACGCTCGCCCACTGCCGCTTCTGACACCGGAACATAAGGTGCAAACTGTTCATAATCTCTCGGATAGTAATGAAGCAGATCCTGTGCATTGATAATATCCAGTTTTCCAAAAAGCTTGGCTGTTTTTTCACCAATTCCTTTTAATGCTGTAATATACATATCGCTTTCATCCCTTACATTCATTCAAATATCGAAAATATGATTCATAAAATTTCTATTAAGAAGATTTCCTGTAACAAAAGATAAAAATTCCCCGATAACCGTACGTTACCAGGGATTTTTCATCATTATTCTGCTGATACAATATAATAATATATCGGCTGACCACCATACTGCAATTCAACATCACAGCTGGCATATTTTTTCTCCACTTCTGCGCGAAGTTCTTCCGCATCTTTTTCAGTAATATCGGAACCATAGTAAATACTGATTAATTCAGTATCGTCATTCACCATTTCATCAATCATACCAACCGTTACATCCATCATGGCATTGCCAACAGAGAGAATTCCTTTATCACCGATTCCCATGAAGTCACCCTGCTTGATTTCCTTATCATCAATCATGGTATCTCTTACCGCATAAGTAACCTGACCTGTACTTACGTTATTAATTTCTGCCATCATGGTTTCCGTATTTTCTTCGATTGCTAAATCCGGTACATAATTGATAATTGCAGTAATACCTTGTGGAACTGTTTTCGTAGGAATAACAATGATATTTTTATCTTCTACCAGAGTCTGTGCCTGGTTTGCTGCCAGAATAATGTTTTTATTATTTGGCAAAATAAAGATATTTTCTGCATTTACCTTTTCAATGG
Organism: Lachnospiraceae bacterium; assembly: GCA_017623295.1. Classification (GTDB taxonomy): domain Bacteria; phylum Bacillota; class Clostridia; order Lachnospirales; family Lachnospiraceae; genus UBA3282. The sequence goes on along the minus strand of JAGAPK010000047.1, from coordinate 18,323 downwards.
CATTTAACATATCTTCGGTACTTGGATTCATGGTCTGGCCACCTTCAATTAAATAGTCAACGCCAAGACCTTTGAAAATTTCATTAATTCCTTCTCCGACGGAAACCGCAATAAAACCGACCTCTTTCTTGGGTTCTTCAGCCGGTACAGCAGCAATTTCTTCTGCTTCCTGATTCTGGGACATCTTGAAAAGCTTCTCCTGATGTTCCAGGCGCATATTATCAATCTTCATGTTGGAAAGTGCACCGTACTTCAACGCCTTCTGAATAGCAAGTCCAGGGTCATTGGTATGTACGTGAACTTTTACCACGTCATCATCTGCTACCACAACAATGGAATCACCGATAGATTCCAGATATTCCTTGAAATCCATTTCCATTTTTATATTGAAGACCTTATTCAACATAATAATAAATTCAGTACAGTAACCAAATTTAATGTCAGCATTTGCCTGTGCATCAAAATTGCCGGATACATTCTTCTGTGCATGTGCAGCCGCTTCTTCTGATAAAGAAAAATCGATTTCCTTTCCAAGATAAGCATCATAAGCACCTTTTAATACCTGCATCAAACCCTGACCGCCAGAGTCAACAACACCTGCCTGTTTCAAAACAGGAAGCATATCCGGAGTTTTGCTTAATACATCATCTGCATGTAGAATAATCTGATTCATAAATTCGGATAAATCTTCACACCCTGCATCAGCTAATTCTTTTGCCTTCTCCGCTGCGCCTTTGGCTACAGTAAGAATTGTTCCTTCCTTCGGCTTCATAACTGCTTTATATGCAGTTTCTACTGCTTTTTCAAAAGCCTCTGCCAGAACCGGCACGGTAAGTTCTGTATGTTCTTTCACTACTTTGGTAAAACCTCTGAAAAGCTGGGATAGGATAACACCGGAATTTCCTCTTGCTCCGCGAAGGGAACCGGAAGAAATAGCCTTGCACAAAGCAGGCATATCAATATCGCCCATATTATTTAACGCTGCTACTTCTTTTGCAGCAGACATAATAGTCAATGTCATGTTAGTTCCTGTATCGCCATCCGGTACTGGGAATACATTTAATTCATTTATCCATTCTTTCTTACATTCAAGATTTTTTGCTCCTGCTAAGAACATTTTAGCCAACATCTTAGCATCGATTATATTTGAAGCCACCTCATAGTCCTCCCTTAGTCAATCACTTTAACACCTTCAACAAAGATGTTAATTTTCTCAATTTCTATTCCGGTAAACTCTTCCACCTTGTATTTTACACTGTCTACTAAATTGTCTGACACAGCAAGAATACTTACACCATAAGAAACAATAACATGAAAATCCAATGTTAGTTTGTTATTATTCAGTGTAACCTGAATGCCTCGTGTCATACTATCTTTTTTCAATAATTTCACCAGACCATCTTTCACACTCATGCCTGCCATACCAACGATTCCAAAACACTCCATTGCCACAGTGCCGGCATATTGTGCAATTACTTCATGATCAATCGAAATATTTCCCATATGTGTATCCATTGAAGAAGCTCTCATAGAATAACCTCCTTTTGTTTTAGACATATATTGCTATTATAACCCGATACAACAAAAAATGAAACAAAAATATATATTTAAACCTGTTTTATATAAAATTTAACGAGATTCCTGTAATTTATGCTTGCAATCTTTTCCTATTTCTGCTATTATACAAATGTTGCGTAAGCAGAAAAAAGAATCGATTGTATCGTTAGGAGGTGCAAAGATGGCTAAATGTGATATTTGTGGTAAAGGCGCTCATTTCGGAAATAACGTAAGCCATTCTCATAGAAGATCTAATAGAATTTGGAATTCCAATGTTCGAAATGTAAAATGTAAAGTGAATGGTGCTGCTAAGAGATTACATGTATGTACTCAGTGCTTAAAGTCCGGAAAAGTTGAAAGAGCTTAGGCTTTTTATATGAAAAAGACCAATCGAATTGATTGGTCTTTTTTGTTACTCTTCTAATCTGAAAATTAAGCGTGTTTTCCGGTTTCAAACTCAGCTTTCAAACCTTCATACTCTTTGTTTATCATTTGAATAATCTCATTATCTCCGGATACATTGTCCGGATGAAATATTTTAATCAGATCCTTATAACGTTTCTTTAAAGAAAGTGGTGATTTTACTCCCTTAAAAAAGAGTGAAACATCTACTCTTCCATAGGAAGACTGATTCATCATCTCTCTTTTAGCATCCAGCTTTGCCCACTCCTTGTCCAATCTTCTGCGATCCAAATCAAGCTGTGCAAAGCCATTTTGTAAAATCTCCATTTTTTTTGCAAAAAAAGAATTATCTTCCTTTAAACGTTGTCGTTCACTGGTTATTTTACGGTTCAAGGCTTTCATTTCGTTTTGAAACTGTACTTTTTCCTTTAAAAATTGTTCCTGCATCTGTTCCAGTTCTTTGTTCGCAGTGATAATTCGAATATTTTCCTGAAAAAGCCACGATTTCAATTTGTTCAGTTCTTCTTCTGAACCATGTACCAGAGTTTCTTCAAAATTCTCCATAAAAGTTCACCATACTAATCACAGTAGAAAAAGTTATACCCTATCAAAAACAACAATATAATAAAAACAAGACCGATAAATCGGTTTGACATAAAAAGCATAAACAACATTCCGGCTGCAACACATAAAGCAATTAAACCTATTATTTTTTTCATATACTATCCTGTTTATACTTTTAGTATAGTATATGCAGGTTTCTAAAATACGTGCTTTATGTCTGTCACTTATTTGTCTTCCGGAAATGCAATATCTACAGCATCGTCATCAGGAATCATATCTTCCTTTGGTGCAGTGAATTTATCTACAATATCAGGAATCATGTCAATTACTTTCGTTACGGTATCCTGATTTTTGATGTTAACAAGTCTTGTTGTACCGTTTTTGATAACAAGAACTGCACTCGGACTCATTTTAGCTGAAAAGCCACCTGCTCCACCATTCTTTTTATCAGCTGCACTGGCTCCTGCCCCAACACCAAAAGTAACATCTACAAGCGGAAGAATAATGGTATCGCCAATCTGTGTTGCCTCACCAACTACAGTTTTGGTAGACAAAACTGCGTTCATTCCCTTCATTAATGATTCAATTACACCGGTAAAATTATTATCTGCCATTTATAATTCCTCCTTCTTGAATAACTTCAACAATTTTCGAATATCTTTATTAAAATAAATACGAATTCCTGCTTTCAACATGGTAAACAGTTTAATTTTGCCTTTTATGAAAACATTTCCTTCGATTCTCTTATTTTCAAAATCTCCAATAACAGTAACATGATTTCCGATAAACGGATAGAGTATTCCATAATAGGAAAGAATCTGTCCTGTTGTTGCCGGATCTTCCATTCCGATGGTAAGTTCTGCTTTCAACTTGCGTGGTTTAATATAACGCAAAACGGCCCCCAATTCCTCTTTACACAATGCAAAAGCCTGTTTGAAAGTATCACTTTGCAGAACGCCTAAATAATATTCAATATTTTCACATATCTTCTTTATCTTATCATAGATTCCGGTTATTGTGTACCGTATATTTCGAAAGAACTGACATATTTTCGCAAAGAATTTCTTAATCTTCTCCCATATAGGTTCTTTCACTTTATTGCTTGTTGTTGTGTTCTTGGATTGTGTATGTTCTGCAATCGAGTTTTCCTGTGTTACAATCTCTGACTTTTCTGTTTCTTCTTTTTTTATTTCTTCTTTTTCTATTTCTACTTTTTCTATTTCTTTTTTTTCTAGTTCTACTTTTTCTATTTTTTCTTTTTCAGGTTTTTCTTTTTTAAGTTTTTCTTTCTTAGCTTTTTCGTTGTTTGTCTTTTCTTTTTTAGGCTTTGGCGGCATTTGAAAAATTGGAATGAACATAACTTTTGCTTTCAAATACACTTCCGCCGGATATTTGATTCTAATGTTGATAAAATGTAATAACCAGGTAATTTTTGCAGTTGCCTCTATTGGTGGATTACCTTCCCCTTCCAGTCGCTGTGCTTCAATCTGATAATGCACTGGTACAAAAAGTGCAAGGCACAGTCCCAAAAGCAGAATACCTATGATAGAAAGCAAAATGATTCCTATAATTTTTAAAATTAGCATCAATATATGTAACATAATTAAATTATGCCTTTCTCTCAATACTTCTATTACTTCTTTTATTACTTTTTAATTTTGTCTGATAAGTATTTTTTTAAGTCAGCGCTTCCATTCTGCGCAATTGCCTCTTTCGTTATTTTGCACACAATCTCTACTGCCTCTTCATGACTTGTGGCAATCCCAATAATATAAGGATTCTTTTCTTTATAAAATGGCTGCTGTAATAACAGACTATGATAAATTTCTAACTGGTCTTCACCGGATGCCAATGCCAAAACGTAGATATTCGGTAATTTTGAACCATGTTTTAATTTCCACTTTATTTGATTCGGTTTTTTTACAGTATCTCCAACATAAAGATTTTTATAAAACTTCATAGTTCCCTCGAACAAAAAATTATTGTTATCCTATAAGTAGTTCTTTATATAAAAGCCACTTGTGCCTATTCTATCATATTTTGCAAAAATAATATAGAATATCTTGCCTAATAACTTTAAAAATATTGACTTATTTTTCAGAATATTTATACTTAATAGTATAAAAGTACTGTTATTAAAGAGATGGGGTGTGAAAAATGAAAACAGTTGCACGTATGGCATTAAAACCCGGAATGGTTCTTGGTGAAAATGTTTTAAATTATAAAAATGAATTAATTTTCCCGGTCGATACGGTTGTAGACGATTTGGTAATCGCTAAACTTGCCAGACATTCTATTATGTGTGTTGCAATCAAAGAAGAAATTGATTATGCTACAACACATTTTGAAAAAGTGCGCCTCAGCACAGAATTTAAATATTTTGAAGTTACATATAATGACTGTATGCCTATTTATCGTAAAATCATGAATGATTTTGTTACACAGAAAGCTCCTATCAGCATCAATCGTTTGATGGAGATATATGTTAAGGTATCTTCTTGTGCAAAAAATGGCGAGCAGCTTTTGGATTTTCTGTATAACATGCTTCCAAGTGAAGACGATATGACACATGCACATTGTTTAAACTCTGCTCTTATTGCCGGAGTTTTTGGAACATGGCTTGGTTTGAAGAAAGAAGATATTTTCCTGTTAATTCAATGTGCTTTCTTCTATGATATTGGTAAATTAAAACTTCCACAGGATTTAATCTGGAAACCAAGTAAACTGACTGATTTGGAATTCACTCAGATGAAAACACATACGATGCTTGGTTTTGATTTGTTAAAAGACATGAATGTAAACGACCATGTTTTAAAAGCAACATTGCAGCATCATGAACGTTGTGATGGCAGCGGATATCCTTCCAAACTTCGTGGGGATAAAATTGATGTATTTGCCAAGTATATTGCTATCATCGATTCCTATGAGGCAATGACTTCTGCAAGAACTTACAGACAATCATTAAATCCTTTTCAGGTGATTGCTAATTTTGAGAAAGCAGGATTTGATAAATATGACGAAAGCATTATCCGTCCAATCCTCTCTCACATTGCTCATACACAAATTGGATTCTCGGTAAGGTTAAGTGATGACTCTGAAGCAGAAATTCATTTAATCAATAAAGATTATTTATCCAGACCTGTTTTGAAAAACAAAGATGGTGAATTGGTTAATTTGAGTAATCTTCCAGATTTGGAAATCGTTGCAATTTATTAAACAGCAAACAAAAATACTATTGATTTAAAACGAATCAATAGTATTTTTTATTTCCCCATAAATTATTCTTTTTCAAATCAAGATACTCGTTATAGGCTTTTTCTAAAATCTGCTTCTCATTTGTAAATTTAAGCAGATGATAGGCCTCATGATATTTGTAAAAACCGGAATCTACGAAATATTCCTCCCGCTGCGGTTTGCTGTAATAACTGTCTGCCATCATAAGATACCAGTGAACCTCTTTTTCCACGATATCCTCCGGTATGGAAAAAGTATATTCGCTTTTGCCGATGTATTTAATAATGCTTGCTTTCGCACCGGTTTCTTCTAAAACTTCTCGGACTGCTGTATCCTTGTGTTCTTCTCCCTCTTCCACCGTTCCTTTCGGCAATACCCATCCTTCGTATTTATTATGGTAATTTTTATATAAAAGAAGTATCTTACCGCGAAAAATAACTACACCACCACAGCTTGTCGCTTCAATCATGACTATTTCCTCCATATCTTAATAGTACATTACGGATTCAGATATGCATTAAAGATTCTTTTGGCAATCGGTACTGCATAATCACCACCGGAACCGGCACCTTCAATAATGATGGTCACACATATCTGCGGGTCTTCTGCCGGTGCAAATCCTGTAAACCATGCATGTGAATCGGTTTTAACACTATTGTATTCTGCAGAACCTGTTTTGCCGGCAGCTGTATATCCTTGTCCTTTTAATTTCGTTGCTGTACCATTTTCAACAACTTCTGTCATAAGCTGTGTCAACGCTTCTGCTTCTGTTTCCGACATCAGCGCCCCATAAGAATCCGGTGAAAATTGTTTAACAACATTTCCATTATAATTTACAACCTGGTCCACAAGATATGGTTTCATTAGTACACCATCATTCGCAATCGCATTGGTAATCATATTCAAATGCAACGGAGTAATCTGATCGGTTCCCTGTCCGATGCTTGCCTGCATAACATCAGAATCAGAAGTACTTTCATCAACCATTACATTGCTCTGACTATATGCAAAACTAACCGGTAATTCCTCATTAAAAAGTAAATCAGATAAAGTATCATGAAACTTATTTCTATTAAGGCTCATACCAATATTAGCAAAGGAAGCATTACAGGACTTTGCAAAAGACTTTGTAAAATCTTCACCACCATGCACAGTTCCATGATAACAGTTAATAACATCTTCACCCAACACAAATTTACCATTACATTGATAAAAATAAGTCTGGTATGTGTCAGGATTCTCACGGATATATTCTAATGATGTAATAATTTTAAAAGTAGACCCCGGCGGATAAAGTCCTTGCGTTGCACGATTTAATAAAACACTGCTTTCTTTATCTGCTAGTAACTCATTCCATATCTGCTCAATCTGATTCGGGTCAAAATCCGGTTTGGAAACCATTGCAAGAATTTTTCCGGTAGATGGTTCAGATACAATAATGGCCCCCTTGTATACGCCAAGCGACTGATAAGCCACTTCCTGTAAACGAACATCAAGAGTCGTAATCACATCATCCCCCGGATATTTCACACCGGACACTTCACTGGCAACTTTATCGGATAATTTGGCATTCGACTGAATCAGGTAATAATTACTGGATGCTTCAATACCAAATTTACCATTTGAAGCATAACCAACAACATGAGAAAACATTTGTGCAAACGGATATTCCCTTGTTTCGTTCCCCTGTTCATCCGTAACCGTCTGTGCCAACACTTGTTTATCATTCGCATAAATAGTTCCTCTTGTATTCTGGGAAATCAAGATTTCCTGTCGGCTATTATAGCTGTTATTAATCATTTCCTGTTGATGGGTTACTGCATAGTGGCAGGTATATCCCATCATCCCCAGAAAAAGGGCAACAAAAATAACCGTAACAAAATGAATCTGTCTACTCGTCTTCTTCCGTATCTTCAATTTCTGTTTCTTCTTCTCGAGAAGCTCGTCTTCTCGTTTCGGATTTCTTCTTTTTCCTTCTGCCACGTTTTGCTCCTTCATCCTGTTGGATAATATAAAGACCTTCTATTACAAAAAACATAATCAAAGTTGTTAGTACCGAACTACCACCATAGCTGATAAGCGGCAGTGTAACACCTGTCATCGGAATAAACTTCGTGCCGCCACCCACCGTTAAGAATACCTGGAAAATATAAGTAACACCAAGTCCAAATGCAATCAACTGATAAAAGCGATCTTTTAACTTCAAAGAAATGTTCATAAACATGACAAAGCAGCTTACACAAATCAGAAGTAAACACATCGCAAAAGCAATTCCAAGTTCTTCTGCAACTGCAGAAAATACAAAGTCATCTTCTACATACGGAATCGCTGTCGGATTGCCACGAAAAAGTCCAAGTCCAAACCAACCACCGCTGCTAATGGCAAATAAAGACTGGGTAATCTGATAACCGGCATCATCAATACAACTCCAAGGATCTCTCCATGCCTGTACTCGTACCTGCACGTGAGAGAAAAACTGATATGCCAGCACTGCCGCTGCACATCCTCCGGCGCCGCCAAGTAACAGATATCCTACATTTCTTGTTGCAATAAAAACCATAAATACATATACAATAAAGAAAATCAACGCACTTCCCAAATCTTTGGAAGCCACTAAAATTAATACATGAATTCCCGCAATAATTGCAGTTAATGCAATTCGTAAAATATCCGTAGATTCATATAATGCACTTGCAACAAAGAAAACAAAAATAATTTTCACAAATTCGGAAGGCTGAAATGTGATACCGCCTATGGAATAAGATATCTTGGAACCATTGGTAACGGAACCAAGAATCAGTACAATACCAAGTGCTGCAATACCGATAAGTGCATAAATCCATGTCAGATTCTTCAAAAATTTCAGCTTATGAATAAAAAAAGGAATCAACATGCCAATCGCTATCGATGCTGTTACAATAAAAAACTGTTTGATTGCTTTCTCGTAAGACAGTCTTGTTAAAATAACAAAACCGATGCTAAGAAGCATACACATATTATTAACAATCAAACGATTTCCTTTCGGATATATCATATGAAATAGCATAACTGTCGCAAAGAGTAAAATCTGTTGGAAAATATAGAAAAACAAGTATTCTACTTCTCCCGTTTCAAAACAAATAACCAAAAAACAGGAAAAATGAACGAAAAACATTAAAAGATTCTGTCTTGTATAGGTTCCACTTCTTTTCTCTTCATCAGAATGTCTGAACACAAGAAAACATTCCAATGTATAAAGTGCGAGCAATAATGTAATTAAATATTTGGAAATCTCAGTAATATATAACTCCATATAATCTTACTCTACGCCCCTTTTATAATGCCCTGTTGTATACTCCGCAATTGGGAAATCACTGTTTTTCTGCTGATAATAACGAATAATCTTCTGCACCATATCACCGGATTCCTGTACAAAATCCAGACGAATTGCAAACAGCCCTGCTTTTTTCAGTTCTTCTTTCTGCTTATGCAATGAAAAAGGCAGAGAATTGTAAATAATATTATAACAGTGTTTGCAATTGCACTGAACCGGAAAAAGCGTTTTATACCGGTCCTGTAAATGCATCCAGTTATCCCGTCCATTACTCAATCCATTATTAAGACAGGAATTTGTAGTTTTTTTCAGACAATTTGCAGTAAGCATCATCGGAATTGTTCCATAGACAACCATCGACAATGCTCTGTCTTCCACCGTTTCCGACAGGCGACGATATTCCTTACTATTTAACTCATAAGGGAGATATCCTTCCTTACTATAAGTTGTCCAGAAAGAAGCTGTTTCTTTATTAAACTGATATATAGAAACATCCGTTACCATATCATAATTACCGGACAACGCTTTAACAAATGCAACAGATTCCAGATTTCGTACCAGAAAACCTTTTATCTGTTCGGAGAGCGTTTTGGACAATTCTTGTAAATATAACTTATCGTTGGCTCTTATCACATAAGGAAGCGCCAGATAAATCGGTATATTCTGAACCGATGTTCCACAGAATTTCTGATTAAACAAAGTATCAATAGACTCTTTTTCCTGCAAATACAAATCACTGTCCAGATAAATTCTGTCAACATTCATCGTTAGAACTGCCTGCAATTGCTCCAATGTCTGAACGGAAACATGAAGTCCTGTACACGGATTGTTTTGGCTTATATTCGATGTTTTACGCTCTAATATCGGAGAATTGTCTACCGACGGCAGATTTCGTTCTGCATCAATTCCCCATGCTTTCATCACTTGATTCTCAAATGCTTCTACTGCATTTCTTCTAAGTTCATTCAACTGTCCAACCGGCATGAAAATCGCTTCATCCATTTCAATATCAGCAGCATCTACTATCACATTAGAGTTGCCGGTTTTGGATAATCGTTTGATAAGTGCATCCTTCTCCATCGGTTTACCGATAGCCTGCTGTACAATTTCCCCATAAGTGGTTTGTATCACATGTTTGCCTTGTAAGGAAGCACCTTCTACCTGAAGCATCGCCGGTTCTCCCACACGAAAAACACCTTTGATTGTTACCGGCATCTTCTTTTCTTCGGCAAGATATTTTCCGGCAATTTCTTGTAATAATGCATCATCACTGCCCAGATAACTTGGCTTATGCAAAGTTATCATTTCCCTGCCATTATGTCTCTCATAATATCCGGTTTGGATTTCGCTACGAATATAAAGGTTTCGAAGCCTGTCCATATCAGCCTTTGTCACATGATAATCTGCTGCACCATTTGTATAGTAAAAATCAATATATTTACGATAAATTGCGGTAACACCTGCCGCATATTCCGGTTTTTTCATTCGCCCTTCGATTTTGAAGGAGTCAATGCCGGCTTCAATCAACTGTGGAATATATTCAATCGTACACATATCCTTCAGACTTAAAGGATACATTTCTTCCGATGTTGCTTTTTTATTCTGGTTTAAAACTTTATAAGGAAGGCGGCAAGGTTGTGCACATCTGCCGCGATTACCGCTTCTACCACCTAAAATACTACTGAAAAGGCACTGACCGGAATAACAATAGCACATTGCACCATGAATAAAACATTCCAGTTCCAAACCGGTCTTTTCTTTCATTTGTCTGATTTCATCCAAAGACAACTCTCTTGCAGGAACAATACGCTGTGCACCGTTTTCCTCTAAGAAAGCAGCTCCCATTTCACCGGTAATTGTCATCTGTGTGCTGGCGTGTAGCGGCAAATCTGGAAAAGTTTTGCGAATATACTGCCATACACCCAAATCCTGAATAATAACACCATCCAGACCAGCCTCATAAAGTGGCAAAAGATATTCATACAGTTGCGCAAATTCTTCCTCTTTTACCAGCGTATTTACCGTAAGATAGATTCTTTTTCCAAAAAAATGTGCATAACGCAATGCTTTACAGATTTCTTCCTTCGTAAAATTATCCGCATATGCTCTTGCACCAAATTTATCGCCACCGAGATAAACTGCATCTGCGCCGGCATTTAACGCACCGAGAAGCGCCTGATAATTTCCGGCAGGTGCAAGCAACTCAACTTTTGCTCCTGTTTTCATAAAAATCCCCATGCAATCGTTAACATTTTGGTATTTCTGTTAACGTTTCTGACTAAAAAGGCTGTCTTACAAAGACAGCCCATAACTCTATTTTTTCATTTCTTTTAACTCAGTTTCCAAACGAATCATTTTCTTTGCATTCTCATTTGCTTCTGCCTGAAGATTTTTCACATTTTTCTCAGTATTTTCCAACTTAATCTGAGAAGCAATTAATTCGTGTTTTAAATCATACATCTCTTTTTCTTTGTTCTGTAATTCTTCTTCCAATAGACTAATCTGCTGTTTCGCCTTGAAATAATCGTCTGCAATATTTAACTGCAGAAGAACATTCTGCGTGTCTAATGGCTGTCTTCTAAAACTGTCAACCTTACTGTATTCAGTTACTTTATTGTTAATATACGAAGCTACCTTCTGTAAATATTCTTCACTTTCATATCCACTTAAAGTAAAGACCTTTCCACCAATAATAACCTCTGTATCTGTTTTTGTTGACATTTGGGCTTCCCCCTCTAAATACTAAATATGCCACTGCGGCAAACTACTTATACAATATTTATTATATATAGCTTAGGTAGGAATTTCAAGTCCTAAATGATGATATGCTAAATCTGTCACAACTCTTCCTCGTGGTGTACGGTTCAAGAAGCCATTTTTTAACAAATATGGTTCATAAACATCTTCCAATGTACCAGCATCTTCCCCGATTGCAGCGGCTAATGTGTCAAGTCCTACCGGGCCACCATGAAACTTTTCAATCATCATCATTAATATGTTTCTGTCGATATGATCCAGTCCCATTTTATCAACTTCTAATAAATCAAGCGCAATATTTGCCACTTCTTCAGTAATTACTCCGTCGTATTTTACCTGTGCAAAATCGCGGACCCTTTTTAAAATACGATTAGCCAGACGAGGCGTTCCACGACTTCTTCTCGCAAGCTCTAATGCACCTTTTTCTTCAATCGATACACCTAAAATCTTTGCAGAATGAAGAATAATCAGTTTCAGTTCTTCCACTGAATAAAATTCCAGATGGTGAATGACCCCGAACCTGTCTCTAAGCGGCGCTGTTAAAAGCCCGGCCCTTGTCGTTGCACCAACTAACGTAAAATGGGGTAAATCCAGTCGAATAGAACGGGCAGATGCGCCTTTGCCAATCATAATATCAATTGCAAAATCTTCCATTGCCGGATACAGAACTTCTTCCACCTGACGATTCAAACGATGAATTTCATCTACAAATAACAAATCTCCTTCCTGTAAATTATTTAAAATCGCTGCCATTTCGCCCGGCTTCTCAATAGCTGGTCCACTGGTTACTTTCATGTTCACACCCATTTCATTGGCAATAATACCGGCTAAGGTTGTCTTACCAAGTCCTGGTGGTCCATAAAACAGAACGTGATCCAAAGAATCCTGACGTTGTTTGGCTGCTTCAATATAAATCCGTAGATTTTCTTTAATTTTTGATTGACCAATGTAGTCATTTAGATTCTGCGGCCGAAGTGAACCCTCAATCTTAATATCTTCTTCCATTAAATTGGTTTCGATTACTCTTTGTCCCATTTTTCCCTCATGAATAATAATAAATTTATTAAAATAAATATAATTAAAATAAATATTTCAGTGCTTTCTTCAAAATATCTTCTGCACTGGTATTTTCGGTAATTTCTACCTGTTTCACTGCTTTGAGCGCTTCGGAAGCCGAATATCCAAGAGCAACAAGCGCTTCTATCGCTTCATTCTTCTCATTACCGATATCTTCACCGGTTACAGCAGCAGATACAATCGTTTCTTTTGGTGCAAGTGCATCTTCTAATGATACCTTATCCTTCAAATCCAGAATAACACGTTCTGCGGTTTTGGCTCCAACACCCGGCGCTTTGGCTATGGCTTTGGCATCACCGGAAAGAATTGCGAACCGTAATTCATCGGCACTCATAATGGAAAGAATTGCCAGACCGCCTTTTGGTCCGATACCATTTACCGTAATCAATTGCTTGAAAATGTCTAAGTCATCTCTGGTTAAAAAACCGTATAATTGAAAGGTATCCTCTCTGACAAGTGTATAGGTATATATTTTCGCAAAACTACCGATTCCTTCTAGTAAATTAGCCGTTCTGGATGATATTTTAATGTTATAGCCAATCTGATTTACTTCCAATACCAGATTATCTTCTGTGATTTCTTCTATCGTTCCTTTGAGATAAGCGTACATTTTATTCCTCCAGTCGTGCAATATATGGCATTAGTTGTCTGCTGACGATACCAATTATGAATCCGGTCAATATACCAGCAATCATTAAATACGGCAGATAAAAAGCGGCTGCATAGGTTTCCACAACAAACATCGCCACCAGAACTTGTCCTATATTATGAAAAACACCACCACTTATGCTGATTCCAAGAACAGAAAATTTTCCTGTTCTTTTCAAAAGGTACATAATTCCAAAGCTACACAATGCACCTGCCAGAGAGTAAAGAATGGTGTATAAATTACTGAACAAAAATCCTGACAATACAATACGCATAATATTTACTACCAAAGCTTCCCTACCGCTATACCGATACATCATAATCAAAACAATCAGATTGGGAAGCCCGAGTTTTATGCCCGGAATGCCGATACTAAATGGAATAAGCGATTCTATATAGGATAAAAGCATGGATACTGCCAATAAAAAACCTAACGTAACAGTTCTTTTCATTAATATACGACTCCGTCCAATTTCTTTTCCTCTGCATTAGAAATTTCAATCACTAACTTGTGCGGAAGACAGATAATACTTTCGCCTGTTTTAGAAATTTCTGCATGATGCACACATATCTTATCCGGACAGCTGCTTTGAAGCATCTGTATTCTTCCGTCTTTGCATACAAAAACATTATATTCATCCCATGATGTTATCTGTTCCTGCGACTGCAATTCAAGTTCCCAATCTGACCACTGTTCCTTCGTTAACTCCAGAAACTCCATAGTGTTTTCTTGATTTATTTCATTGGATTCCATTTCATATACTAAAAAATATCGTTCCTCTGTATCAGATAATGGAACTTCCTCCAGAATTACGCCATCATAAGAAACAACAGCATAACAGCCTTCTTGTCCAAATATGTGGAATCTAAACAAGAATAACAAAGCTACGATAAATATACCGGTTATCATATATATATCGTACTTTGTTATTTGTTGCTTTTTTTCTGTCTTATTTATTTTATCACAACCGAACATATGTTTCAATATTATTGTGACTCCATTTTCTTTTTCATTTCTGTTGCCAGATTCAGATAATATTGTTGCTTTTCTTTATCGTCTGATAACTCGGCAATTGCTGCACAATTTTCACACAAAATAATGCAGCTTGCATTATCTCCGAAATGCTTCGTCATTTCCTGCAATGCTTTTTCATACGACTGCAATGACTGGGCAAAATCCTTGTTACGATAATGATATTCTCCAACACCGGTAAGTGCAACACAATATTGTGCCGGTGTTACCTCCCCGCCTTGAGCAGACATATTTAAAACACGACCATAATATTCATATGCCTGTCTGCTGTTACCAGCATTCTGATACACAGCAGCGGCATTTAATAATGCCGCTGCAAAATGTTCTGAATTATCCAATTGCAGTTCTTCCATCAGAAGAAACATATCTTCTATGGCGCAAAATGCCTGTTCAAAAGCAGATGCATTTTGATAAAACCCAATTAATTCATTACAAATTGTCAGATAAGAAGAATAATCCTTCTCTTTATCTGCTTTTTCAAGAGAAGTCAGAAAAAAAGCTTCTATTTTACGAATATCTTTTTCCTCGGACATTCCCTGTAATTCCTGATAAAAAGTATCTATGTTCATAGTGCTCCTTAATACTGTCCATTAAAAATCTGTGCAATCGGTGAATCATCAGAAAGAATAATTGTCTTATCCTCTCCATTCATACTTGCCTCTAAAGCATCTAATGCTCTGACAAAGGAATAGAAATCTGTTTTCGCCGGATCAGAATAAGCATCAGAAAGAATTCTCATGTATTCTGCTTCACCTTCTGCAATAGTAGCTTCTGCCTGTGCTTCTGCATTGGAAATCATAATAGCAACTTCTTTATCTGTTGTATTTTCAATCATTTTGGCCTGAGATTCACCTTCTGCAGTATACTGTGCCGCAATATTTTCGCGTTCTGAAATCATACGTGTATAAACAGCCTGTTTGTTATCATCCGGCAAATCCAGTTTCTTAACTTCAACGGTTACAATTTCAATGCCGTACTGTTCTTCTACATCGTTAATCTGTGCCATGATTTCTTCTGTCAGAGAAGTAATTTCAATAACTTCCTCTTCTGTTTCTACTTCTAAATCATTGTTAACAACATCGGATTCTGTTTCGTCTACTGTTACAGTCATCTTACCATCACGGCTCTTGATAACCTCATCCTGTTTCATATTAGAAATCGTATTTTTGGTTGCATTATAAACAATTGTATCAATACGTCTCTCCGCATTGGAAACAGAACAGCTAAGTGTCTGGGCAAATTTCAGAGGGTCTGTAACCTGCCATAAAACATAACTGTCTACAATCATTGTCTTTTTATCGGATGTAATAACATCAGAAGAAGGTAAATCATATAATAAAATCTGATTTGGAATCGTATCAACCGATTCTATAAACGGGATTTTAAAACTAAGTCCAGCATCCGAAATAACACGCTGTACTTTACCAAACTGACGAACAAGTTTGTATTCATCTTCATGTGTAATTACCATACTACTTAAGCCGACAAATAAAGCAATTACTAAAACAATTATTGCAATAATTCCGCCTTTTCCTGCTTTTTTCGCTTTTGTATTTTTTCTGGTACCATTAGAATCAAAGCGTTCAAATTCTGTATTTGTCTGTTCATTCTGATTAAATGCCATCTTATTCTTCCTCCTCAGTCTGTTCTTCTTCCACAGCAGCGTTGCTTGTTGTATCATTTATGGAAGAACTATTTTCCGATACGAAACTGTCTAATGGCAAAATGGTATTGGTGCTTCCATCAGAACTTTCAATAATAACTTTTACGCCAGGAAGAACATCTTCCATTGCTTCATAGAACATTCGTTTCTTGGTAACTTCCGGATATTTAATATATTCCTCATACATGGAATTAAATCTGGCAACCTGACCATTCGCTTCGTTAATACGCTCCTGTTTTGTTGCTTCAGCATCCTGAATAATCTTATCAGATTCTGCTTCTGCATTCGGAATCTGCTCATTACGATATTTATTTGCATTGTTAACCGCTGTTTCTTTACCCTGTTTAGCAGTTTCTACTTCTTTAAATGCATTGCTTACTTCTTCTGTCGGTGGTTCGGCATCCTGAATAGTAATATTTACAAGCTGAATACCAATATCATATTCTTCCAGTTTCTCTAAAATCATTTGTTTGATATTTGCCTGAATTTCGTTCTTACCGGTTGTCAAAACACTGTCAACTGAATAAGAACCGATTGTAGTACGAATACAGTTCTGAGCAATATTTTTCAGAATTTCTTCCGGGTTCTCTGAAGCATATAATGCTTTTACCGGATCGGTTACTCGATATTCCGCATAAAAATCCACATGGATAAAATTGTAATCGGAAGTAATCATCATTGCATCATCAGAACCTTCATTTTCATCACCTTCCGTGCTGTAACCAATAGAAAATCCCTTGATTGTTGTATTTACTTTGGTTACGGTCTGAATAAACGGAATTTTAAAATGAAGACCTGGGGTTGTCACTGCCTTAGGCTCACCAAAGGTACAAACTACTGCCTGTTCTTCCTCCTGAATCGTATAATAAGAACTGTTTACAATAATAAGTGCAACAATTGCTACTACTATAATTTTTGCTGCGGTTATTATTTTGTCCTTATTTTTTTCATTTGCCGCATTTTCCGGTTTTTGTCTTCTGGTATTAAACATAACATTCCTCCTCTATGTAGGATATTTCAAATTTATGCATAACATATCCCTCATTCTATGTTATTATATAACAAAGTAACGGCAAACACTAATGAAAATTTAGTAAAGTGTTATTTTTAATACAAAATTAAGAAATATAAAATTTTAAATAAAAAAATAAATTAGGAAACGAGGACTTAAGATTATGAGAATTATTTTTATCAGACATGGTGACCCTGATTATGTGAATGATACCTTAACCGAAAAAGGTATCCGTGAAGCAATCCTATTATCAGAACGTGTTGCTACATGGGATAATATTACAGAGTTCTATTGTTCTCCTCTTGGCAGAGCACAGAAAACAGCATCTTATTCTCTGGAGAAAATAAACAGAACAGCTATTACTTATGACTGGATGAAAGAATTCAGTTATTTCATTGATGATCCGACAACGGCACGTCATGGGGTTCCTTGGGACTTTATGCCGGAATACTGGACCGAAATTCCCAATATGTATGACAAAGACAAATGGAAAGAAGCTGAAATATATCGTTCCAATCCTGAACTTATTCCGGCCTATGAAGAAGTTTGCACCGGTATTGATGCTATTTTAGAAAAATATGGCTATAAAAGACACCATAATTATTATACAACAGAACATACACAGTCACCGGATAACCAGGATTCTACCATTGTTATCTTCTGCCATCTTGGTGTAACCTTTGTCATGATGAGTCATCTGCTTGGTATTTCACCGGCAGTATTATGTCACAACTTCTTTGTTGCGCCTACTTCGGTTACGGTATTGGCAACCGAAGAACGTATGCCGGGCAAAGCAATCTTTCGAACACAGTTTGTCGGTGATACCAGTCATTTAAAAAAGGGCAAAGAACCCATCTCTGCCTCCGGTTATTTTACAGACATTTTTCAAGGATAAAAAAGGTTCGCCGTTTGGCGAACCTTGCAGACTGTAGACAAAGCGCTTCTGGCATGCACTAAGCCAGAAGCGTTTTTCTTGTTTGGGAAGCAAAAAATGTATACTTTAACGTGTTTATAGCAGAACTGACCTTTATCAGTCCCTTTTTGACTTTCATCTTTGCCAGTT
>JAGAPK010000046.1 GCA_017623295.1 Lachnospiraceae bacterium | reverse complement strand
TCATCATGAGTGAAAGTGCTCCTTTTTTTTATACTTCCATTATACCAAAAAAGAGCCTCAAAGTCCGCATTTTTACTGAACTTCTGGCTCTTTTCAAAGAAAAATCCCGAGCAAAAACTCGGGACTTTGTCTACAGTCTGAAAGGTTCGCCGTTTGGCGAACCTTGAATTCCTAGCGGATTCTCTCCGGGAATCCGACTTTTTTCTGTACCTTACGCAATGTTTTGGTTGCATAATAATTTGCTTTTTCTGCATTATTTTTGATGATACTGTCGATATAGGCCTTATCTTTGCTCAATTCTTCAAAACGCTCCTGTACCGGTTTTAAAACATCTACAACCGCTTCACCAACTGCCAGCTTAAAATCGCCGTAACCCTTACCATCAAATTCTTTCTCAACTTCCTGCGGTGTCTTCCCTGTACATGCAGAATAAATATCAATTAAATTGCTAATACCCGGCTGTTCTTCACAGTAACGTACACATGCTTCAGAATCCGTTACAGCACGTTTGAATTTACGGATAATAGTATCCGGATCATCCATCAGATAAATACTTGCATTTGGATTTTCATCGGATTTGGACATTTTCTTAGCCGGATCCTGAAGACTCATAATCTTCGCACCGGACTTACCGATATATGGCTCTGGAATCGTAAATACATCTCCATAAATAGCATTAAATCTCTGTGCAATATCTCTTGTAATTTCAAGATGCTGTAACTGATCTTTTCCAACTGGAACAACATCTGCCTGATACAGAAGAATATCAGCCGCCATCAATACCGGATAAGTAAACAGACCGGCATTAATATTATCAGCATGCTTTGCTGCTTTATCTTTGTACTGAGTCATTCGGTTTAATTCACCCATATATGTAAAACAGTTTAATATCCAGGAAAGTTCAGCATGTCCGGATACATGTGACTGATAATAAATACAATTTTTCTCCGGATCAAGTCCTGCTGCAATATATAAGGTAAGTAGATTTCTGGCACGTTTACGAAGTTCTGCCGGGTCCTGTCTTACCGTAATAGAATGAAGATCTACTACGGAATAGAAACACTGATATTCATCACTCAATGTTACCCAGTTCTTCAATGCACCGAGATAATTTCCCAGTGTTAAAGTTCCTGTTGCCTGCATACCACTAAATAAAACTTTATTTCCGTCTATCATTTTATTGCGCCTCCAAATCATAATTCCCTTTTACCGAGAATCTCATAAAATTTAGTTTATCATTGCCATCTACATTCGTCAACCGCTAAAAACATAAGCCCAAAAGGCATTTCATATAAAAAAGGCATTCACAAAAATGAATGCCTTTGCTCTTAGTTTTAATCTTTATCTTCACAACCACATGTTTCTCTATCTCTGTTAGAAAATGGTCTTGCATCAAAACGTGGTTCGAATCTGGAATCGTCACAGCCACAATCTTTGTCACGATTTCTTCTGTCACGTTCTCTGTCATTGTCGCAACCACAATCTCTGTCACGACTTCTGTTGTCGTTATCGCAGTCTCTATCTCTGTCGCGATTTCTATTATCGTTATCACAACCACATCCTGAGTTACCGCAGAGTAAAAACAGCAAAATAATCCATGCGCACATTCTTAAACTTCCTCTCTTTTTTCTCATACGATATCTTATGCCAAGAGAAAGTTTACGCTACTTGTCCTGATTATTTTTTTAATATTTTTGTTCGAATGTAGTAAAAGGTAACATCTTCACCTTTTGCTGCAAGCATTTTTAGAAGGAATTCCAGTAATGCTCTTGTATCTTCATGGATTGGTGCCGGATCTTTGCCGGATTCATAATACCTCAGTGGATCTTCATCCGTGTACTTATCCTTATGATAAACCTTACATGCTGCAATACGATCCATCAACATTTCTATTACATATTTAGTCGGCATTGGTGCCGGTGCCATACCACCCGGAATTGCTCTTGTACTGTAATCAATCCAATATTCATAGTGATGTTTATTCCGTCCTTTATGATGTAACCATGCAGAAGAATAACCAATATCCTCTCGTTCAGCATTATTCGGACTTCTATCACCCTGCCAATATTTTGCACCAACCAGAAATTCAGTCGGACTGTATTTAGACATATCATGCAGCAATCCCTGTTTGTACAGCCCCACTTTAAAGCACCCCTGCATAACCAGATACTTATGATATGTTATTGTTTTAAAATGCATCCATGCTTTGTTCATTTATATCGAATCCTTTTTGTTCGTCTTTTTAGGCACTTCCGGGACATCTTTTGTTCCAAATATCATAATTGTGCGTGCCGGAACAAGAATATTATGCAAATCTTCCTGTGTTCTCTTTTCCTGCACTTGATTTTCTATTTTTTGTCTATCTGCATCTGTCCACTCTGCCTGTGTAGAAAATAATGGTATCCACTCTTTTCCTTTCGGTAGCTTTGGAAGTCCTAACATATGTGTTTCCCAGTGCATATTGATTCCAAGATAAAATAGTTCACATTCTTTTCCACAATACAAAACACCAATACTCCGACTTGCCGGTCCTGTATCCGGACTCCATGCTTCTTTTCCATGATAAGAAACATCCGGATAACCACATGCAGAATAATCCATACCACTAAGCGGCTCTTTGCAATGGAAAATAGAATGAGATTTTCGAAATGCAATCAGTTCCTTTGTATAGTGGAATAAATCCTGATTAGTCTTCTGTAAATTCCATTTTACCCAACAAACCGGGTTATCCTGACAATACGGATTGTTATTACCTTCCTGTGTATTGGCAAATTCATCACCACTGAAAAGAAGCGGCGTTCCCTGGGAAAGCATAACAAACGTCATTGCATTTTTCATCTGGCGCACTCGCAACGTAAGAATTGCTTTTTTACGGCTAGGACCTTCTACTCCACAATTCCAACTGCAATTATAAGAAGTTCCGTCCTGATTCGATTCCCCGTTTGCCATATTATGTTTTCTATCATAAGAAACCAAATCCGCCAGACGAAAACCATCCTGCTTGGCAATATAGTTTACAATCCCTTTTTCTTTGCTGTTATTTCTGCTGTGATAAATATAATTATTAATTTGGTTATCATCACCCTTTAACAGCTTTCTTGTATCATATAAAAAGGAATCGTCCATCCAGCCAAAATTACGATAGCAATCGACTTTATCATCCTGTCGGTTTTCCCATATATCCCTTTCACCCAAAAGCTTTGTTTCTGCAAGCAAAGGCTCTTTGCATAACATCTGCATCGGTATATCCACGCCCATTAAATGAAATCCATCGATATGATATTCTAACACCCAGTATTTCAAGATATCCAATATCGCTACATAGCTGATTGCCGGTGGAAAATAAAACTGCATCATTACTTCGACTCCATTTTGATGCAAAGCTTTTACCATATCCTTATATTCCGTTACTGCATCTTTGGTATACGCATAAGCATATTTCGGTAGGAAATAAAGTCCCTCCTGATACCCCCAGAAGTTAATGCGAAGTGGCTTATCCCGTTCCTCGTTCACGGGCACAATCGGCTCTTTATAGGAAGCAACCGCTTCTTCCATTGTCGCCGGTTGCTTTCTTTTCTCCGGCATAAGCACTTCATCAAATTCATAGGTTGGCATCAAAACAACTGCTGTAATTCCCAGTTCTTTTAAATATGGAATTTTCTCTATAATTCCCTGATACGTTCCTTTGGCTTTTACACCGGAGGATTTGTGTTTCGTAAATCCACGTACATGCAGCATATAGAAAATGCTGTCTTCAAATGGAATAACCTGTGGTTCGTCTCCCTCCCAATCATAGGTTTTGTCTAATACCTGACAACGGGAAAGCTTTTCTTTTTTCTCCCCATATTTCCGTTCATTTATGATTGACCTGGCAAAAGGGTCCTGAAATGTTTCCTCTCCCTGATAAAGAAGATAGGAACAATTTCTATCCTGATACCCTTTTAACAGCATTGAATAAATATTTCCTTTTCGATTGTTCTGTGGAAAAGGAATTTTTATACCCTCTTTATGTTTTTTGTCGAATAAAACAATTCCACAATCTTCTTTTGCTTCAAATACTGCTGATATATGCAATCCTTCCGGGACAAAATGCACTCCAAGAGGATAGATTGTCGAAGAAGCTATTTCCAAAGTTTTCTGCATAAAGCCTCCGATTTCTTATTGTAATTCGTTTGAAAAAAATTTTCTCTCATTATATTCTTTCTCATTATACCATCTTTAACCAATAATCTAAACAAAAAGTTTTGATTTTCCATTGAATCTATTCCATATTTTCTGTAAAATAGTCTTATCTTCAATGACAGAAAGGAGTCAGTCCTATGGGAAAAAACAATAAAAACACACAAAATGACGGTTATGATGCAGAAGAAATGACTGTGGAACTGGATTTAGAGGACGGCACATCCGTAACCTGTGCTATCGTCACTATTTTAACCGTAGCAGGGCAGGATTATATCGCGTTGCTGCCGTTAGATGATAACGGACAGAACGAAGACGGCGAAGTATGGTTCTATCGTTATTTTGAAGACGAAAGTAACCCTGACGAAGAACCATCTCTGGAATATATCGAAGACGATGCAGAATATGAAGCAGTCGAGGATGCTTTTGATGAATATCTTGACTCTGTTGAGTTTGATGAAATCGTTGATGATGAGAAATAATTCATCCTCTGTCATTTCTCTTTTGGCAAAATAGGTAATAGAAACCGGGAAGGAATATCTTTTCCGGTTTTTTCTTTGACAAACAAAAGATAAAGTGTTTTCTTCGCTCTTGTCATTGCCACATAAAGCATTCGACGCTCTTCTTCTAATTCCATAGGTAGTCTTGCCTGTCGCATCGGTATTTTTCCTTCATTTAAATCCGGCAGATATACCGTATCAAATTCTAGTCCTTTTGCCATATGCATTGTCATAATATGTATACCATGCTGTGTTTTCTGTATATTTTTTTGTTCCTGCTGTTTCTGGTAAACCAGTTCTTTACATTGACTGACATAGTCATTTAACTCTTCGTAAGTTTTATAGTTTTTGGAAAGCATCTGAAATTCTTCTGCTATCTGTATCAGTTTCTTTCCAGCTTCGATTCCATATGTTTCTTTCAAGAAATCATCATATCCAATCACATTACGAATATATTGAATTGCCAGATATGGCTTTTTCCCGCAAATATATTCTATATCTTCAAACAATTCATAGGCAACTGTCTGCATATGTGAATTATCTTCATAATAAGCAAGCACCTCCTGTAAGCAAATCTGTTTCGCACGTGCACTATCCTTTTTCAAGTACCGCAGCGGTCTGTTCATAATCAAATGAAAAAGCTCTCTGCTCCGATTTCCATTTGCAAATTCCAGATATGCCAGTAAATCTTTTATCACAAAATGGTCATACTGGCTTCGAATCGGTTCTTTCATCGTAAAAGGAATACCTCGAACTAACAGTTTTTCTGCCAAAAGATTACATTCATAATTGGTTCGGTAAATAACGGCAGTATTTCCCATATCCACATTTAACTTGGCAAGTAACCATTCGTATTCTTTTACTATATCCACAAAAGTATTGATGCTTGCCCCTTTGCCCTCTGAATGAACTGCCTTAATTTCCTTGGTAAAACGATTTTTATTTTCATTAACTACCGCCAATGATTTCTGAACAATTTGTTCATGACAACGATAATTGGTATCCAAAAGAAGCTGTTTCGCCTGAGGGAAGTCCTCCATAAACTGTTTCATAATATCCGGTCTGGCACCCCGGAAACCATATATGGACTGGTCATCATCCCCTACTACAAACAAGTTTGGATTATCTCCTGCGATATCCTTCACAATTTTATACTGTACGTCATTAATATCCTGAAACTCATCTACTAAAATATATCGGTATGTTTCACGCCATCTTGCCAATATCTCGGGATTATCATGCAGCACCTCCAGACAAAGTAATCCCATATCATCAAAATCCAGTTTCTGAAACTCTCTAAGAAACTGATTATATTCCTGATAATACCGTTCCAATTCTTCCTTGGAAAAAGTCCCCTGCGTTACCGTTCTACCATTTTTCATCTGACTGATATAACGGAGAAGATTATCGACTTTTTCATCACCAGTTAATAACAAATTTGATGGCATTTTTAATATCTGCAATATCAATTTTCGCTTTTCCATTTCCGTAATCAGGGAATATTTATGATATTGTCCGGTCTGTCTTAAGATATGATAAAAGATTGCATGAAATGTACCAAAATTAACAGGCAACATCTTTCCATTCATCAATGTATCGAAACGTTGTTTCATTTCATTCGCTGCCGCTTTGGTAAACGTAATTACTAGAATATTGGCTGGCTCTACGCCACATGTTTCAATCAAATATTTAATACGTTGTATCGTCACAAAAGTTTTGCCGCTGCCGGGGCCAGCAAGTACCTGCATAGCTCCGTCAGCGAACATAATAGCTTCTTTTTGAATTGCATTTTCAATCAAATCAAGCATTTTGTAACTTTTCAATTCCTTTTCTGATTCTTGCCAGAGATTCTTCTTTTCCTAAAATTTCCATAATTTCTGTTGCACCAGCAGGTGTCATCTGTTTACCGGAAACTGCTGTTCTGACCGGCCACATTGCATAGCCGTTCTTACATTCTTTCTTTGCAACATAATCTGTCAAAGTCTGATACAAAGCATCGTTGCTATAATCTTCCTGTGCTTCAAAAATTGGAAGTAATTCCGTCAAAACTTCTAAAGAAGTTTCTGCATTAGTTTTCATTTTCTTATGAGTATACATTTCTACATCATATTCTGGAAGTTTTTCGAAGAAATCTACCATATCTTTAATATCCGGGAAAACTTCAATTCTGGTTTTTACCATTTCGGCGATTTTCTTCAAATCTAAATCCTTGGTAATTGCTTCTTTCAAATATGGTTCTGCCATTTCATAGAACTTATCAAAGTCCATAGCCTTCATGTATTCGCCATTCATCCATTTCAATTTGGTATAATCAAATACCGCCGGAGATTTGGAAATGTGACGATAATCAAACTTCTCTACTAACTGGTCTAATGTAAAAATTTCCTCTGTGCCTTCCGGACTCCAGCCAAGAAGTGCAACAAAGTTTACAACCGCTTCTGATAAAAAGCCCTGTTCAATCAAATCCTCATAAGAAGAATGACCGCAACGTTTAGAAAGCTTGTGATGATCTTCGTCAGTAATCAATGGACAATGAACATATTTCGGTACTTCCCAGCCAAATGCATCATAAAGACGATTGTATTTCGGGGAAGAAGAAAGATATTCATTTCCTCTGACTACATGAGTAATTCCCATTAAATGATCGTCTACAACGTTTGCAAAGTTATATGTCGGGAAGCCATCGGATTTAATTAAAATCATATCGTCAAGCTCAGCGTTATCAACCGTAATATCACCATAAATATCATCATGGAAGGTTGTTGTTCCTTCGGTCGGATTGTTCTGACGGATAACATATGGTTTGCCGGCTTTCAGATTCGCTTCTACTTCTTCTTTGGACAAGTGCAGACAATGTTTGTCATATACATTGATTTCCTTACCTGCTACTTCTGTTGTTAAAGTAGCCAGTCTTTCTTTGTCACAGAAACAGTAATAAGCTTCTCCTTTATCAATTAATTTTTTTGCATATTCCAGATAAATACCCTGTGCCTGTCTCTCACTCTGCACATATGGTCCAACACCTTTATCTTTGTCAGGACCTTCGTCATGAATCAAACCTGTTTTCTCCAAAGTACGATAAATAATTTCTACCGCACCTTCTACATAACGTTCCTGATCAGTATCTTCGATTCGTAAGATAAAATCACCGCCCTCATGCTTGGTAATGAGATAAGCATAAAGTGCTGTTCTTAAGTTTCCTACATGCATACGTCCTGTCGGGCTTGGTGCATATCTTGTTCTAATTTTCTGCATTGTTTTGTTCCTTCCTATTCTGTTTTCTCCGGAAGCTTCTGCTGCGCTGCTTCTTTGAAATTATTAACTGCTTTTGCTGCCTGCATAATCGGAATATTGGTTCCTGCTCCTGCAATACAACCACCCGGACATGCCATACCTTCAATCAGACATCCATTTTTCTTTCCGGCCTTCGCAAGCATAAGCATTTTCTTACACTCGGAAAGACTTTCGGCATGTTCAATATTTACTTCAACATCCGGATAATATTCTCTTACAACATCTTCAATGGCGCTGGCAACACCGCCTGCCACACCATATCCACGTCCTGCACCGGTTGCTCCCTGCATTTTATCCATTGCCTGAATTTCATTCAGCAAAATACCTTTTGCTTCAAACATTCCGGTAAGTTCTTCAAATGTAATAACAAAATCAACATCCGAACGAATGGTTCTTCTGGATGCTTCCAGTTTCTTAGACGCACAAGGTCCGATAAAGACTACTTTTGCATCAGGATGTTCTTCTTTGATAACACGTGCTGTTGCAACCATTGGTGTCAATGCATTTGAAATCTTATCAATCGTTTCCGGGAAAAATTTCTTTGCAAGAACAGACCATGATGGACAACAGGAGGTTAAACTAAACGGCAATTTGCCGGTAGCTACTTCTGTCGCATAATGTTCTGCCTCTGCAAGTGCTCCCATATCGGCACCAATCGCGGTTTCATATACATCAAAAAATCCCAATTCTTTTAACGCGGTTTTCAACATATCCGGTGTCACATCCGGTCCAAACTGCCCTACAAACGCCGGAGCAACCTGTGCAATAATTTTATTTCCTGACTGAAGCGCACGAATCAGCTGGAAAATCTGTGATTTATCTGCTATCGCTCCAAACGGACAATTTACCATACACTGCCCACAGGAAACACATAAATTATTATCAATAACGGCTCTGCCTTTTTCATCATTCTTAATTGCGTTCACACCGCAAGCCCCGGCACACGGTCTTACCTGATGGGAAATGGCATCATATGGACACACCGATTTACATTTACCACATTTGATACATTTCTCCTGATCAATAATGGACTTGCCGTTTTTCATCGTAATCGCGCCTCTCGGACACACTTCACGACAAGGATGTGCTACACATCCCATACACTTGTCCGTTACCTGATAACAGTTCTCCGGGCATGCATTACAAGCCGATGGAATAACCTGCATCAAAGGTGGTTCGTAATATTTCTCATCAATATTACTTTCTTCCAGTCCTTGTGTCAGATGAACAGGCTGATTCTCCGGGCGCAAAGATAATCCCATTGCCAGACGGATACGTTCACGTACAATCGCACGTTCTCTATATATACTTTCATATTCGGATTCATCATAATCCACTATTTTATAAGGCAATGCTTCGATATCATCTTTCAGATTATCGGAGTGAAATGCCAGATTTGCTACTTCTTTAAAAATTCTACGTCTGTTCTTACGAACCTGCGTATCAATACCTCTCATAAAAGCCTCCCTTATGAAAAATCAAAAATTCCCCGTAAGCTGCCATGTACTATTTTTGCACAAACTTACGGGGAAATCAAGTATCTGTTTTTATTCTGTGGCTTCTGTTTCAACCTTTTTTAAATCCATCTAATGAAATTTGGAAATGATAACCAAGATTTGTCGATAAAACATATACGGTATTGCTTCCATCCAGTCGTAGATAATACTGCGCAGTGACTTCATTATAATGACCAAAAATAATTTCATAAACGGTATCATCCTGTAATTTTAATGTTACTGTTGCCAACGGATCATCAAATCCGTACTGAGAGAAATCTGTCACATCTTCAATTTGTATTTCTGCCTGAATATTTAAAACATTACTTAACAGAGAAGAAACGGTATCCTGATCCAGTTGAGTTGTTTCATCAGCTACTGCACTCCATCCTGAATCACTCTTTATCAGAGAAATCGTTTCACTTCCTCCAGTAAAAGAAAATTCCTTCACATCAGCTTCTGTTAATGCAAGTACCGTATAAGCAGCTTCTTCTGTGTTTTCTTCTGCCTGATGATTATTATAATTACGAATGGCAAAGAAAGCTGCAACAAGTACAAGAAGCAAGCCACAAAGAATCAACATCTGTATTTTCTGTCTTTTCATAAAGCTCCCTCTATTTCTTTCTTCTGTTATACCAGATAACAAATCCTATCACAAGACAACCTAACGGTATTACCAATATAGCCAAAAATCCCACAATATAGGATGCCTGTGAAGAAAAGGCTATAATACTTGTATCATACTGTTTTACCGGAATCGAAACAGAGCTTTCGTGTTCTGTCATAGAAGCAACTACACTGCTAAACAGCTTTATATTACAGCCCGGTACAATACTGTCTGCATTTTCCGTAAAAAGGTTTTCTGTTGCAATAATAACTGCATTGGAAATTTCAGCATTTTCTACGGTTTTCTCTGCTTTCAAAGCAATCACAAAAGGACCATCAATATCGCCTTCGCTCTTATCGTATTCTGTCGCTGTTTCCAAATTAGTTTTGCTGTATGATTCTTCGCTTGTCTTCAAAAGCGGTGTATAGTACACATCCTCTGCAGCATCCGAATAAGATAATCCCTGTGCATATGGTGCAAATACCGAGGCATTATAAACACTGGATGTAATTTCATCTGACTGTATCTCCGGGAACAGATAAAATGGGTCATTATAAAGCATACTGGAATCTGTCTCTACAATCATACCCTCTACAATAGATACTCCATAAAAATCAAGTATCTTTTGGAAGTTTGGCATTTCTGTTTCAGTCCATGTCGGTATAATCAAGGCATTACCGCCTTTTTCCAGATAGGAAATCACCTTGTCTGCATCATCTTCGGAATAATCATTCAAAGGAGCATCAATAATAATTGCCTGTGCATCTTCCGGAATCTCTGCAACTGTTAATAAAGACAGCTCTTCATACTCAATATTTTCTTTCTGAATTGCTGATGTAAACTGACCTTCCAGTTCCAGTTCATCATGTCCTGTAATAACATAAATCTTAGGCATTTCATCGGTTGTCACATAAGCAAGCGCCGATGTAAGCTGACCTTCGCCATCATAACCGGTAATCTGATATTCATAAGTTGAATAATCAACTTCGTAAGAATAAATATCATTATAATCCACTACACGGCTTCTATTTGGTCCAACAACAATCAAACTGTTGGAAGAAGGCGCTGTGTCAGTATACTTTGTATAGAATTTCGGATTAATGGAAGGGTCCACATAAGTGACCGTAATATGGTCGGATAAGTCATTAATCTTCTGAATCGTTTTATCCAGATTCGCATCTTTATATTCTTCGTTTACATAGACAAAAATAGTAATGTCTTCGGTAATTGTCGGAACAAATTCTTTGGTTTCTTCTGTTAAGGTATATAATTTATTAGAAGTCACATCTAAAGATAATATTTCTTCCGGCAACTGTGCTACAACAAGGTTGACTGCAATAGTCAACGCAGTGGTAATTACAATCATACCAGAACTATATGCACCTATTTTCAAGCCACTTGATGCACTGTATCTTCTTTTCTGGATAGATTGTGTAGTACAGAAAAGTAAGAATAAAGTACAAGTAATATAATATACAACTGCCGGCACGGAAAAACTTCCACTAGTCATCTCATCAAATCTGCCTGCCATATCAAATACACTTAAGCATTTGGTAAGTAAATTTCCGGTAGTTGAAATAATGCTACAAAGTCCTGACATCAGGTATCCGAGGAACAATGCTATAAAAGTAAGCACCGCCGCAATCACGATACTCTCTGTCAAAGAAGATAAAAGCATACCAATTGCAAGCGCCATACAACCATATAAGAAAAATCCCAATAATGCTGTATAAGAGACACCCATCTGAAAAGTCCCAAAAAAGGAAAGAATAACCGGGGTAATTCCAATAACAATAACCGGAATAGCAAACACAGTGACTAAAGCAAGATACTTGCCAAGCACTACTTTTCCAACGGTAATTGGTGCTGTTAAAATCAACTGGTCTGTCTTCTGTTTCCGTTCTTCTGCCAAAATACGCATAGTCAGAATTGGAATCGTAATCATAAATAAAAAGATAACACTCTGCAACACATAAGAAATATTCGGATAACCACACAACATGTTATAAACAGTAAAATAAATACCCATCAACAATAAAGTTGCCGCCAGAAAAAGCCATCCGATAAAGGAATGAAAAAATGATTTTACTTCTCTTTTATAAATCGCTATCATCTGTTTCTTCCTCCTCTTCGTTTTCTGATACTTCTTCTTCATTTTCAAAAACTTCTTCGTTTTCGTCCAGCTTATCCGTCTCAACCTCTGCGTCATTATCGCCTGTTAACTGTAAGAAGATATCTTCCAGACTCTGTTCCACACGATTCATGGATAAAACAGGCATATCTCCATTTGTTAATGTAATGGACAATTCCTTACGAATATCCATATTATCTTCGGTTACGATACGAACCTTAATGGCATTTTCTTCGTTTGCTTCTTCAAAAGTAAAGGATTCAATATGTTCCACCTGTGAAAGAATCTGTTCTGCTTTCTCCTTCTCACCAAGTGCTGTCACTTCAATTTCAACCGATTTCACCATAAGTTTCTGTAAACCTTCTGGTGAATCGCTGGCTACCAGCTTACCTTTTGAAATAATCATAATATGGTCACATACGGTACTCACTTCTGACAAAATATGAGAACTTAAAATAATAGTATGATTTTCAGCCAGTTTTTTAATCAAAGAACGAATTTCAATAATCTGTTTCGGGTCAAGACCTACGGTAGGCTCATCCAGAATAATAACCTCAGGATAACCAATAATTGCCTGTGCAAGTCCCACTCGCTGCTTATATCCTTTGGAAAGGTTCTTAATCAAGCGATGCTCTACATCTGCTATTTCTACCATTTCCATAATTTCCTGAATCTGCTCTTTTCGCTCTGCCTTTGGTACTTTCTTAAGTTCTGCCACAAAACGCAGATATTCATACACTGTCATTTCCGGATAAAGTGGCGGCATTTCCGGCAAATAACCGATGCACTTCTTTACCTCCTCCGGCTGTGTTAAAATATCAAAACCGTTAATCTTCACCGTTCCGCTTGTTGCTGCCAGATAACCGGTCATAATATTCATAGTCGTTGATTTACCGGCTCCGTTTGGTCCTAAGAAACCATAAATCTGACCTTTTTGTACTTCAAAAGATAAATTATTTACGGCAATATGATTTCCATATTTTTTTACCAGATTTTCTACTTTTATCAAAGTTAAATCCTCCCTTCCGATTTCGCCCTATTACTATAAAAAATAATTGTGTCTATAATCTTTCCAAATTGTGAAATAATTGTGTCCTATAACATATTTTAGTAAAACACATAACTGGAATTATATCATACTATAATATTAAAATCATCATGAAATTATGACTAGAAAGGAATTTATGCAGGACTATAATTTTAACGAAAATTTCGACCGGTTTCCACTCGCCATGGCATATGTTCCATGGCAACGCTTAACGAATGTCTACGAAAATTTGGATGAAGCTTTTGAAAACGGAACTATTTTTCCAGAATTAAACAAACCGTTTACAGGAAGGAGAGATTGTAAATGACAAGAACATTTCGCTCCGAGCAGGAAAGATTACTCCACAATATCAATCTTATGAGTTTTGTCATTGTAGAAATGACATTATATCTAGACACTCATCCGACCGATTCCGAAGCCATAGATTACCTGCAACATTATGTCCGTATGAAAAATAAGGCAATGCAGGAATATGCTTCCAAATATGGGCCTTTAACTATCGATACCGCTGATGCAACCAGTGGCAAAGAATGGCAATGGGCACTGACACCAATGCCTTGGGAAGGAGGATGCAACTAATGTGGAATTATGAGAAAAGATTACAGTTTCCAGTAAACATTACAAGTCCAAATGCCAAACTCGCTCAGGTAATTATCAGTCAATATGGCGGACCGGATGGCGAAATGGGAGCATCAATGCGTTACCTTTCCCAGCGATATGCCACTCCTTACCGAGAAGTTGCTGCAATTCTGACCGATATCGGTACAGAAGAATTAGCTCATCTGGAAATGGTTGCTACTATCGTTCACCAGTTAACCAAAGATCTTTCCATGGAAGAAATCGAAGAATCCGGTTTTGCCAACTACTACGTCGACCATACGGTAGGTATCTGGCCGCAGGCAGCAGGCGGTGTTCCATTTAACGCAAATCAGTTCCAGTCAAAAGGCGATATCATTACGGATTTACACGAAGACATGGCTGCAGAACAAAAAGCGAGGTCCACATATGATAACATCTTACGTCTGATTGGTGACCAGGAAGTTTGTGAACCTATTAAATTCTTACGCGCTCGAGAAGTCGTACACTTCCAGCGGTTCGGTGAAGCACTTAGAATCGTTCAGGATAAATTGGATTCCAGAAACTTCTACGCATTCAATCCGGGCTTTGACTGTAATGAATGTAAAATGTAATACTCATTAGCATAATATAAGTATAAAAAACCCTCTTTACTGGATATCCAGTAAAGAGGGTACACCATTCGTCGCATTCTGTATTCTAATTTGTTCCCCAGAAATACGCTCATAATGTATCAGGTGCGTATCTTCCAAATTCTCCCGATGCATATCAACTGCCGTAATCTGATGGTTATCATAAGATGTATAGTAATAAATTCCCTTATCTGCATTGCAACAGGAAGTATAAATTGTAATTTCAAATGTATCCTCAGCCACCTCACAACATCCTCTCTGTTGTTCAACAGCTCCTAGAATATGGAAAAACTGGCTGACACTTTCTAATTCAGATTCACCCGATATGGCATTCATTTTAGCAAAAGCAACTCTGACAAAACGTGATGTCGAAGATAAATCCCCCGGCAGTCCCAATGCTCCCATTCCGCGACTGTATATCTCCAAATGCAACTTATCAGAAAAAAGGTTTTTCGGTGTTTTAGGCGACAAATGCATATAATTATTCAATTGAAACAACTGCTTATCAAATGGCGGATTGTTTGTCAGAACTCCTACCGGATTATCATAAACCATAATGCCTTCTTTTACTGCTTCGACGGTAATTGCCTCCTTGCAATCTGCAATCAGCCAATGCAGTTGTGCCACCGGCAAATCCTTTTTGAAAGAGGTATTGATAAGATTCAGATTTTCCAGTAAGCTTTTCGCTTCTTTTACCGAATCACACTGTCCGAGAATCCAGGGAATAAACTCAAACTGGGCTACATTGTCCTTTCCCTCTGCTTTTTCCTTGTAATCGGCATTTCCAACAAAATTTAAGCCAGCCATGCCAAGTCCTTTTTCATTGACTGCATCATAATATAACGGATAATCGTCCATAATATGTGCCATTCCTATTATCGCATAATGATGCTCCATAACGCCCATATTAGAAAAACGAAATGGATAATTGCGTGGTGTTATTGTAATTTCATCCCCATAAGAAAACTCATAATCAAGCGTTCTGCCGAAATAAAAATCTTTTGTTTTATAAGTTGCTGCTGTACACATATAAACACCTCCACCGTTTATTGTCTGAATGTTGCTTCAAACATATTCCTAAATATTATACCATTTTCTCTAATTTTTCCCGAAAATATTTTCACTTCCAAGCAGAAAATTTTCTTGCGATTTTCCAACCACTCAGTTACAAAAAAGGATATCTAAATTACACAAAAAAACCTCAAAGAGCACTTGCTCTCTGAGGTTTTTGCAATACCAATCCTTTTATCTTCTCACTACAATCTCATCTATCAACCCATATTCTAAAGCTTCTTTAGCCGACATATAATTATCACGCTCTGTATCTATTGAAATTTCTTCAATGGACTTCCCTGTGTTTTCTGCTAAAATACGATTTAGACGTTGTTTGCTTCTCTGGATATGGTCTGACATAATTTTAATATCGGTCGCCTGTCCTTGAATACCATTTCCATGAACTGCCGGTTGATGTATCATAATTTCTGCATTTGGAAGTGCCATCCTTTTTCCTTTCGTTCCACCGGCAAGCAAAAACGCTCCAAAACTGGCAGCTAAACCGATACATATCGTGGACACATCACATTTAATAAATTGCATCGTGTCATAAATAGCAAATCCCGCAGAAACAGAACCGCCAGGGCTGTTAATATATAGCTGTATATCTTTTTCCGGGTCTTGTGATTCCAAAAACAACATCTGCGCAATCACAAGACTTGCGGTTACGTCGCTAACTTCTTCACCCAGGAAAATAATTCTATCAGATAAAAGCCTTGAATAAATATCATAACTTCTCTCTCCACGACTTGTTTGTTCAATAACATAAGGAATTGTGCTCATGCTGCCATCCTCACTTCCGAATTATACTTGCGATATTTGGCAGGTGTACAAAAATACTTTCGTTGAAACGCAAGTGAAAATGCCTGTTGAGAATTATATTGTGCTTCATAAGCAATCTCAATAATTGGTTTGTTTGTTTCAATTAATTTTCTGGCAGCTTCTGCCAATCTTTTTTCCTGAATATATTTGTAAATTGTACAATTCTTATTATCAGCAAAAATTCGTGCCATATAAAATTTTGAATAATTCAATTCATTAGATATTTTCTCCAAAGATAATTCTTCTTCTAAATTGTTTTCTATATATTCTGCTATCTGTTCTACAACTGTATTCTTTTTCACAAAAACACCCCTTTCTTATGCCAGTATAGCATAACTGTCTTTATGAATCTTAATAGAAATTGCTCTCTTTCATAAATCACTCCGGTGCGATTCCTTTTTCTGCTAAAATACTCCCTTGTCCATTTGCTTCCAAATAACGAATACCAATATGTTGCATGATTTTCAAAGCTTCCAGAATCTGCATACCCATATCACTTGTCAAAAAATATTCAACACGAAGCGGATAACCTTCATATGTCTTTTTTTCTACAAAACCATATTCCAACAGCTCTTTTAACTGTTCTAAAAGCATCTTTTGTGTGATTCCATCGATATCCTTTTCCAGTTTCGACAAAGAAGTAGGTCCAAGTCGTAATCGCCACAAAATAATCGGTTTCCATTTTCCTTTAATCATGTCATGCACTAATTCTAATGGACAGGTAAATTCTTCACGTACTTTCACATTCCTCTCCTTCTCAATATATCTAAGTTTATAAACGCCCTGTTCACAAATATATTTACAGATATATTTATTAACTATTTTTCTAGTTTACGATAAACACCTTTCAATGTATATTCATCCAAAATATGCCCTTCCATCGCCCGATACAATTCGTTCAATAGAAATCCATTTTCCAACTCCAGACTTGCATCCAAAGCATAAATATGCAGTTCATAGAGATGGTCTTTATCCGGTGGTGTCATGCCGCCGTAATAGCATGATAGTTCTTTCGACTGTTGGTTACCTTGTATGCTTGTCCAGCTATTGCATCCTTGTACGAAGTCTTTGGCAGTCTGACTCTCATTCTCCTGTAATTCTGTTCTTGCAATATTTGCAGCAAGCCAATGTATCCAGACAAAACCTCCTGTTACCGGATAAGCATCCTTATCCTCCAGTACAAGTGCATACGTTTTTGTATCAACCGGTGCATCTTCAATTTGAAAAGGTAAGGAATACGTTGGCACACCATTTTCATTAAACTGCATCCCATATCCACCAAAACAATCCTGTATGACACCATTTATAATTCCTTTACTTGTAACTTTCATTATAATACCTCCAATCTTTTGAAGCTATTATAAAAAAAAGTTTACTCTTGCGTAAATTACCCACTTTTTCGTGGGTATTTATATTTTGCTTATAATCTTTATATTATGGAATTTTTATTATAAAAATTGGGCACAATAAAAACCCAGAAAGTATACCCCTTACAACAAGAATATTACTCTCTGGGTTTTATATGACAAATTACTGCACTCACTTACCATGCAGATATTACACTTTACTGATTAACACTTGAAACAATTAACTGCATATTTCCCTGCAATTTTGCTTCACCGAAGCCCGCCGGTAAAATGAAGTGGTCTCCTTTACGAAGCATCTGTCCATTTAGCATACCATCGCCATCAATAACACTCATAATCATAAATGGCTGGTCTTGATTGATGGTAATTGCCTCTGTTACATCCAATTTCCATACTTTGTAATAATCACACGCAATTAGCAGATTCATCTGATTCTTTGGCAAATCGCCTGCATACATAATGCTGTCATCCACTGATTTTGCCGGAACAGTAATAACATCAATACTCTTATCAACATGTAATTCTCTCGGTTTGCCATCTGTCAGTCTGTCATAGTCATAAACACGATAAGTAATATCACTGTTCTGTTGTGTTTCTAAAATCATCAGACCGCCTTTGATTGCATGAACTGTACCCGGATCAATCTGGATGAAATCGCCCTTTTTCACCGGAATTTCACGAATGAGTTCACCCCATTTTCCAGCATGAATCATATCGGATAATTCTGTTTTGTCTTTGGCATTATGACCAACTACTAATTTAGCATCTTCCGGGCAATCCAACACATACCAGCATTCTGTCTTTCCAAGAGAACCTTTCTCATTCACACTGGCATACTCATCATTTGGATGCACCTGAATACTCAAATCGTCCTTTGCATCAATAATCTTAATAAGCAATGGAAATCTGTCCAAATCCAGATTGCCGAATAATTCCGGTTTTTCTTCCCATAATTTAGACAAAGCATATCCTTCGTAAATGCCTTCTTTTACAACGCAGTCTCCATTGGGATGTGCGCTGACAGCCCAACATTCACCGGTATTATTGCCAGGGATTTCATAAGGCCAGTCTTTTCCGAGACGTTCGCCGCCCCAAATCATTTGCTTAAATACCGGATTCAAGAAAAGAACCGGTGCTTTTGGGTTGTTAATACTTAAATTCTTTCCGTTTGTTTCAATCACTTTTTGATACCAGTAAGCGGAATCTTTGGCAATTCTCTTCTGGGTTGTAAAGTCAACATAAACAAGACCAAAGCGTTCATTATAACCTTTATCCCATTCAAAATTATCAAGGAATGTCCAAAGGAAATATCCTCTTACATCTACCCCTTCCTCACTTGCTTTCTGCAATGCAGATATATATAAATCTAAAAACTCAATTCGATTCGGATCGTGCACCTGTCCATCGCCAGATACGATATCATGGCAAGACATACCATTTTCTGTAATATACAACGGCAGTTTATAACGTTCATACAAGAACTTTACACCCCAATAGAAGCAATCCGGTGTAACAGGCCAATTTGCAGCAGTTTTCGGGTAACCCGGCTCTCTGTCCACAAATTCCGGTTCTCCATCTGCACCAGCTCGTACCATATATCCATTATAAATATTCTGTCCCATAAAATCCAATGGTTGTGCAATGAGTTTCATATCCTCATCCGTAATAACCGGAAGATATTCTTTGAATTTTTC
The DNA here is from genome assembly GCA_017623295.1 of Lachnospiraceae bacterium. Classification (GTDB taxonomy): domain Bacteria; phylum Bacillota; class Clostridia; order Lachnospirales; family Lachnospiraceae; genus UBA3282. The sequence goes on along the minus strand of JAGAPK010000046.1, from coordinate 16,853 downwards.
AAGACCTTCCTTAGGATATTTTCCTAAAAATACCGGATCGGAAAACCACGCCACGTTCCATGTCCAGTTATCCATCGGATTATAGAAGCCAAATAATACTTTTTTTGCAGCCTCAATATCTTCTTGTTTATTTGTTGCCGGATATGCCATACCACAAGTTGGCGCATAGCCAACTTTAATTGGCTGTTTCGCATATTTTCTAAGATTAATAACGGCCTGACCATGTGCACGTAATGCATTATGAGCAATCTGGAATGTTTCTGGATAACTCATCTTCTTACCCGGTGCCTGAATACCGGACAAATGTCCAAGTCCTACGAAACACTGTGGTTCATTTAGCGTAATGAAATATTCGCATAAATCTGAAAAATTTTCTGCAACAACTTTGGCATAATCGCCAAACCACTGAATAATATCCTCATTCAGCCAGCCGCCCTTGTCCTGTAACGCCTGTGGAAGTTCCCAATGATACATAGTTAAATAAGGAACAATTCCATTTTTCTTCATTTCCAGAATCATATCGCGATATAATGCAATAGCTTTCTCGTTTACCCGTCCGGTTCCTTCCGGCATAATTCTCGCCCAACTGATTGAAAAGCGATACGCTTTAATACCAAGCAAACGCATCATTGCATAATCTTCCGGATAACGATGCATATGATCGCATGCTACAGAAGCATCTTTTCCATCCGGAATACGTCCTTCTTCAATGAAGGTATCCCAAATCATTTTGCCAGCACCATCATTTTCATCTCTTCCTTCAACCTGATAAGCGCTACTTGCGACCCCCCATACAAAATCTTCTCTAAACATAATACTATCTCCTTGTTATAAGTTCTACTCTAAAATGAATTTCTGCATAGAGTTTTCCAGTTCTCCTGCCTGAATGCTTAATTTTTCTACTTCTTCTGCAAGTTTTCTTACTTCTTCTAACTGATTTGTAACCGTTGCAGATACTTCTTCGGTAGAAGCAGCCGCTTCCTCCGATACTGCCGAAATACTTTGTACAGAAGATAAAATCTTGTCTTTATCCTCTATCATATATTCCATCTGTTTTGCAACATTTGACAAACCGCTTACCAAAGCATCTACTGCATTTTTAATTTCACCAAATACAGCTACTGTATCTTCTATATTCTCAACCTGCAGGCGCATAATTTCTTCTGCTTCTTTCGCAGATTCTGTTGTAACAGCTGTCGTCTTTTGAATGTTTTCTACAATATGTTTAATTTCGTTTCCGGCTTCCATAGACTGATCAGCCAATTTACGGATTTCTTCTGCCACCACTGAGAAACCTCTTCCGTGTTCCCCGGCTCTCGCAGCCTCAATAGAAGCATTTAAAGATAACAAGTTTGTCTGCTGTGCAATCGCATTAATCGTATCTACAATACTTCCAATATCTTTTGAACGGATCTGCACATCATTGATATTTTCAGTTAATACATTGGTAATATGTACTGTCTGTGAAGATTTCTCATTCAGTTCTGCAACAAGTGTCTGACCTTTGTTAGATGTTTCAATTGCGGTCTGGGCAGACTTCTGCATTTCTATGGTGTTCACATTTACTTCATTCATAATTTTAGAAAATTCTGATACCATCTTTAAAACATGTTCTGTATCAGATGCCTGTTCCACAACACCATGTCCGACTTCTTCTACTGCAGTATTAATATTACTCATGGATTCAACCATATCATCTGTTGTGTATGCCAGATGATCGGACGTTCCCTTTACTTTTTCTCCAAAGACATGCATATCTTCCAATACCTTACGAATACTTTGAAGCGTAAGATTTACACTATTGGACAATACTTTAAATTCATCATTTCTCTTGGATTCAAAAGCAACTGTCAAATCACCATTAGCTACTTTTTGCAAACCTTTTACGGTGTTCTTTACCTCTTTACTAATGCCATCCGACATTTTATTACCAATAAAAAATGCGATAATACATGCCAGAATTACAATAAGAATTGTAACGTTTCGAATGGCGGATACTCTTGCTAATACAGTGCTCTGCGGAATTAATGCACAAATTAACATTTCAGTATCACCAATTGGTGTATATGTAAAAAGATATTTTTTACCATGATATCTGACATAGGAATGTCCGGTTTCTTCTGCTTCCCATGCTTTATCCATAAAACTGTTTCCAACAAAAACATCTTCTGTCGTAGATGCTGTTGAATTTTTGATTTCTCTTCCATCAGAAGTAATCAATGCTGCATATCCATCTTCGCCGCAATCAATCGTGTCCAAAAATGTTTCAATTGTATCTTTTCGAATATCAATAACAACTAAACCATTGTCTTTCGCGAAATGTTTTGTATAAGCAATACCGTAATCCTCTGTTGACATATCTGTGTTAGCATCTAATGCCGGATGATTTCCTCTCCAGACACCAATTGATTTTGATACACCTTCTACTTCTCCAGATTCCATAACCTCTGTGTATGCTGTATTTGGAATTACCGCAGATGTAGAAGTAAGCGGATTTCCATTTTCAGCAAACACATAAAAAGATTCCAGGTAATCACAGCTTCCTTTCATGGTAATCAATGCTGTTTTGGCCGCTTTGTAATAATTCATGGATTCAGAATCATTCTTCTTATAATATTTGTGATAATATTTCTCAAAACTTTCATTGTTAATAATTTCTACAACTCGAGTTTCTACAGTATCACACAGAAGTTCCATATAGTCTCCCATAGCACTTACGGTATCTTCTGTAGATTTTTCTGCCTCTGTTTTAATACCATTTGAAGCAGTCTGATAACACACAATACCAAGCAGAACAATCAGCGCAATCGGAACTGCAAACGCCAGTGTCAAAGATGTCTTAATCTTTCCATTTTTCTCAGAAGATAATAATCCCGCTATTTTTTCAGCAGCTTTTGTATTTTTAGTATTTTTATCTTTTGGCTGTTTTGCTGTTTTTTCAACTTTAGGCAATTTAATTGCTTTTGCTTTCTTTGACTCTTTTAGTTCTTTTGACTCTTTTGTTGCCTTAGGCTCCTTTGGTTCTTTCGATACTTTTGGAAATTTCAACTTCTTTTCACTTTTCATACAGTACCTCCTATCTCGAAGCTTTTAATGCGATGAAATGATGGATACCAGATAAAAAGGAACCACATCATCTTCATGTGTTTCTATCAGTTTCACTTCAACCGTATGCTTCTTATCTTCGATATGCTTAGCAATTGTTTCAATATATAAACAATCTCCCCATGTCTCTTCAAAATTCGCATCCAAAATAATTGCATTTTTTTCATCGTCATCTACAATTGCAACCGCTATCGGAGCCGGTTTATTTACCGATTTGCGATATTGAACTGCAATTTCGGTACCTTCAATTTCAAATTTAATACTTGCTCCTTGTTCCGAAGCCACATAACCGCCACGAAACATATCATTTACATATTTCTTCAATGTATAATCCGCTTCAAATCCATTACAAACCGGCTCTGAATTATAATTCTGGTGACGTTTAGCCTTCTCATATGCATTAGCGGTAACAGCTTTTTGAGGCATTAACACCTTTTCTTCCGGTTCATCCTTCTGTTCATATACTTTTTCCAGAAAATCTGTAATTACTTCTGCCAGTAAGGCATGCCCTTCTGTATTCGGATGCAAATCATCGGGTGTTATTTCTCTAACCGGAATCGCTCCCGAAACAACTTCCGGATATATTGTCTCCTTCATACTGACACTTGGCAAATCATAATATGTTCCGATTTCTCTGTGCTTCTCCTCTGCGCTGATTCCTGTATCATAGCAGATATTATGTACCAATAAGACTGCCGGCTCATATTTACTGCCATATATCTTTCTTACCAGTCCTTCATAGGTTTCTTTGAAAAAATCAGTATTATCATCATTTACGGAAAATTCAATAATTGTAAAATCCGGTTTATAGGAAAGTATATCTTCTTCCGCTCTTGCTGTGCCAAACTGTGAAGTTGTTCCACCCACCCCGGCATTAACATAAGTAAAAGCTGTCTTCGGGAATTTTTTCACAAACCAGTCAAATACAAGATATGCATAGCAATTAGTATACTGAGATGAAACGGAACCCTGCGTAATAGAACCACCCAAAAAAGTTAATGTCATTCTATCTCCCGCTTCGGCACGTTTCATTAGTTCCTTCATCCGGTACAGATTCCCCCTGTTTACCCAACCATTCTCTGCATGAACGTTATACGCCATTGCTTTTCCTCCTGATAATCATACTTTTTCCTGTTTCTTTGTTTTTTAAGTAAATTTAACTTTTTTTAGCTTTTTGTTAAAATTGTAAATTTCTATAAAAATTATATTTACTTTACTGTCATTTTACTATTTATTTATATAATTGACAAGGGAAACCTATTGTTTTTACTTCATTTGTACATATTGCACAAAATTAATTACATAATTTTAAGCTAAAATATAGTTAAAATATGCTTAATCTTTTAACTTTTATTTTAGCTTAACAAATTAGTCTAATATAATATTATTTTTATTCCATCAGACAAAAACTTTACATCTTATTATTCTTTGGCCTCTGGTAAGCGCAAACGGAACAAACGTTTCGCAAGCTGTCTTGGATTAAGGGGTAAAATTGGATAAATATAACTCTTGTTCGACAATGTTTTATTTCCTACAATTGACACAATCAGAATAATAATTGCTGCAATATACCCATATATTCCAAAAATAGTAGTCAGAATCAAATTAATGATTCTCATAAATTTAAGTGCATACCCCAATTCATAGCTTGACTGCGTATAATTTGCAATTGCAACAAAGGCCATATATAAAAGAACCTCCGAGTTGAACCAGCCACTGTTAACCGAGAATTCTCCCAAAACAAGAGCCGCCATAACACTAAGTGGTGTACTTAACATATTCGGTGTGTTAATTGCTGCCAATTTCAGCCCGTCAATTGCCAATTCCAATACAAGAAACTGTACAATCAACGGAATGTTCGATTCTTCCTTTAGCATGATGAACCGAAAGCTTTCCGGTATCCAATCCGGATTTTGTATTAATAATAAAAATGTTGGTGTCAATATATATGTCATAATTCCAATCAGAAAACGGGCTAATCTCAAGTACGTTCCTGTAACCGGTGGGAAATAATAATCGTCCGCCTCTTCTAAAATATCAAAAATAGATGTTGGTACAATCATTGCAGAAGGCGAATTATCTACCAGAACAACAATGTCACCCTCCAAAATCTGAGCCGCTGCAGTATCCGGTCGTTCTGTAAATTTAAATTTTGGAAACGGGTTAAACCAGTTTCGCTTGTAAAGGCACTCTGCCAGACTTTCCTGATTCATCGTTAAAGCATCCACTTTTATCTCTGAAATTCTTTTCCTAATTTTATTCAAAAATTCATGGTCTACACGATTATCCATATAACAAATCACAATGTCAGTTCTGGAACTTTTACCGGCATTCATCATTTCCATGCGCAAATCAGAACTTCGAATTCTTCGACGAATCAAGGCTGTATTAAAGACTACTGTTTCCACAAATCCATCTTTGGAACCACGCAAAGTCTTATCTTTTTCCGGCTCTTGCACGCCTCTTGCCGGATAGGTTCTGGAATCTAATAAAACACACCTATCATATCCATCAATAAATAGCGCAAAAACACCGGATAGTATATTGTATACAATATCTTCCCAGTCATCCTTTAAATCCACTTCGACATACGGGGTGGCCTTTTTCGCCATTTCATATGCACTTTGCGGCAAATTCTCCGGCTTCATATCAATAAAATATTGTAATAATTTCATCATCAATTCATCCTTACAGAATCCATCGACAAAATATATACATGCCTGTCTTCCACCCACTTCAATAACACGATATACTATATCAAAACTTGCATCCGGCCTTAATCTATCTGCCAGATATTTCATATTTTCTTCGATTGATGTAGTCATTTTATTTTGCACAAACAAAAACTCCTTCCAAGACATTTTTCTTAGTATGTCCTGCAAGGAGTTAATTATTCCATATTTTTACTGTTTTCCGGTGCTTCCGTGTCCACCACGATCTGCATTATCCAGACTTGCTACTTCATCGAATACAATTTTCGGTTGATTTTCCATAATACGGAACTGACACACCCTGTCATTTACATGAATTTCCGTATCACGAACTGCATATACCGGCATAAACCACTGATCATTATCTCCACAATAAGAACAATCAATAACGCCCTGATGATTTGTCTGAATAATACCATAATTCTTAAATGTTGAACTTCTTGGTACTACATGCGCTTCATACCCTTTTGGCAGTTCCATTGCAACACCTAACGGAATCAGCTTAAATTCGCCTTTTTTCAAGGTAATATCTTCCGCTGCACGCAAATCAATCCAGTCTGATTTGCCGTCAATATAAGTCAGTTTTTCTATTTTGTCTGTAAAATATTTGATTTTAATTGTTTCCATTTTGCTCTCCAATATGCTTATGAATAATCACCGCAATGTAAAATCGGTGTCGTTGGGTCTGTCTGTGCCAGAGTTTTCTTTACATCAATAACTCTCTGGTTCTTGCTTCCTTTCCAGAGAAGCTTCGTATCTTTCTGTTCTACCACAAACTCTCCATCTACCAGAACATCTATATATTTCATAGACGGATAATGTAACACATTTTCCCATACATCTCCGGTATAAAGCCATATCGTCTTGCTCGGATATTTTTCTTTAATTTCTGCCATCAGATTTCTTACATCCAGTCGATTGGATGGATGCAGCGGGTCTCCGCCCGAAAAAGTAATGCCGGAAATATAAGATTTATCTAACTGTTCAAAAATTTCTTCTTTTGCAGCTTCATCAAATAACAATCCGCCGTCAGGATCCCATGTAATAGGATTCTGACATTCCTTACAACAATGATTACAGCCTGCCACCCACAGCACGACACGTAACCCATCGCCATTTAACATATCGTCTTTGGTAATATTGTGATATCTCATTTCCTTACATGCTCTTCCTTTCTGCTATTTCTGCCATTTTGGCATCACTCAGTCTGGTATCTCCATGTACACGGGAATAAGCAAGATATCCGTTCATTCTATCGATTTTTGTCAGATTACGGCTGCCGCAGACCGGACATTCATCCATTTCCAGTTCCTGATGACCGCAATCATCACAATATGCCAAGGACAAGTTGACTCCTTCGTAAAAGCCCATATCCATAGCACGTCTAATCAGCGTTTTAATTGCCTCGATATTATAATCAATCGGATATTTTACATATTGGATTTTGCCACCATTAGCAAGCTCCCAGAAACGATATTCCAGATCCTGCTTCTCGATTGGGGTAATATCCTCTGTTACATGGCAGTGAAAACTGTTTGATACATATTCTTTATCGGAAACGCCTTCCACAATACCATATTTTGCACGGAACTGTTTTACCTGCAAACCACAGAGATTTTCTGCCGGAGTTCCGTAAATCGCATATAAATTACCATCTTCTTCTTTAAATTCAGCAATCTTTTTATTGATGTGCTCTAATACTTCAAGAGCAAACTGTCCATCTTCTACCAGAGATTTGCCATTGTACAACTCCTGCAATTCATTAAATGCAGTAATACCAAAACTTGCCGTAGCAGTTTTTAAAATTGGTTTGATTTTATCATGAAGCTGTAAATGTCCACCCAGGAAACCACCTTCACAATAAGCAAGCGGATTCGTAGATGCTCTCATTTCACCTAAATACGCATAGGTTCTGATATGAAGCTGTCTGATTAAGTTCAAATAATAATCCAGAACTTCATAGAAATCTTTGCCTTCCTGACGAGCTTTCGCAAGAATCATCGGTAAATGCAAAGATACTGCACCAATATTAAATCTACCGACAAAAACCGGAGTATCATTCTCATCTGCCGGATGCATACCGCCTCTTTCATACCAAGGAGAAAGGAACGCACGGCATCCCATAGGAGAAATAACTTTGCCATACTGCTTATACATGCTTGCAATATAACCTTTACCGGTAAGGCTTAACCAATCCGGATACATCGTCTTTGCAGAACATTCTACACCGGCTTCAAAAACATCTTCCAGTTCTTTACCCGGTCCATGTAAATTTTCATCATATAAGAAAACAATCTTCGGGAATAATACCGGTTTCTTGCATTCTTTCTTACCCTGACCTTTACGACGTACATTTAACATGGTAATTGTCGCCAATTTCGCAAATCTTCCCGTTCCAATACCTGCTGTCACTGTGATAAAAGGGTAATCACCGCGACTGCTCGCTACGGTATTAAATTTATATTCCCATCCTTGGAATCCCTGTTCAAATTCTTTCTTCACATCTGCCAAAGCTTCTGCCTCTGCAGTTTCTTTATCAATACCAAGACGTGCATATTTTTCAAGATTCCGTTTGTAAGATTTTTCAGCGTATGGTTCCAGAATTTTATCTACTTCAGGTACTGTGAATCCACCATACTGCTGAGATGCAGCACTCAGTACAATATCACCGATAACATCAAAGGCAACATCCAGAGTTTTCGGCTCGTTGTACCAGATATTACCCATTTCAAAACCACCTTTGAGCACCTCTGCTACATTGAATAAGCAGCAGTTCATGGTATCTCTTCTGGCAGACATATCATGTACATAAATATAACCATCACGACATGCCTGAATTTCTTCTGTTGTCATGAAAAATTTCTGATATAACTCTTTATTAAACTGATTAAAAATAAGACTTCTCTTCGTAGAAACAAGAGCACTGTCAGTATTGGCATTTTCTTTGTCACCAATATACATAATGGACTGACTCTTCTTATAGACATCATCCATCATACGAACAAAATCCTGCTTATAATTACGATAATCCCGGTAGCTCTTTGCTACAATCGGCTTTACCTCTTCCAATGCACTCTCTACAATATTGTGCATAATCTGAATCGGAATCTCTGTTTCTTCCAATTCATCTACTCGATTTACTACCGTCTGACAGATATGCCTTTTTTCTTCTTCTGTAAATTTTGTCAGAGCACGATAAGCACTTTTTCCTACAGCATCAATTACTTTTTGAACATTGAACACTTCCAGACTGCCATCTTTTTTAATTACTTTGACTTTCTTGACCGGCTTGTATTCCTCTCCAAAGTTCAATTTATCGGTATTCGGTGCTTCTAACAAACTACTCATACTCCTCTTCCCCTTATTCGTAATAATACAAAATATAGTTATTGTTAACATAAGTTCTCTATATTTTGTGGTTTAGGAATAGTATAAGATAATACCTTGTCCGTGTCAATCTATCCTCTTGCAGAAAAATAAACAAAAAAGGGATATGTATTTTGTTACATATCCCAATTGCATTTTTTCAAAAGCCTTATTATCTTATCATACCGGACATTTTAATTGCTTCAACGGCTTCTCCTATTACCTCAACCGGAAGTGTTAATGCAAAACGCACATGTCCTTTTCCAAGAGAGCCAAAACTGCTTCCCGGCGTACAAAGCACACCAGATTTATCCAGAAGTTCCATAACAAATGCTACATCATCTTCATAACCATCCGGCAGCTTTGCCCATGCGAACATTGTTCCTTCACTATCTTCTATCTGCCAGCCAATTTCACGAAGTCCACCGCACAAGGCATCTCTGCGCTTCTGATATTCGCTGCATTGTTCCAGTACAAATTCATCAGAACCATTCAACGCCGCAATCGCCCCATATTGTACAGGAAGGAATGTACCATAGTCAATCTGGGAACGTAGCTTCTGAAAATTTGCAATAATATCCTTATTTCCTACCAAAAAGCTGACTCTGGCACCGGTATAGTTATATGATTTGGACAACGAATAAAATTCTACCGCTACCTCTTTTGCACCCGGAATCTTAAAAATGGAGTTTCCAATTTTTCCATCGTAGACAATATCTGAGTAAGCATTATCATGAATAATGATAATGTTATGTTCTTTCGCCCATGCAATCAGTTTCTCATAAAAAGATTTCGGTGCTGTCTTACAAACCGGATTTAACGGATAAGAAACAATCATACATTTTGTTTTTGCCAACACTTTTTCATCTATTTTATCTAAATCCGGCAGATAATGATTTTCCTCAGTCAAATCGTATGTCACAACTTCTGCCCCTGCTAACGACGGACCAATATTAAAAATCGGATAGCCCGGATTCGGAACAAGCACAACATCACCTTCGCTACAAAGAGATAAACAAATATGTGCAATTCCTTCCTGGGAACCATAAACTGACATAATTTCATTTTTGGACAGTTCCACCTGATAACGTTTTGCATATCTTGCCTGTACCGCTTCAATCAGCTCCGGTAAATCAATCAATGCATATTTATAATTATCCGGATTCTGTGCTGCCTTTACTACCGCTTCCATAATGTGCGGTGCCGGTTTAAAATCCGGCGTTCCTACGGACAAATTATAAACCTTCTGCCCAGCAGCGACTTTCTCATTCTTTTTTTCATTTAATACCTGAAAAATTCCTTCTTCATATTCTTTCATTCTGTCTGCAAAATGTAATTCCATGATGCCAATTCCTTCCTATAAATACTTCTTATAATTTTTATATTTTTTCTTATGTTTTTTTCTTGCAATTTTTCTTATGTTTTTTTCTTATGATTTTTTCTTGTGATTTTTCTTATGATTGTATTTCATTTTCATAACCACGCATAATGCGCTGTACATAATCACAGTATTGTTTCACGGTTTCTGTGGGTGCAATAATTCTGGCACCTTCTCCAAGCCCGGTCAGCCAACCGAAAAATTGTCCGCTGACAGCCACCTGTACACGAACGGAAAAAGTGTTTTCGTCTCTTTTTCGAATCGATACATCCTTGCCAAAGCGATCCATTACAACCCCGATAAGCGCATTCGGAAACTGTAACGTTACTATTTCTTCCGTACCGCCAAACATACCAAAGGTTTTATTTGCATAAGCTGCAATATCAAAGCTTTTGAATAAATCGCCGCCTTCCCTTTTTACCTCGTCAAGCACTTTGATACCGCCCATCTTGTCCACACGAAAATGTTTGATTTTATTTTCTTCTTTATCATGCGCAATCAGATAATAATTCTCATCCTTACAAGTTAGTGCCCAGGGACTTACCTGATATCGTTTACCTTCTTTTCTCGGCACAAGCTGTTTCTCCAGATTCCATTCCAGATATTGAAATATAATCTGTTCATTATTCTGAATCGCTTTATGTATATCATCCACTACATAATAAATACTTTCATTGGCAGTTTTAACACGATTCGCAACATAAACCTGTCGCTGAAGCTGTTTTGCATCTGCTTTTGATGCCAGTTTCTCAATCTTATTAATCAGTTCCTTGGATTTCTTAAGTGTAATAAAACGTGAAGACTGAACAACTTCCACCAGAAGTTTCAACTCTGCCAGTTCAAATTCACGACTCGCCAGATAATAACCACCATTGATTCTGGACTTTACAAGAACAATATCGTAGCCAAAATCGATTAACTGGTTCATATCGTCATAAATGCTTTTCCGTTCTGCTTTAATATCATATTTTGCCAGTTCTTCTATCAATTGTTGTGCACTCATATAATGCTGTTCATCCGTCTGTTCTGACAAAATTTTCAAAATATATAATAATTTCAGTTTTTGATTCGATGATTTTGGCATATTTTCGTGCTGCAAACAAGCAGCATTCCTTTCCGTTATTTCTTATATTTTCCTGCTATTTTCTTTCTGTTTGTTCTAGCAGTTTGGGCAATTCCTGCAAATTCCTGATTTCATAATCAACCGGCAGGTTTAAATAATTCTCCTGTTTCTTCGGATTATACCAACAGGTTGCTACATTTGCATTTATGCCACCCTGCATATCACTCGTCAATGAATCTCCGACAAGAATGCATTCTGCTCTGGAAATTCCTTCCATCTGCGCAAAACAGGCATCGAAATATTCTTTCTTCGGTTTCGGATAACCCATAAGTTCTGAAATAAAAACACCATCCATCAACTTGTCCAGACCGGATAAATTCATTTTCTTTGACTGCGTTTTGTTTATACCATTCGTTACAACATATTGATGGTATCCCTTCTTCTTTAATGATTCGATCAGTTTATCTGCCTCATCTTGAAAAAAGAATACATTTCCCAGTGCATCCTGATATATCGGCTGTATTTCTTGTGGCAAAACTTTCGTAATATTGAGTTTCTCAAACAAGGTTATGAAACGTCCCAAAAGGACTTCCTCTTTTGATATTTCGCCACGTTCTAACCGCTTCCAGTAACTGTCATTGATTGCAGAATACAGCGCAACCTTTTCATCGTCTATCTCCAGCCCCAATTTATCAAAGCTATAACGCAAGGCATAATCCTGCGATTTTTCAAAATCTAAAATAGTCTGATCCAAATCCCACAAAATCGTTGTAAACCTATTCATTTTCATTTATTACCACATTCCTCTTAATATGTAAAAGCGAAAAGGTGTTCATTTTCATGAACACCCGATTCTCTCATTATTCATTTTCACTATCGGTAGCTGTCTGCTCCACAATCATTTCACCTGCTGCAGCAAGTTTCTGGTTTTTGCTTTTACGCCATTTTATTCCTATAAGACAAGCAATGATTACAAGAACAACCACCAATGCAAATAATAAAAAATATGACAAAAAAGCATTCAAAAATAAAATTAAATTATTCATTCGCTTCAACCTTCTCTCTTTTTTTACATATTAAAATCATATCACTAACTAAACCGTATCGTCAAGTAAGTCTGTACCATCTGCCGCAGTTGTTGCCAATGTATCACATCTTTCATTTTCCGGATGTCCGTCATGACCTTTCACCCACTCAAATGTTACATGATGCGGTTCCTTTGCCTTTAGCAGTCTTTGCCACAAATCTACATTCTTTACCGGCTTATTTCCGGCTGTTTTCCAATTTTTCTTCAACCAGCCATCTATCCAGTGCTGATTAAAAGTATCTGTTACATACTTGGAATCTGAAATCAACGTTACTTCACAAGGTTTCGTCAAGGCTTCCAGTCCAACAATTGCTGCCATAAGTTCCATACGGTTATTTGTCGTTTTTTTATAACCTGCCGAATACTCACGCTCGTGTAAAACTCCTTTGGAATCTACATATTGTACTATCGTTCCATAGCCGCCCGGGCCTTCCGGGTTTCCTCTTGCAGCACCATCTGTATAAATTGTTACTTTCATAATTTAAATACCACTTACCGCAGTCGCGGCTTCCTTATTCCATTTTCCCGTCTTCAAAAAATTTTGTGCCATATTTTCCGCATCAGCCACAAGATTCTGTCGATATCCCAGCACTTTCAAAAGAGCAATCGCATTTCGTGATACCGCCGGTCCTTTCTGCAACCGATAAGGGAAAAATATATCATCTTCTACAATTTCTTCTTCAAAATGATAATTTTCATAATCATTTTCTAACAGTTTTGTCAATTCCAAATCGTGGGTTGCAGCAAAACAAATGGTATTGTCCTTAGCAAAAGCCTTCAAAATCTGAGTAGATGCCGCAATGCGTTCCACCGTATTCGTTCCCCGTAATACTTCATCCACAAAACACAATACCTTTTCATCGTTTTGGACTGCCATTTCTACCTGCTGCAAAATTCTTCGGATGGACTTCACTTCTACCATATAATAACTATCGCCACTTTCCAAATCATCCTTCAGAGACATGGAAGAATAAATTTGAAAAATGCTGCCTTTATAAGAATCCGCCATACAAGTGTGTATTGTCTGTGCCAAAACAGCATTGATTGCTACCGCCCGTAAAAATGTTGATTTACCGGAAGCATTGGAACCGGTTATCAAAACGCCCTTATTTACCGCCACATCATTTTTTACAGGTTCCTGCAATAACGGATGATACATCTGCTCTATTTGTAAACCAATATCCTCTTTTTTCGAAATAAATTCCGGCACACAATAACCATTTTTCATTCCGGCACGATATTCTCCGATTACGACTGCTGTTTCCAGCTTTCCAATAAGCGTAGCCATTTCATCGATTTCATCAATATGCTTTCTTACTTCGGCAAGCATCTGATTAAACTTTATCAAGTCCAGATAAAACATCATGCGGAAATAGTCCAGTATTGCTTCTAATATATTGCTGGATGTAATTCCGGCTCCACCTCTTGTCCCAGACATTAAAATGAAGGAATTACGTTTATAGCTTTCTAATTTCTTATAACAGTGCAACAGTTGTTCCCGTTCTTCTGCAATTTCTTCAATCGGCAATTTCCCGATTTTCTCTGCTGCTTCCAGCAATCGGAAAATATAACGAAAACTGGTAATATACGGTTCAATCTCTTTTTGCTCTTTATAATAACCAATCATATTTCTACACAAAACAATAAGCAGCACACAGATGCCTACCTGAACCGAAAAAAACATTGAGATAATGCCGATGAATACAAGCAACACCGCCAGATAATATTTATAGCTTTTACGTTCTCCAAGTGCATCCAGATATGCCAGATATTCGTACAGAGAATACTTTGTCATTCTACCCAGCTTTGCGAACTGAACCTGCAAGGAAACTCGTTCTTTATCATTCGCCATAAAATATTGGATTTGCTTCTCATATTCCTCTAATTCATGTGCCTCTTTAATCGGTGTACGCAGACGATAATATAAATATTCATCTCCCGCAGCACTATGAGAATAATTCATTTTCTGGTAAATCTCGTCCAGATTTAAATCATTCCATGTAATATCGTCAAGCTGTCCATCTTCCTTGTGGTTTTTATAATACATGGAAATATGAGCATCTAATTCATCCACACGATAGCTTCGTTCCGGCAAAACACCATACTTCTTATATAAATTCTGTATAAATTTCTTTTCACTTTTCTTTTGGTCCAGATACCCTTTCCCCATAATAATCAGCAGAAAAAGAAGCATGGCTCCTGCAAAAACAATATATTCCATAATAATTCCCAACTTTATTAACTAAATTTTAGCAAATCTTTTCTTTGATTTCATTTGCTTTGGCATAAATAGCATCTGTATCAATCGAATCAGCAAATTTGCCGTTTTCATATAAAATCCGTCCATGAATCATTGTCATTTTTACATTCTGCTTACTGCCACTATAAACAATATTTTTCTGGATATTATGAATTGGCTGCATATTCGGCTGATGTAAATCTATCATAATAATATCTGCAAGTTTTCCTTCTGCTAAAACATCGGCATCCAGCAAATTCATCGCCTTTGCGCCATTTACAGTTGCCATCTTCAATACTTCAAAAGCATTGACTGCCGAAGCATCCTTTTCACGCAGTTTAGCAAGACCGGTAACAAGAAACATCTCACGGAACATATCCAGACAATTATTGCTGGAAGGTCCATCTGTTCCAATAGCAACATTAATTCCTCTCTTCAGATATTCAGAAATCGGAGCGATACCACTTGCCAGTTTGGTATTGGAACCGGGATTGGTAACTACGTTTAAATTTCTACGTTTGAAAACATCCATATCTGCTTCTGTCATATGTACGCAGTGATAACCGCCACCACCATACTGAAACATTCCCAAAGAATCCAGAAATACAGGTGGTGTCATACCATATCGTTTCTGACACTCTTCCACTTCGGAAGCTGTTTCTGAAATATGCGCATAAACAGGTGCTTTGTATTTACGGGCAAGTCCGGCAATTTTCTGTAATAATTCTTTCGAACAGGTATATTCCGCATGAAAACCAATCACATAGCTGAGCAAAGGATTTTTGCCGTTTAATTTCTGATACATTTCTTCTACCAGTTCTACTGATTGACTAAAGTTATTGACTCCACCTACCTGTACACAACGCATCCCCATATCGACACAGGCATCTGCAATCGTTTCCGGAGTCAGATACATATCAAATATAGAAGTAATACCACTTGTCAGATATTCCAGAATAGCCAACTTCGTCAGATGATAAATCATTTCTCCGTCCATTTTTGCTTCTACCGGGAAAATTTGTTTGTTCAGCCAATCCTGCAAAGGCATATCATCTGCATAAGAACGCAAAACAGTCATTGCAGAATGCGTATGGGCATTTTTGAATCCAGGCATCAGAATATTTCCTTCACAATCAATTTCCCTATCCCATATAATACTTTGCAGTTTCAGTTTGTTGTACACATCTTCCGTATCATTTCCATTCCCTACATAGAGAATTCTTTCATTCTGAATCCAAATTTCTCCTTCCAGAATTTCTTCACTCTCCATAGTCAGAATTTTCGCATTATATAATCTGATATTCATATGTCTCGCACTACCTTTCTATTATCACTCCAGATTCGCCGCACCGAATCCCTCCGGCAAAAGCTGTTTCAAAGTTTTCACGTCATACTCTTTTGTTGATTTTGCAACAATAATCTGAAATGTTTCGGGATTGCAAAATTCCATCATAACCTGGCGGCAGACACCACAAGGATATGCATACTGTGTAATTTCCATATCTTTCGGACCTCCGACAATAGCGATGGCATCGAAATTCTTTCTACCTTCACTAACAGCCTTAAAGAATGCTGTACGTTCTGCACAATTTGTTGGTGAATAGGCAGCATTTTCAATATTGCATCCGGTAAAAAATTCTCCATCAGCAGTTAAAAGTGCTGCTCCTACCTGATAATCGGAATAAGGAGAATAAGATGCCTGTCTCGCCTCCAACGCTTTCTCAATTAGTAGAATTATGGTACGTTCATCAAGCATAATTACTCCTCGTATTATAAAGTAGTAGTGTTTATAGTCCCTCTCCAAGGACTGTATGCTATACTATTGGAGATACTGTGGATTGTTTGCTTACTCCTACCACTTGATGGTTTCAGAAAGGCTACAACCACAGTCTCTTTGTATATTT
>JAGAPK010000045.1 GCA_017623295.1 Lachnospiraceae bacterium | reverse complement strand
TTGCTAAGGAAATAGACAGCAAGTCTATTTCCCGCGCTCATTTTTATACAATCTGCACAAAAATCCCATTATTTAACATTTCAACAGTTGTGCAAAGTGCTATTTTGAACAAATTTTAGAAATTATTGTTGACTTTTACCATAATCTGCTGATTGTGTAACTTTTGAAAATTTACTTTGTATAAATTTTCTACTCAAGTCCTGTAATAATTCTTGCCATCTGTTCATCGCTGGCATCTGCAGGAATTGTATACGTTCCGGTTCGGATTTTTTTATCATATCCATTCTGACATAAGAATTTGTCATAAGTTTCTGCCGAAGACACGGCTCCAATATCTGCAAGTTTCTTACTAACGGTATAAGAACCATCACCACTGCTAATCGTAATTGTCATTGATGCACCGGAAGTAACCAGTTCATCTGCGTTGTCTTGTACTTCCGCTTCAACATCCGCCACTTCAGTTTCCGCTTTTATTTCTGCCTCGTTTTCTACTTCTGCTTCCGTTTCTTCTACATCAGTTTCCGCATCTGCCTTAGTGTCTGCTTCGGCATCTTCCTTAGTATCTGCCGCAGTATCTGCTTCGGCATCTTCCTTAGTGTCTGCCGCAGTATCTGCTTCAGCATCTTCCTGTCCAACCATATCTGCTTTGTCCTGAATTTCTTCAACTCTGGAAATATCTTCCTTGTCAGTATCCGGCTGTTCATTGGTGATAACTTCTGTTGTTTCTTCCTCTTCCTCAGATGTATCTGCCAAAAGAACAGTGTCTTCAATCATTCCAAGCTGTTTTGCTCTCGCTATAATTTCATCGTCTGTCATTGGCTGTTTCCCGGATAAGGAAAAGCCCATAATCAATGCTGTCACTACAATTCCCAGTCCCAGACCACGTAAATAATATTTTAATTCCATAACCCACCTGTACTTATAGTCCTTCAAACAAATCAATGACTAATTTAACTTCTCCAATGCCAAGTCCCAATTCTTTTGCAATTGCCATATTAGATTTACCAGCTTTGTGCAATTCTAAAATTCTCTCATTGCTGTTTCTGCTATTATCTTTTCCATTTGCAAACTGAATATCAACGGCTGGCGCATCTACTGATTTTGCTTCTGTCTCTTTCGATTTGGTGTCCTTGCGTTCTGCTGTTTTAGCGGTTTTCTTTGTTCTTGTTTTTTTCTTTGTCGTTTTCGGCTCCTTTGGTCCTTCTTGTTGAAGAAGTTCCATAATCTCCTGTGAAGCCTCTGCTGTATCAGCTACATAATCATAGTCGCCATCCGGATTATGAATAATTTCTACTCGCGGAGGTGCTATCGGAATGAATTCATCAGCTTCCTCTTCTTTTTTCTCTTGTGCTTCTTCTATCAAATTATCATTTTCTGACTTAACTTCTTCTGGTTTCTGAACTGCTTTCTGGTCGTCTTCCATTGCCTGCTGCACTTCGTCTACAAGCATCTCATTATATTCCGATGCATCATGAATCTCTACAACTTCTTCCGGCACATTTTCTACGGCATCCAATACAGTATCCATCGCATTTTTTACTGTTTCTTCCGCTTCTCGTGCTGTAATTTCTGCATCTTTCACAGTCTGTTTGACTTCTTCTGCAGTTTTCGTTGCTTCACTAACAGTCGTTTTCAGATTTTCATGTTTATCATTTAACATATCATACAGAAATAAGACTTCTTTATGATTCTTGTTGATTTCTTCTAATACAGTATCTGAATACTCATTCACTGCCATGATTTTTTCGTTGGTAACACGTTCCATAGAACGCTCTGTTTTCTCCATAGCATAAGTAATTGTTTCATCTACAATATCAGCAATATGCTCTTTGGCTCCTTCTACCTCCTGAGCCACCAGCTTTCTGACTTCATCCTCACTGATTAACTGTACGTCCTCATCCATGTCCTTTTTTCTGGCTGGTAAAAGATATCCTAATGCAAAAATCACAATACCAACAATAATTAAAATGATTTCTATAATACTCATTTCTTCCTCCGTCCTTTATAGGGATATATCAAAATTTCCTACCCCTTTTAAAAGCACTTTGCCATCCGGCTCTTTTTCTTCTTTTTTTCTGCCTTTCTGACCACCGTCACCGCTATATTCGTTACTTCCCTTTTCTTTGGCATCAAACTTTTTATTGTGGTATTCCGGCTGTTCACCTTTATTGACCTTTTTTACATGATTTTCTACAATTTTTGCAAACTGGTTTCCCACATTTGCCTGTTCCACCATTCCTCTGGTATCTTCATTATGTTTTACCGTAGTAAAATCCTGTGCTCTGGTAATCTGTCCCTGTAACTCAATTTGTCCGATTGCCATTTTTCATTCCTTCCTTCTATATACCGGTCAGTTTTACATCGCCTCGTGACTTTACAAATCGACTGTATTGTGCTTCCTTCTGTACTACCATCGAAACATCGCCAATACAGATTTTGGTTCCCGGATAAACAGTACCTCTGACTATAATATGAGCATTTTCATCGCCTGTCAACTGTTCTTGCAATTTATCCAGCTCTGCAGTGTTGGTATTTATTGCCTCTGTTTTCTGCTGGTTGGCAACTGCCAAAGACTGGATATATTTCAGCTGTTCCGGATTTAATTTCGCCCCCTGTGCAATCTTCTGCTTAGTGGCAATTAAAACCTGCTGAATAGACTTCAACGCCTTGCTATCTTCTCCAATCTGCTTCTGTAATTCCTGTACACGAATCTTCATATTAGGGTCTGCACCTACTTCGACAGTAGTATCTGCACCCATTGAAGAACCTAATGTCTTTACATTGACACTATGTGCAGCACTCACCTTACCGCCAGTGATAAATCCTCTTTTACCATCTACATTTACCTCTGTTCCGGCAATAACCTGACTGTGCAAAATGGATTCTGATGCAACATAGCCGGCTGCTTCTGCTTTGGCATTCTCCAAAAACTTCGCAATAATATTGCCGCCAGCTTTTAATTCGCCACGACTCATTCCATTCATACCACGCGCAATGATGATGTTTTTACCTGCTTCCAGATAAGCACCTTCTACAACACCTTTTACTTCAATATTGCCTTTTGCCTTTACTTGGAAGTTTGTGCATACATTACCATTGACCTGAACACTGCCTTCATAATCTATATTTCCGGTTGCTGTATCTACATTTTCAACTACTAATACATCGGAAACGAATACTCTGTCTTCCACCAGTTCAACATGTCCGTTAACTAAAGAAGTCAGAGTCATATTGTCCTCTGATATTTCAATATTTTTACCATATTTCAGAACCGCTTTTTTGACCTCTCTTGGTCGAATCGGTTCTCCATTAAGATTCATTCCCGCTTCTCCTGCTTCTTCCGGAAAAAGCTTCGCAAGCACATCACCTTTATTGCAGTGCTGTACTACATTTAATTGGAAGAAATCTACACTTCCGTCTTCCTTCAAAGTTGGTTTCGCCTTTTTGTCCGTATTAAAATAATACTCAATATAGGCATCTTTTCCCTGTACCGGCGCAGTTCCTTCTGCAATTAAAATGTTGGTACAATATTCACGCTTCGCAAAATAGGCATCAATCACATCCTTTTTAATGCCATGTGTAATGCCTTTCATTTCCAAATCTTTTAACAGTTCTTCTGCTGCCATTTCTTCTCCACCAATAGACGGTGCATAGAATCTGACATATGCCTGCATGTTATCCGGTGTTACTACGAACTTATAACACTCTCTTTCTACATGCCGTGCCTTGTTTTCCAATAACACAACTGTTGCTTCTTTCGCTGCTTCCTCAACTGCTTTATTTAATGTAACACGATCATACATAATATCCTTGAGCGTCAGATACTCTGCTACCTCATTAAAAGCAAGCGCACTTCCCCCATCCGTAGGTGGAAACAATTTTATACTGGTTTTTGTTGCTTCGTTTACTAATCTGAAATACCCGTTCATCTCTACCTCATTTATTTAGCGTGCTTCCGTTAATATACCCATATAATTGCCCAATTTACTTTTCATCTTCTGCAAAGCTCTCGTATGAAGTTGTGAAATTCTTGATTCTGACACTTCCAAAATGCTGCTGATTTCCTTCAGTGTTAAATCTTCATAATAATAAAGCACAATAACTTTACGTTCCTTTTCTGTCAGAAGTTCAAGTGCCTGTGCCAGAATTTGTTTTAACTCATCTTTCTCAATAACCTCTTCCGGACCATCAAACTGAGCTTTACGATTATAACTGTTATCGGTCGGAATCTCGCTTCCCTGTTCCATAAATTCATTCAGAGAAACAACATTGGTTACCTTCATCTGAGATTGCCATTCCAAATATTCTTCATTGGAAATCCCCAGACTTACTGCAATCTCTTCATCGGTAGCACTTCTACCATATTTTAATTCAATTTCTTTGATTGCTGCATCAATTTTCTTCTGCTTTTGTCTGATTGTTCTGGGTATCCAGTCCATCTTTCGAATCTGATCAAGTATAGCCCCTCGGATACGAAGACTTGCATAGGTTTCAAACTTGACATCTTTCAATGAATCGAATTTATCAATTGCATCGATTAACCCAAAAATACCATAACTTACCAAATCTTCATATTCTACATTGTATCCAAGATACATACTTAGTCTTCCTGCGACCAGTTTCACAAGCGGAGCATATTCCAATATAATTTTTTCTCTTACTTCAGGCGATTTGGATTTACCATACTCTTCCCAAAGCTTTTTTTTGCCTGCTTCATCCATGCACGTTTCCCCATTACATTGAACTCATTTTCAAAAAGCGCATTATTCTTCGCTCTTTTCCTCTTCATCTACAGCCTGCTCTGTACCATCTTCCTCGGCGAGTTCCTTCTCTATTACTTCTCCTTCTTCCATGCGTTTCTGCTCTATCTGTGCTTCAAACCGGTCAATCATCCACTTAATCAGATCGCCGGCAACATAAAAGCCAAGCAATACCCAAAACAGGATAACAAGCATGTCTTTAACATTATAGTGCAGTACATACATTGTAATACTGGTAACGGCACCTGCAAGGAGCATAACAAACGGGGGAATCAATCTTCTTTTCTTCGCCCGTTTAGCTGCTTCTTTCTGCTCCTGTTCACGTTGTCTTTCTTTATCTGTATCCACGATATCCGTGATATACTTTTGATTTTCTTTCTCCAATTTTTATACCTTCCAAACGTACAAAATAGTGATTAAATAACTTTCTCCGGTTTTCCTACCGCACGAATAATAAAATCGCCTGTTTCCGGATAAAAAATAACGGTTCTTCCATAGCTGTCACCGGTATCTTCTGCCAGAATCGGTATTCTAAGTTCTGCAAGTTTCTTTTTACAGGCTTCCACATTTCTCTCGCCAACACGCACCATATCCGATTTACTCTGAAACGCAAACATCTGCGCGCCACCAGCAATTTTGGCTACCAATCTTGTTCTGCTTGCACCTTTTGCAACTACTTTACGCACCAGTTCTTCAATTCCTGTATCTGCAAACTTCGGAATATTACTGTTATTTCTAATCGCTGTACTGTCCGGAAGCATTACATGCGCCAGACCACCTATTTTTGTTACCGGATCTCTTAACGCAATCCCGACACACGAGCCAAGCCCTAAAGTAGTAATACCATCAGGACTGACACATACATTCAAATCGGCCATACCGACCTTTATAATTTCTCCCATACTCCTGACATCTCCTATTTACACTATCAGTATTGTTAACCTGCCATTCCCAACGCTGATAATATTCGCCCGTAAGAATCCAAATCAGGAATCAGGATAAAATATCCATCAATTGCAACCTCATCAAAAAACTGGGTCTGAATCAGCAATATTCTGTCTCCCAAAGCACCAAATTCGATTGCAGGCACGCTTAAAATCGCGCCTGCCATATCTACTGTCAAATCCGGTATCGATGGATAAATTACTAAATTGGTCAATGTTGAAAGAGAATTTAAATACGCACCTGTAATGATATTTCCCACTTCTTTCAAAGCAGAAAACTCCATTTCAGAAAACTCTTCTCCTTCTGACGTCATTCCCATTAATTTGCCTACCAGATGTTTTGCTGAGTTTTTCTCCAGAAGAAACATAATACTGCCTGTAATATCTCCTTCCACGCCGAGATAAATACCTGCCATAATCTGTTCTTCTCCACCCATAACAGCACCCAGTTCCTTAAATTCAAGCAAATTAACCTGTGGAACTGACATATCTACCTTGCATTGGAGCATTTGCGCCAATGCAGTAGTAGCATTACCTGCTCCAATGTTGCCCAGTTCTTTTAAAATATCAAAATATTCCTGGGACATTTGATCTAAACTTAAATCACCCACGTGATAACCTCCTAAGCATTTTCAGGTACTACGAGATTAAGGTCTAACAAGGAAATCAGACCACCTTCATACTTACCGATTCCGGAAATAAAATTAGCTTTTTCATCCTTGGAATCATAAGATACTTTTTCAATTTGTGCTGTGTCCAAAGTTACTACTTCTTTTACTTCATCCACAATCACACCAATTGTACCCTGCTGCTCCATTTTCAGAATAATAATTCTGCTGGATTTGGTAATTTCATCAACCGGTAATCCCATTTTGATACGAATGCTCATAACAGGGATAACTTCACCACGCAGATTGATAACTCCTTTCAGATAGGAAGCTACTTTTGGCACTCTGGTAATGTGCTGCATTCTTACAATATTGTCTATGTATTTAATATCAATGCCATACTGTTCGTCGCCCAACTTAATTACGATGAACTGAGTTGTTTCTCCGGCTACTCTTAATTCTTCCATTCCACTGTTCCTCCCTCTGCTTAAATCACTGCGTTTGCATCCAGAATCAATGCAACTTCACCGTCACCAAGAATTGTTGCACCACTGATAATCTTACATTTGTTGATATATTTGCCCATAGACTTGATAACAATTTCCTGCTGTCCAATTAATTCATCAACAACAAGACCCGCCTGTTTGTCACCTTTCTTTACAATAACAACAATCAGATTATCCTGTGAATCTTTTTTGCTTGGGATATCCAGAATCTCATTTAATCTAATTAACGGAATAACCGTACCTCTTAAATTGATAACTTCTTTATTCTGAACTAACTTCACATCGCTGATAGAAATATCTTCGATTGTCTGGATAGAGCCAAGAGAAATCGCATATTTCTCATTACCAATATCAACCATAAGTGCCTGGATAATTGCGAGTGTAAGTGGCAGTCTGATAATCCATGTACTTCCTTCGCCAAGTTTACTCTTAACTTCTACTTCACCGCTTAAAGCTTCAATCTTGGATTTGACAACATCCAGACCAACTCCTCGACCGGATACATCAGATACTACCTTTGCTGTTGAAAAGCCTGCGTGGAAAAGTAAATCAATGATTTCTTTCTCATTCATGCTTTCAGCCTGTTCCGGTGTAATTATGCCACGATCAATCGCTTTATTCTTAACACCTTCTGTATCGATACCATTACCATCATCTCTAACTTCAATAACAACGTTGTTACCATCCTGATAAGCATCCAGGAAAATAGATCCAACTTCTGGCTTTCCTCTTTCTTTACGCAGTTCAGCAGACTCTAAGCCATGATCAGCAGAATTACGTAACAAGTGCATCAAAGGATCACCAATTTCATCTACTACAGTACGGTCAAGTTCTGTCTCCTCACCGGACATATATAATTCCATTTTCTTGTTCAATTTCTTGGACAAGTCACGAATCATACGTGGGAACTTAGTAACAACACTTTCGATTGGCACCATTCATACTTTCATTACGGATTCATGTAAGGATGTTGTTACGCTTTCCAAATATTCAATCTGTTCAAGTACTTCTGAATTTGCATTGTTCTCTGTTGAGGATGCAGATACCAGAGAGTTCTTTGCAATAATAAGCTCGCTGACAAGATTCATCAGAGTGTCGAGTTTCTCAATATCTACTCTGACTGTTCTATTTACAACCGGTTTACCTGCTGCCGGTTTCTTATCATTCTTACCTGCTGCCTGTGCAGGTGCTGCTGTAGCTGCAGGTGCCGCCTGTGTAGGTGCAGCTGCTGCAACTTCTGTTTTCACAGTTTCTTTCACTTCTACTTTAGCATCAGCTTTTTCTTCTTTCGCTCCTGCTGCCACCTTTGCAACATCAAATACGTCGCCTAAAACATCTTCGATTTCAGACACATCTTTTGCTGCTTTTAAGATGGTATCAATCGGACTGTCAGAAACAATAATTAAGCTAAAGTCCAAATCAAATTTCTCATCTTCAATATCCTGTGCAGATGGGCTGGAAACGATAATCTCACTGGTTTCTTCTACTGCTTTAAATACAAGGAATGCTCTTGCTGCTTTCAAAATACAGGATTCCTGCACTTTTACAGTCAACCCATAGATTTTTTTGCCCTGTTTCTTTGCTTCTTTTAAAACATTGATTTCAGATTCATCCAGTTTAATATCAAGCCATTTCTTATCGCTGTTATCTGTTTCTTCCGCTGTATCAGTGCTTTCCGGCTCAGATTTTGCAGATGTTTCTTCCTGCTGCACCGCTTCACCGGAACCACCATTAAGAATATCATTTAACTGCTTAATCAATGGTTCATTATCATTTGTACCTTCATCAGCACTTTCTCTAATATTAGTGTTATACTCTTCCAATGCATCCAGACACTGGAATAAAATATCAATCATATTAGCCTTAACTGTAATATTCCCGTTACGCACTTCAGAAAATACATTTTCCATATCATGGGTAAGAGTCTGCATTCTTTTATACCCCATTGTTCCTGCCATACCTTTTAAGGAATGTGCAGCACGGAAAATCTCATTGATAGTGTCCATATTGTCTGGCTCCTGCTCCAATGAGAGAATCTGTGTATTCAGATTCTGTAAATGTTCGTTTGTTTCATCCAGGAAAATCTCCAAATATTGGCTTACGTCCATATCATCTTACCCCCACGTTCATTATAATTTCCTGCGCTATCTGTTCCAGCGGTACAATCTGGTCTGCCAGTCCGGAATTTACAATACTTCTTGGCATTCCATATACTGCACATGTACTGGATTCCTGCGCAATAACATGCAGTTTCTTTTTTTCTCTCAAATTCTGGATTCCTTTTGTACCATCGGCTCCCATACCTGTCATAACGACACATACAACCTGATCGAATTTACTTCCAGCCAAAGACTCATACATATAATTGGCACATGGTTTCACACCTTCTCTGGATGGCTCGTCCGAATAATGAATCGTATATTTACTGGCCATCGTAATGACATTCAGATGTTTACCACCCATAGCAATATATACATTTCCTGCTTCCAGAATATCTCCCTCTGCTGCTTCCTTTACATGCACTTCACTTAAGGAGTCCAGTCGCTCTGCTAAAGATGCTGTAAATCCTGCCGGCATATGCTGTACAACAACTACCGGTGCTTTCAGATTCTTCGGCAATCTTGGGATGACCGCCTGTAAAGCTTTCGGTCCACCCGTAGAACTTGCAATTGCAACAATTTTATTACCCGGAACAGAACCAGTATGCTTTCCGACAAGTTCAACCATTTTCTTGGAAGTTTTAACTTCTTCCATTGTGAAGGTCTTACCAAATACCGGCGGTTTAGACTCTACTACAACTGCAAGAACCTGAAGCAATTTTTCTTTAAATTCACCACTACGACAAGCCATTGCATTGTCCGGTTTGTGAATAAAATCAAGTGCTCCCAATTCCAATGCATCTAATGTTGTCTTCGCGCCTTCCTTGGTATCTGTACTTGCCATCATAACTCTGACGGAAATTTTGCGTTTCTGCAATTCCTTCAGCAATTCTAATCCATTCATCTGCGGCATATTCACATCTAAAACAACCGCATCATAGGATTTTTTGCTAAGCAATTCTAACGCTTCCAATCCATTGTTAGCTCGATCCTGTACATGGAATCTTTCATCTCCATTGATTATATCACACAATACCCTTCTCATAAGTGCAGAGTCGTCAACCACCAATATATTTTTCATTTTTCTCCCTCCACAACTTCTTTTTCATTATAGTTATGCTAAACACCCTTCTGATTTTTGATTGTTTTACGTTCTTCATCAAATATGTATTTGATAATCTCCTCCCGATTACCAGCTTCCATATTTACATATTGAACACGGTGTTCATATATTCCCGGTCGGTTTTCAACCTCTTTCGAACTTAAAACCTTCCCTACAAGACTGTACTCTTTGCTTTCATTCTCTATCCATAACTGGTACTTGCACAAGATAAGGCTAGCCACTTCATATGCATAATCCGCAACAAATCGCAAGCCACCGCCACTGATATCAACAATAACGCTTCTCTGCAAAGGCAAGCCCGGCACCAAAAGATTTGCACGCTGCTCTACTGCATTAACCTCTTCCTCCTGCAATGGTCTTGAATTCATTTCCAAAGCACAACTAAATCGATAATATTCTCTTCTTTGATATTTTCTTAAATTACTCGTTAAATCCAACAATAAAATATAAATATTGTTATTTTTATATCGGTCAACTACTCTTGCATAACACTGGTACAGACCGTTCGGCGTATAAAAGTACAAATCGTACTCTGTATCTACCGGCAATAAAATCAGTTTGGATTTATCGATCGGCATAGCAATTTCCATTCTGTCATCAGATACAATATCTATAACCTGACTCTGATATGATTTTCTCTTACTTCCGTCTTCCTCTTTTACCCTTTGAATCTCCTGTAAGTCTATCCGGTTTCCCGGCATTACATATTTTGAAAGAATAATTCCCATATTTGCTATCCTGCTCTTTGCTTCTATTATCTTTTTGATATGATATGCGAGAAAAATGCTGCCATACCACGTTTTGTCAAATTTTTATTTAATTCCTTATTCATAAGCTTTGCTGCCAGCAACTCATAAGCACACGCTGATTTACTCTCAGGATTCTGAATAGAAACCGGCATCTGCTGCATAACCGCTTTCGCCAACTGTGGGTCCTGTGGCACCATACCAAGATAAGTAATTGGAACTTTCAAATATCTGGTAACAACCGAATCCAGTTTTTCAAAAAGAAGTTTTCCCTCTTCTCCATTTACCACTTTATTGGCAATTACTTTAATCTGAGATACTTCTTTGGAATATCTTGGATGGCGATTCAATGCCTTAATTAAAGAATAAGAATCGGTAATGGAAGTTGGTTCCGGAGTTGTTACAAGCAGAATTTCCCCGCTTGCTACCAGAAATTCCAACACTGCATCCGATATTCCTGCGCCTGTATCTACAATAATAACATCTGCCATTTCATCCAGTTCTGCCAGATTCTGAATAATATAATTCAGATAATCCTTACTCAGATTAGACATACCTGCAATTCCAGAGCCTCCGGAAATAAATCCTACATCCATTGGTCCCCATGTAATAATTTCGCTTATTTTCTTCCCTTGGTATATCAAATCACATAAGTTATGTTTTGGTACTGCGCCAAACATTATCTCAATATTTGCAAGCCCAAAATCAGCATCTAAAATAATGACACGTTTCCCCATTTTCTTAAACTGGACTGCCAGATTGATTGCTGTATTCGATTTTCCTACACCGCCTTTTCCGCTTGTAACGGTAATAACTCTTGCTAAAGGGCGTTGTGGCTGGCTGGTCGCTTTTATTATATTTCTCAGTTGTTCAGCCTGATCCATTCGTTTTCCTCCTTAGTTTTTTCCACCAAGTAATCTCTTTACCGTCTTCTGCGGATTAAAGTCCTCAATGTCATCCGGCACATTCTGCCCACAAGTCACATAGGAAAGTGATGCCCCTGTATATAACTTCAAATTCAACAGATTTCCTAAAGTAGTCGTTTCATCTAATTTCGTAAAAATCAGTTTATAATCTGAAATTTCTTTATACGCATCTGCAATACTTACTAAATCTTTATACTTTGTAGTGGCACTGAGTACAAGAAATACCTCTTTCTCAACCATATCATCTACAGAATGAATAAACTTACTCATCGTTTCTTTCTGTGCCTGATTCTGATGGGAATGTCCTGCTGTATCCACAAAAATATAATCATAGTCCTTAAAATCAACAAGTGCCTGTTCCATTTCTTCTACGGTATAAATAACTCGAAACGGCACTTCCAAAATATTCGCGTAGGTTCTGAGCTGTTCTGCGGCAGCAATTCGATAGGTATCCGCAGTCAGCAATGCAATTTTTTTCTTCTCATCTACACGGAATTTAGATGCAATCTTGGCAATTGTAGTTGTTTTACCAACACCGGTTGGTCCGATAAAGAACACAACCTTTACCCCTTTTTCCGAAGGAGAAATTCCTATTGGCTTACCAAATTTCAGAATCATTTTCTGGTAAGTATTGGCAAGCGCATAATCAAACGGTGTATTAGGTTTATTGATTTTCTCAATTTCATCAATTACCTGTTCTGCATACTTTTCATCTACTTCATTATCAAGCATGGTTGTATGAAGAAGCTGCATAAACATATCAGTTTCACTGACTTCTTCCTCTTCCTGCTTTTCTTTTTCCGGCTCCGGCTTCTGCAACTGCTGTTCCAAAAGAGACTGTAAACTATCCAGTTTTTCTTCCAGCGCATTGTTATCTTTTTTCTCAGCTACTTCTTCCGGAATAATCTGAGTCTTTGCTGCATTTTGTGGTTTCACCGCACTCTGTGCTTCTGTCGCTGCACCTTGTGCATTGTTCATACTGGATACCACTACATTATTAATGGCAGAAACCGCTGCTTTCATCTCTGCACTTACTGTATCAGTATTCGTATTCTCTTCTTCCAGTGCAACAGTTACTTCCTTCATTTGTGGTTTTAGGAATCCAAAAAGTCCTTTGCGCTTCACATTTTTCACGTTCATAACAACTACATTCGCGCCCAATTCCTTTTTGGCATTTTCTATTGCTTCCTGTTCTGTTTTACCCAAAAATTTCTTGATAATCATTATGCTGTCACCATCCCAACAGACTGTAATTCAATATTGGATTCAATTTCGTTATAAGATACAACGACCAAATCCTTATAATAATCTTCTGTTAACTTTTTAAAATAAACACGCACAATCGGCGAAGTAATAACAATCGGTACTCTGCCCATATCTTCCAATTTCTTTACTTCAACTCCAACTGAGTCCATAATCGCTTTCGTTTTGGCAGGGTCCAGGGTCAAATAAGCCCCCTGCTCCGTTTGTTTCACACTGCCCATAATCTCCTGCTCCAATTTCGGATCCAGTGTTACCACGCTGGTTGTCTCATTGGCAGGGAAAAATTTATTAGAAATTGCACGTTTCAAACTTTGTCTGACATACTCTGTCAAAATATCCGAATCTCTTGTTGTGGATGCATAGTCCGCCAATGTTTCGAATATTGTAAGTAAATCTCTGATAGAAATACCTTCCCGCAAAAGATTCTGCAATACTTTCTGGATTTCGCCAAGTCCAAGCAGTTTTGGTACAAGCTCGTCCACAAGAGAAGGATTGGACTCTCTGAGATTGTTGACCAGATTCTGTACATCCTGTCTGGTAAGCAATTCTGCTATGTGCTGTCTGATAATTTCTGTTAAATGGGTTGCAATGATGGAAGGTGGATCAACAACCGTATAACCCATACTTTCCGCACGTTCTCGCTGTCCCTCTGTAATCCAGATTGCCGGCAGATGGAACGATGGTTCAAAAGTAGGTATACCGGTAATTTCTTCCTCTACATACCCAGGATTCATCGCCATATAGTGATCAAACAAAATCTCACCTTCACTGACCTGAACACCTTTTATCTTAATAATATACTGATTCGGATTTAACTGGATATTATCTCGCAGACGGATAATCGGCACAACCGTACCAAGTTCAAGTGCAATCTGTCTACGAATCATAACAACTCGGTCTAACAAGTCACCACCTTGATTTACATCGGCAAGTGGAATGATACCATAACCAAATTCCAGTTCAATCGGGTCAACCTGCAATAAGGAGGTAACATTTTCCGGCTGGCGAATTTCTTCTGCCGTTGCTTCCTCCACATCCACTTCCTGTTCAATTTTAGCGGTTTCAAGAGTACCCGCAATCACTCTTCCGACTACGATAAACGCAGCACCAAGACCAACAAATATAATCGGATTAAGTGGTGTTACAATACCAAGTACAACAAGTACTGCACCTACCAGATAAAGTACCTTCGGCACACCAAATAACTGTCTGACTAAAACAGTACCAAAATCGGCATCTTTGGAACCTTTTGTAACAAGGATACCGGTTGACAATGAAATCAGAAGGGATGGGATCTGGCTTACCAGACCATCACCGATTGTCAAAATAGTATACTGGTTCAAAGCATCTGTAAGTTCCATACCCTGACGGAACATACCCATAGCAATACCACCAATCAAGTTGACGGCGGTAATAACAAGACCTGCTGTTGCATCTCCCTTAACGTACTTTACAGCACCATCCATTGAGCCGAAGAAACTTGCTTCTTCCTGTATCTTATCACGTCTTCTTTTGGCTTCTGCATCCGTAATTGCACCGGTATTCAAATCGGCATCAATTGCCATCTGCTTACCAGGCATAGCATCCAATGTAAATCTGGCTGTTACTTCAGCAACACGTTCAGAACCTTTGTTGATAATCATAAACTGTACAAGAATCAAAATTACGAAAACAATACAGCCTACAATCAAGTCACCGCCGCCTACATACTGTCCAAATGTTTCGACAACGTTACCCGGATCACCGGTTGTTAAAATCAATCTGGTAGAGGATACATTCAGCGCAATTCTGAAAATGGTCGTAAATAACAGAATGGTAGGAAAGTATGACATCTGTAATACTTCATTGGCAAACATACAGCCGAACATAATAGTGAATGACACTGCTATATTAAATGCCAGTAAAACGTCCAAAAGCTGTGACGGAATCGGTATAATCAACATAGCAAACGCTGCAAGCACATACGCTGCTACACCAATATCCGCTTTTTGCATATTTTTCATATCCTCTCCTCCTTTCCCTTCTTCTTCATTCTTTTCCCTTTTTTCATATACTTCCTATTTATCAATTAAACCTTACCCTTCAAATGATATACAAAGGCAAGCACTTCTGCTACTGCCTGATATAATTCCGGTGGAACAATTCCACCAACATCTACATTTGCATATAACATTCTGGCAAGCGGTTTATTCTCTACAATTTCAATATTATTCTCTCTTGCCGTTTCCTTGATTTTCTGTGCCAGATAATCAGCACCCTTAGCAATTACGAAAGGAGCATCATAAACCTCCGGATCATATTTAATTGCTACTGCATAGTGCGTCGGGTTGGTAATAACCACATCCGCTTCCGGAAGTTTCTGCATCATACGCCGTCTGGAAGCTTCCTGCATTCTGGCTTTCTGCTTGCTTTTAATCTGCGGATCACCTTCCTGGTTTTTGTATTCGTCTTTTACTTCCTGCTTGGTCATCTTCATGTCATTCTTGAATTTGATTTTCTGATAAACAAAATCGACTATCGCAATAATCATATAAAAGATTGAAATACGAAATCCAAGATTAATTACCAGATCACCTATCTGAGCAATTGCCTGATTCAATGAAATATCATATAACAGGAAAATACTTGGTGCATTTTTACTCAAATAGGAATACACCGCATATACAATAATCGCAATTTTAGCAATGGATTTAAACAATTCCATCAAAGAATTTGCAGAAAAAATTCTTTTGAATCCATTTACCGGATTCAATTTACTAAACTTAGGCTGTAATGGTTTTCCGGTTGGTTTCCATTTTACCTGTACAACATCACACAAAAAAGCAATCAGAAATCCTACTAACAAGACTGGTACAATCATAATCAGCATTCTTACCATCGTCTGAAAAAAGATTGTGTCAAATGTCGCATTCGGCAGATAACCATCATACATCTTGATATACTCCGGTATCTGTGAATAAAGGTTTCGGAAGATTCCTACAAAAGACTCTCCCATATAGCCAACCCACACTTTGAGAATGACAAAAACTGCCAATAATTCAAAAGCATTGGTTATTTCCCTACTCTTGGCAACTTGTCCTTCTTTTCTGGCATCTTCCAGTTTCTTGGAAGTAGGTTCTTCTGTTTTCTCACCACCAGGACCATCTTTGGCAAAAAATTGGAGATTATATTCTAAAATCACATCATACCCTCCACAAAAGACACAATCATCCTTTTCATTTCATCAAAGATAAAATTAGCTGCATCCGGCAGCATACGAACTGTAAGAAACATCACAATTAAACCAATCAGAATTTTCATCTGCATACCAACTGCAAACATATTCATCTGTGGAGATACTTTTGCAAGTACACCAAGTGTACAGTTGAGTAACAACATAACGCAAAAAATTGGTAAACAGATTCGGAAACCGATAATCACATAATCACTCATAAAACGTATCATGGATTCCAACAAAGCATCTGTTCTAAAAACTGCACCATTTACCGGTATCAGTGTAAACGTATCAATAAGTGCCTGTAACAGATACTGATACATTCCAGTAATAATTAAAAACAATGTAAACATATACTGATAAAATACACCGGTGAATGTTGCCGTTTCTTTCGTTGCCGGGTCCATTAAAGATACCATAGACAAACCAGTTTCCATATCTACAATACTTCCGGCAAATGCTGCAATCGTCGTACAAAGCTGCGCTCCCCAACCTATCAAAAAGCCGGTCACAGCCTCCTTCATAACAATAACTGCATATTCCACAACACTGTCATATACCACTTCATTGCGATCAAGTGACAAAAATAACAAATAAGAAAGGAAAATACTAAGTCCTATTCTTATCTGTCTTGGCGTATTATTCATGCTGAAGAACGGTGCAACAAAGACAAAACAGGACACACGCACCAATATCAATAAAAAATATTCTAATTCTGCATAAGTAAAAGAAATATCTATCATGCCGTTACCTGATATACATACTAAAGTTATTCCACAAATTCATCATGAATTCTACCATATTGTTAAGCATCCAATGTCCCAATAACATTAACGCAAGAAAAATCGCCAATATCTTAGGAACAAAGGTAAGTGTCTGTTCCTGAATAGAGGTTACTGTCTGGAAAATACTGATGATAAGACCTACTATAAGTGAAACCAGCAATACCGGTGCAGAACATTTAATAATCGTAAATAAAGCATCACCTGCTATGGCGGTCACGTCATCTATTGTCATATTTTCCACTCCCTTCTATCATCTTTCTTCATAAGCCGCTAATAAAACGTCTTAACCAAATTACCAATAATGAGATACCATCCATCTGCAAGAACGAATAACAATATCTTGAACGGCATGGATATCGTCGTCGGCGGCAACATCATCATACCCATACTCATCAAGGTAGATGCTACTACCATATCAATTACAATAAACGGAATATATATGAGGAATCCGATAATAAAAGCTGTTCTAAGTTCACTTATGATAAAACTAGGGATAAGAACACTCATCGGAATTTCTTCTAATTCACCATTCCACTCCGTTCGATTGATTTCCATAAAAAGACTAACGTCTTTTTTCTGTGTCTGGCTATACATAAACTCTCTGATTGGGTCCAGTGCCTCTTCAATCGCTTCTTCCTGTGTCAATTCACCATTTTCAAACGGAACATACGCTTCTGTATAAATCGTTGATAAAGTTGGCTTCATAATAAAAAATGTTAAAAATAATGCCAACCCGATTAAAACATTATTAGGCGGAGCCGTCTGTGTATTTAGTGCTGCCCTCGTAAAGTGCAGAACGATAATAATTCTGGTAAACGAGGTTAACATAATAATCAATGACGGTGCAATAGCAATTAAAGTAAGGGTAATCAGAATTCTCAATGCTCCATTCAAATTACCATTACCATCGTTATATGTAACCGTCACCGTATTCGCTATATTCAATTCTTTTAGGTCTTCTTCCGATTCAGAAGTACCCGGATTCTCTACATTTGTTCTTTCATTTGATGTTCCAGTCAGGTTAGATTCCACATATGCACTCCCCGTAGCATATACAACTTCTTTCCTACTGATACACAATATGCCTGCCAAAAACAGCAGGCACATAAACTTCTTAATGTAATGTCCGGAAAAATATTTTTTCATACTTATTCGCCTACTCACTTTTCTTTCGGTCATCTTCTTTTTCCAGAAAACTCTTTTGTTGAACCTTTTCAAATAATTCCTTAAAGCTATGGGCTCCTTCATTACCATCACTTGAAAGCAGCAGTTGGTCTTCTGGTATCTCTGTTAACATTGTAACAGAATCTTTTCCAACTGCCACTGCCAAATATTTCTGCCCAACACGAATAATCTGAATATATTTATTATTCGTTAACCGAAATGATTCTATCATTTCTACATTAGAATTTAATCCTTTGTTTTTCTGATAACCAGCCATCCACTTTGAAGTGAAATAGGTAATTACCAGAACAAAAACAAAGATGATAAGCACAGTAATAAACTGTACATAAGAATTCAAGTTGTCTGATACAGTAAGTATCATTTAACCCACTACTTTCTTAACCGCTTCCAATACACGATCTGCCTGGAATGGTTTAACGATAAAGTCTTTTGCTCCGGACTGAATGGATTCAATAACCATTGCCTGCTGACCCATAGCAGAACACATAATAACCATTGCGCTTGGATCGCCTTCCTTAATCTTCTTAAGAGCCTGGATACCATCCATTTCTGGCATTGTAATATCCATAAGCACAAGATCCGGTTTTAACTCATTATACTTTTCAACGGCTTTCGCACCATTTTCAGCTTCACCGGCAACATTATATCCATTTTTTGTCAGGATGTCCTTAATCATCATACGCATGAACGCTGCATCATCACATATTAAAATATTTTTTGCCATTCTCTCTTCTCCTATCACTTATTATTTAATAATTTCGGTTACTCGAACACCAAAGCTTTCTTCAATTACAACTACTTCACCTTTGGCTACAAACTTGCCATTTACCAATACATCAATCGGTTCTCCGGCAATCTTATCTAATTCGATAATCGTTCCAGGTGCAAAATCAAGAATATCTGAAATAGATTTAGAGGTTCTTCCAAGTTCTACCGTAACTTCCAACGGAACATCTCGGATTAAACCAATATTCTCCTGACTTTGCATTGCATTATAGTCATTAGAGAAACTCTGGAACTGCGCAGGCTGAATGTTCATATTTGGCATCATCTGCGGCATTCCCATCATTTGTGGCATACCCATATTCATTTGCGGCATACCCATATTCATCTGAGGCATCATGCCCATATTCATCTGGCTCATGTCCATCTGCGGCATTCCCATATTCATCTGACTCATGTCCATCTGTGGTGCTGGTGCAGGAGCCGGTGCTGGTGTAGGTGCCGTCGCTGCTGGAGCTGGTGCAGGTGTTTCTTCGCCCATTTGAGAGCCTAAGAAGGTGCTGCATAATTCCTTCGCAAAATCAATTGGATATAACTGCATGATGGTTGAATCTACTAAATCATCAATCTCCATGCGGAATGCAATTTTAACAAAAGTTCCTTCTAAGAATTGTGCTATATCGCCGCCTGACTTATAAGCAGTCAAATCAACCAAGCTTGCTTCCGGCGGGCTGATATCAATCATTTTTCCTAACATGGTAGAGAGAGAAGTTGCTGCGGAACCCATCATCTGGTTCATTGCTTCGGAAATTGCACTTAAATGCAATTCGCCTAACTCTCCATCTGTATTGCTTCCGTCACCACCCATCATTAAATCAGTGATAACTTTAACATCATGCTCCTTCAATATCATAATATTGGAGCCATCCAGACCAACTGTGTATTTAATCTGAATAA
This sequence comes from Lachnospiraceae bacterium, assembly GCA_017623295.1. Lineage (GTDB taxonomy): Bacteria > Bacillota > Clostridia > Lachnospirales > Lachnospiraceae > UBA3282. Next base: position 23,225 of record JAGAPK010000045.1, on the reverse strand, counting down.
ATACGCATGGTTTCTCATATTCTTCCAGTACATTTTCCCAAGTTGCCAAACTAACAGTTGGGGTCGTAATATTTACTTTTCGGTTAACAAGTGAATATAATGTTGTTGCTGAAGAACCCATGCTGATATTAGCAACTTCACCGATAGCATCCCTTTCAATATCAGACAATAAACTGTCATCTATAACAGCGCTGCCTTTTGCTGGCACTTCTTCTGCCGCACTCTCGTCAGCAGTTGTATCCACGCCACTCAGCAATGCATTTATTTCATCTTGTGATAACATTCCATCCATGCTTCTATTCCCCCTCTCTAATTACCGACGTTACTCTGACAGCATACTTATCCTTGTTGGAGCCCGGTAATGCGGTGAATTTTTTAATATTACCGACATATACACTTAAATCATTGTTTATATCGGTGTCTAACCGTATGATATCGCCAACCTGTAAATTGACAAAATCGCTAACGGATACTTGGCTTCTACCAAGCACTGCTTTCACAGGAACATCTACCCTGCGAATTAATGCTTCAATATATTCTTCAAAGTCCTCTTCATTCTGTTCCTGCATATTTGCATACCAATACTTGGTATTCAACTTATCCATTACATTCTCTAATGTAAAGAACGGCAGACAAACATTCATGAATCCTTCTACCTCTCCTATTTTCATATTCAAGGTAACCAAAGCTATCATATCATTCGGTGCGATAACCTGCGCAAACTGTGAGTTCGTTTCAATCCTCTCCATAACCGGATTAATATCCACTACGTTTTTCCAAGGTTCGCGCATAAGTTGCATACACACAACCATCATTTTCTCAATAATCGTCATTTCTATTTCAGAGAATTCCCTGCTCTTTTCAAGAGGATCACCCTGTCCACCTAACATCCTGTCTATCATGGAAAATCCAAGATTGGCTGCCAGTTCCACCAGAATTGTTCCTCCCAATGGTTGAAAGTTAACAATACCAAGAATCAACGGATTCGATAAGGCATTACTGAATTCAGAGAAAATAACTGTTTCCGAACTTGCTACCGAAACCTGTACATTTTTTCTTAAGTATACAGGAAGATTGGTTGATAATAATCTTCCGTAATGTTCATAAATAATTTCCAAAGTACGAAGATGTTCTTTCGAGAATTTCGTAGGTCGCTTAAAATCGTAATTCTTTACCTGTTTATCCCCGGAATCCTGCATCTGATCCACATCTAATTCTCCACTGCTCAATGCTGCAAGCAGATTATCAATCTCATTTTGAGATAGTACCTCGCCCACGAAACGTCACCTCCCCTGCGGTTTTACAAATTAAAAGGGGGCTTACTGGTACACAATTTCACTGAATGCAACATTAAAGATAAATTCAGAATCAAATAATCCCTGAACCTCATCTAAAATCTCTTTACGAATCTGTTCCTGATTCACTTTTGCCTCTTCCATTGTGTATTTTCCAAACACAGTATTGATTTTGTCCTTAATCAAACTTTCCTGTCCAGACAAATCAGAACCATATGTTTTATATCCTTCATCCTCTGTATTGATTGAGAAGCTTGCAGAAACTAAAACGAAGTGACTCTTTCCGTCTTCACCTGTCTGTAACGGAATTGTCATGGATTCTATAATATCGTAAACAACGATATTTTCCATTGGAATTACTTCCTCTACTTCTCCCTCTCCGGCTGCTGCCGTTAATTCCAAATCCAGTGCTGTTGCAATATTGTCTACCAATGCTGCTGTTTTTCTGGATGCACTTGTCACACTGAACATCATAATGGCTGTTAATACAATGTTTACTACCAGTAATGCCAGTATAATAATGGAAATTAGATTCTTTTTCATTATTAAGCCCTTCTCTCCTTTTACTTATTAGTAAGAACTCAGCGAGTTGTAAATTTTAATTTCAACACGTCTGTTCTTTGTTCTGCCCTCTGCAGTTGAATTATCTGCAATCGGCACATATTCTCCACGACCGGTATGTTTAATAACCGCCGGATCGAGATTTGTTGTTTCTATTAAGTAATTAAATACTGATAACGCACGACCAGAACTAAGCTCATCGTTGTTAGAGTATTTTGCTCCGGACATCGGAACATTATCGGTATGTCCTTCAATCTCAATTCCGCTCTCCGCATAACTCTCCAGAATCGTACCTACCTGATCAAGAACAGGTATTGCTTCCTCTTTAAGCAGTGTACTTCCCGAATCAAAGAGCAGTGAGCCTTTCAATGTCAGCTGCACATACTGTGCTGTAAATTCAATATCGATTTCTTTGCCAAGATTCTGTTCTTCTATTGCTTCCTCAATCTGTTCAGCCAGTTTCTCAGATTCTTCCATCTGAGCTTCCTGCATTTTCTCCTGAACAGTTGCAAGTTCGTCTGTAACAGTCTCTCCCTCTACCAGTTTACCTGTACTATTGATAAATTCATCCAGTTCGTTTAACTGGCTGACACCATTACTAATCAGTATGCCATCACCAATTGCTGTTGCACCAGCTTCAAAAATGCTGAAAGTCTGGTTAAATGATGCTGCCATCGCCTCAAACTTCTGCGCATCCACTGTAGACATAGAAAACAGCAAAACGAAGAAGCAAAGCAACAGGTTCATCAAATCAGCGAATGTTGACTGCCACGCCGGTGCTCCCGGCTTGACTTCATCCGGCTTGCTCTTCTTAGCCATTTACTTCACCCATACCTTCCTCTGCGTTGCTTCCTCTATCCTTCGGTGCCAAGAAGGATTTCAGTTTTTCCTCTATAACACGCGGGTTCTCACCTGCCTGAATAGACAGCAGACCCTCGATTTCAATCTCTTTCATCATCATTTCATCAGCGTTCTTACTCTTTAACTTCGTAGCAACCGGAGCACAAATCCAGTTAGCAAGCAAAGAACCGTACAAAGTTGTAATAAGAGCAACCGCCATAGAAGGACCGATAGACGATGGGTCATCCATATCCTGTAACATGTTGATAAGACCAATCAGTGTACCAATCATACCCCATGCCGGTCCCATCGCTCCAACATCTTCCCAGAATCCGATTTTGGATTTATGTCTATCTTCCATACTTACTAATTCTGTTTCCATAATGGCACGTACCAGTTCCGGGTCTGTACCATCAACTACTAACAAAATACCTTTCTGTAAGAAAGGATCATCTATATCACCTGCTGCTTCTTCCAAAGAAAGCAAGCCTTCTTTACGCGCAACATTGGATAAATCAATAATTTTCTGAATTGTCTCCGGAACATTCATATTAGATGTTTTGAATATCAATCCTATACTCTTAAGACCACCAAAGAAGTTCTCTACCGTGTAACTCGCCAAAATACAACAGAAAGAACCGCCAAAGGTAATAAGCACAGATGGTATATCGACAAATCGCATAAGTGCCGATGTGTCATTTCCCCACAGAATACCAAATAAAACCAGTACAAAACATAAAACTAATCCTAAAATTGATGCTATATCCATGAATTTTCACCCGTTTTTACACTAATCTGCAAAAATATCCTTTCTATACGATTTTACTAAATTTTTTACCTCTTGTCTACTTTCTTTTACAATTATTTTCCGGCCTGTTGTAAAAGAAAGAACTGTGTCAGGAGTTTCTTCTACAAGTTCCAGTAAATCGGGATTCACAAGCACTTTACTACCATTGATTTTTGTTACTTCAATCACTATTGTCACCATGCCCTTCTTACTATTTTAACACATAGAAAGGAAAAGAGGAACCCGAAAGTTCCTCTTTTTTAATTTAAGAACTATTGCTAATATTATCTCTTTAAGTTAACAAGTTCTTCCAACATACTGTCAGATGTTGTAATGATTCGGCTGTTTGCCTGGAAACCACGCTGTGTTGTAATCATTTCTGTAAATTCAGAAGATAAATCTACGTTACTCATTTCCAGAACACCGGATGTCATATATCCACCTTCTGCTGTGATATCCTTTCCGATACCATCGAACTCACCGGAGTTCATTGTTGCGGAATAAAGGTTATCACCCTGTTTGGATAAACCGGAAGCATTTGCAAAGCTTGCTACTGCAATCTGACCAAGTAACTTAGTCTGACCATTGTCATAGGAAGCTGTGATTTTACCATCCTGTCCTACTTCAATACCAATCATTTCACCTGTTTTTCTACCGGTATTGTAGCCGTTCTTATCACCATTTGTAGCACCAATCGTAGATGTTCCACCGTTGTTGAACATGTTGGAAAGAGAGAAATCGATATCAATATCAGAGAAGTTAATCAAATCAATTGTATCACCTGTTTTGGATGTTGCTGCTGCATTAAATGCCATTGTAACACTGTCATTATTAACAGTACCAACATATTTGAACTTACCATTCTCAATATCATAAACAAGATTATTGCCTGTCTGTGTTACAGTCTTGATAATCTGTGCTGATAAACCATCCTGAGAAGTAAAATCAATCTGGTAAGTTGTATCTTCCGAATTCTCCAGACCAAATGCTTCTAACGGAGTAATCTGGGATTTAAAAGATTTGGTGTCTGCTACAACAGATTCTTTTGTTGCTTCAAAAGTCTGTGTAAAGTTAATTACCAGGTTACCATCTGCATCTACAGTAGGTGTTCCATCAATACCAGTAACATTTAAGCTTGTTAATGCATCTGTCCAGTCAGTTACTTCCTGACCTTTTACAGGATCTGCGCCCGGATCTGCAGCGTTGTAATAATACTTGTTATTACCAGCTCCATCACTCTCAAAAATAAGATTGAATGGTTCTCCTTCCAGAGTATTCTTATCCAGTGTTACAGTTCCTTTTACATCAACGGTGCTTCCAGCTGAAACCTGTGTTCCTGCTGTTGCTGCAATTTCCCATGTATCAGCCAGTTTAATCATGGAATTATCTCCAAAACCTTTTAACACTTCCTCGCCGGATAAAACCTGACTGTATACTGGTGGTGTAGCAGTAGCATCACACGTAACATTACTTAATACTTCATATAATGCTTCTGAAGTTGTTACTGTTGTTTCACCAAAGCTTGCAATATCATTGATACTGTTCAAGTTGTATTTTGTTACAAGAGAATCGCCTGCTTCATCTAAGATATCATCAAGACGTACTTTGTAGTTACCCTCTTCATCGGTTGCATGAATACTGAATTTTGCAGTATATGTATAACCAAGCTTATCAAAGAAGTTCAAAGTAATAATTTTACCTGTTGAACTTGTTGTATTGCTGTCATATTTATCCAGAATACCGGAAACATATGCGGATGTTGTGGATTCCGGTGGATATGTGAGGTTATCTGCATTCATAACTTTCAGTGCAGATACTGTATCCGGAATAATTTCGCCTGTTTCCTTATCTGTCTGCCATCCCATTACCGTATAACCTGTGGAAGACATAACCAGATTACCAGCTCCGTCTACTGTAAAAGAACCATCTCTTGTAAAGAAGTTCTCAGAACCGTTGCTTACTACGAAGAAGGAATCACCTGTAATCATAATATCAAACGGGTTATTTGTAGACTGCGCAGAACCCTGTGTTGTAATTGCTGTAGAAATAGCACCAGTTTTCGCACCAAGACCAATCTGTCTTGCGTTTGTACCACCACGACCTGTTGCTGCATTTGCACCAGATGCCGCCTGTGTTGTCTGGTATAACAAATCACTAAATACCATAGACTGTGATTTGTAAGATGTTGTATTAACGTTTGCGATATTGTTACCAATAACGTCCATTCTTGTCTGGTGTACTTTCAAACCTGCCACACCAGAGAACAATGATCTCATCATAATGAATGACCTCCTTAATTTGTGACAAACCGTTTCGTTCCTTCTGTCAGTCGGGAACGCAAGCCTCCATAAGGTCCGGCTACATAATTACGGCTCCGTCAATATTTGTAAAAACATTTTCATCTGTTTCTGTCTTATCCATTGCTGTGATTACCGTATTATTCGGAACATTCACAATAAATGCAAGGGAATCAACTATAACTAATGACTCATTAATTCCTTTCTCACCGGCTTTGGCTGTTCCTTGATTCAGGCGTTCCACCTGCTCCTTGGTCAGCTCGATATTTCTATCGACCAGTCTGTTAGCGGCATGCTTAGAGAATTTTACTTCATTTTCAGCAGAAACTTCCGTTTTCTGTGTTAAAATATCCTGAAACCGAAGTCCGCTCTGAGTAACACTGCTCTGTATCTGCCTGTTCTGATTCAGATATTGATCCTGTAACTGCTCCAGGGAAAGGAATTGACTATTCTGAATCTTCATAATCATTCTCCTCCTTGAGATTAACACGCATCCTTACTCTGTCTTATTTGTATCATCTGTAGAATCATCATTGTTATCAGCATCATCCGCATTATTCGCATCATCTTCTGCTGCAACTTTCTTTAATTCTTCCATTCTTGCTACATACTTGTTAAGACCTGTCACATAATCGCTTGTGATAAACTTCTTCTCATATTCAGACATATTCTCATATGTTTCTTTTACTTTTGTAAGTGCTTCTTCATCATCTAATGATAAAACACCAATGGAAGGAAGCTTGTTATATAAGTTAAGCCAATCACCTGCTACCTGATATGCTGCCAGATATTCCTGATCCGCAACAGTATCCAAACTATCCATAGAATATAACTCTCCATTGATAGAAAGATATGCTTTGTTGTTTTCATAAACAACATAATCCACATTACCCTGTGTTGTCGTTGTATTACCGGAACTATCTGTTACCTTAACCACTACTGTCTGACCTACCAGACTTGAAGCTCTTGCCAACTCAAGAGAAGCACTCATATTCTGCATCTGCTCCAATTCAGAGAAGGTTGCATACTGTGAAATATACTCTGTATTAGAAGTAGGCTCCAATGGATCCTGATATTTCATCTGTGCTACCAAAAGCTGTAAAAACTGGTCTTTGTCTACCGTAGAATTACTTGTTGATGATTTACTGCCCTGCGCAATAGATGCGGCTGACGTAGATTCTACAAGTTTTCCATCTTCTACAACTGCTACTGCCATATTTTCTCCTTTCATCTTGTGAATTTGCTTGAATTTCACAAGTTCTGTTATGCTGTGTAATCAACCGTATTACCACTTCTTGCCATCATATCCGCAGCAATTTTCTCGGAATCATCCATATCCTCTGGTAATTCTTCCAGATTCAATTCACTCAAATTGATTCTTCTGTGGTTCTTCTTACCACTGTTCTGTTCTTCTCCGGCTTCTTTTTCGTTTCCGGAAAAGCTCTGTTCGAACTCGTAATTAGCTACAGTAACTTCCACTGCATCCACTTTAATACCTTGTTCAGCAAATTGTTCTTTCAACTGAACCAGCTGACTCTCAATTGCTGCTTTTACAATTTCATTTTGCGCTGTAAACTGTGCTGTTATTGCGCCGTCCTTTGATGCAATCTGTACATTAACATTACCAAGACTCGCCGGATGAAGCTGTAATTCCAGCTCCTGTACATCACCCTTCAGATTGATTTTCATGTAGTCCATAATCTGATTCATGATATCCTCTGTACTTACAAAACGTTCCATAATCGGCTGTTCCTGTGTGACACTCGTTATGTCCACTTGCTGAGTTGGCATCTGCATTACCATATTTCCTGCCGCATTACCTTCTCCTTTGCCGGAAGCATTTCTTTCACCCGCTTTTGCATCCTGCTGCATGTCATTCTTGGATACAGCAGTAACATTTTCCTTCATGCTCTGTTCACCACTTGCATCATCGACAGTTACTTTAACCTGTACTGTTTCGCCATCCTTCTGTACAGTTACAGAATAATCTTTCATGCCTTCCAGAGAAACATCATCAGCCACTTCGTCCTGACCTGTCAGAAGTTCTTCTGCCATAGCAGCACCTTCTGCCACATCATCAACAGTTGCCATATCAGCAATTAAAGCATTTAAATCTTCCTCAGAAAGACTTAATTCTGTCTGTAATGTTTCCAGACTTTCATTCACAGTTTCCAATAGATTCTGCAAATGTGCATAAAGATCTCCATCTGTCACAATAGCCAAAGGATCTTCGTTGCCGGATAAAGTAACTAAAAGTTGCTTCATGTTTTCCGGATTTAACAATGCTGCTACATCAAATCCCAAAGCTTCCATTGCTTTCTCGACTTCTTCTGTTGTAACATCCATTTCCTTTGCAACTTCTTCCACCAATTCTTCACCGGCTTCTTTTACTGCTTCTTCCTTGCTTTCAGAAACTTCGTTCTCTACAGCTTCACCTTCTGTCTGTTTCGCAACATCTTCTTCCGTCTTTACAGGTTCTTTGGCTTCAACTGTCTTGTTCACAGTATCCTGTCTGGAATAATCTGTTGATACATCCGATGCCATAGACTTACTGTTCACAACTGCCGAAAACTGTTCATTCATCTGGTTGTTTACTTGACTATTGATACGATTCATAACCATATCAAAACTGTCTTTCACAATTTCAGACTGTTTGTTCAACATAGAACTTTGTGTGTTAGAAACATTTGCTGTCTGATTAACAGTGTTCATTAGCGCGTTCAAGTTATTATTAACTGTTCCGCTCGCCATTCTCCTTCCTCCTTTCTTTTAATTTTCAATGTTCATCTGCCTTTCGGCATTTTATATAAGGTGTAGTTACCTACACAATATATATCGTAAAAAAGTAGTATTTTATTAAGATTCCGGGTCCATAATCTTTGTTAATCTTGCTGCAACTTCCGGGTCCATAACACCCATTATTTTTCCTCTGTCTTCTGCACTCATCAGATTCAAAATTTTCGCTGCCAAATCAAGATCGTCTGTCATTGCCTCAAAAATAGCTGCCGCCTCTTTTGGCTTCATTTCAGAATAAGCCTGAGCATAATCTTCAAGTGTTTCATCCTGCTCTAACTGCTCTACAACTTGCTTGTAAAGATATTCTGCTGTAGCCGGATCGATTGTTTCATAATATTTCTGATATTCTTCCGGTCCGGGACCATTCTCGGCATAAACAACCTCTTCATAAAATTCTGTTTTAATACGTTCAAATTCTACCTGACTGTCTTCAAAAGTCTGTAAACGTTCTATTTCAGCACGAAGTTCATCCAATTCCTCAGAATCCAAATTACTGTTAGACTGCATCTGCTCTATTTCTAATTCCAGTTCCTTGATATAGTCAACAGCTTCTCGAAGGCTGGTATAACCGCCATAAGACTCTTCATCATCTGTAGAAACCACTGATTCTGCCGGAAGAATTTTGTTAATTACCGGCACATCCTTCAAAACAGGTGCCAATACATTAGAACCAAATCCACCAACATCCAATTTGATAAGAAGACAAAGGATTGCTATCCAGATAATTACGATAACAACGGTTACAAGAAAAACAGACACACCGCCTGCCTCTTCATCTTCACTAAGTTGTGCTTCCTGTACAGAAATCTCCTTAGCACGTTGTTTGGCCTCTTTTCGTTGTGCCTTCTGCTCATCTTTTATTTTTTTACGCTCTTCTTTTAATCTTTTTTTCTCTGCCTTGGTATCTACTACCTCGTCAAAAACTTCTGCCATTCTTCTATCCTCTTTTTTGTCCATAGGTATAGCTTGTCAGCTCATCTACTTCTTTACTTTCACTTGCGTTTACATCTTTCATAAACTGCTCAAACGCTTTTTCACGCAGCTTCTCATGTGTCTTACGCTCCATCATAACTTCTTTGAGCTTCTCTCGCGCGGCTTCTACTTCTTCTTCTGCCTTCTGCACATTTTCCATCTGCGCCATGATAAATTCTTCCATGCGTGCCAATGCATATTCATTGTCGCGCATTTCCCGTACCTTCAGAGAATTCAGACGGAGTCTTCTTGCCTCTTCCAGATAAGCTTCCTTTCTCTGGTACAGTTGCTCCAATCGTTCCTGTTCTTCCAAAAGTCTGCTCTGCGCCTGCCCAAACTCCATTTTCGCCTGAGTTTCCATCTTCCTTTTGATATCCAGAATACTTTGCATTCTGTAACGGAACTTTGCCATGCTACTTGCGCCTTTCTGCACGCATTTTATTCTTCAAACAATGCTTTTAACAGTTCTAATTCCTGTTCGTAATCAAATTTGCTGTCTACATCCTGCATCAGATATTCGTTTACAGCATCAATCTTCTCTATTGCATAGTCAATATTCGGATTGCTTCCACTCTTATAAGCACCAATATTGATTAAATCTTCTGCTTCGTTATAAGTTGCCAGTACATTTTTTAATTTACCAGCTACTGCTTTGTGTTCCTTTGGTACAATCTGACTCATACAACGTGAAATACTCTGCAATACATCAATTGCCGGATAATGATTTTTATGTACCAGCTTACGACTGAGCATAATATGCCCATCCAGAATACTTCTCGCCGTATCGGTAATCGGTTCATTAAAGTCATCACCATCTACTAACACGGTATAAAGTCCTGTAATAGAACCTTTGTCAGAACGTCCAGCACGCTCTAATAATTTCGGCATTTCTGAATAAACACTTGGCGGATAACCTCTGGATACCGGCGGTTCTCCACTGGCAAGTCCGATTTCCCGCTGCGCCATAGAGAAACGAGTTAAGGAGTCCATCATCAGAAGAACATCTTTACCCTGATCACGGAAATACTCCGCAATCGCCGTCGCTGTCTGAGCTGCTTTCTTGCGTTCCAACGCTGATTTATCAGATGTTGCAACAACAACAACCGAGCGTTTCATACCTTCCGGTCCCAAATCGCGCTCTATGAATTCTCTAACCTCTCTGCCTCGCTCACCAATCAGCGCAATGACATTAATATCCGCTTTGGTATTACGGGCAAACATACCCATTAAAGTTGATTTTCCTACACCAGAACCGGCAAATATACCAATTCTCTGTCCTTTACCAACTGTCATCAAGCCGTCTACCGCTTTTACACCGAGCGGAAGCACTTCATCAATAATTTCTCGACTCATAGCATCCGGTGGTGCTGCCTCTATCGGATAATTCACACCCTGCGGAATAAAATCAGGCTGATTACTTCTTCCGAGACCATCCAAAACCTGTCCAAGCAACGCATCACTAACTTGTACGGATAAAGGCTCCTTTGTATTCTCTACAACACAACCAATGCCAATACCTTCTGTATTTTCGTAAGGCATCAGCAAAGTTTTTCTTTCTTTAAATCCTACTACTTCAGACATAATCGGTGGTAATTCTTTGTCTGCCGGATAAATCCTGCATAAATCACCCAGTTTTGCCGCCGGTCCTGCCGATTCAATGGTAAGTCCTACAACATTTTCCACACGGCCCATACTCTTAAAGAAAGTATCGTCTGCAATTTTACTATATTTGTTAAAGTTAACCATCATATCTTTGTATCACTCACATTTTTCGAATGACAATACCTTCAGCTTATTGGTCAAACCTTCTAATTGAGTTCCTAAACCACAATCGAAAATACCGCCGTCTGTTTCAATCATACATTCATTCTTGCGTAAGGTAACATCTTCTATGATTTCTACAACGCCGCGACCACTTACTGCGCCCTCGGTTAATGCCTTTTTCTGCATACTCACATAAGGATAATCTTCCTTAGAAACATGCACAATAAAAGTCCTGCTACTTTCTACTTTTCGCAAAGTAGTTTCAATTAAATGCACCAGGATATTTCTTTCATTCTGTAATTCCACTTGAAAAATATGGTTATAAATAGCTGTAATTGTATCAACAAACTGAGGTTCCAGCTGTTCTACCATCTGTTCATAATTTTTTTCCAGTCTGGTACGTTCTGCTTCCAGTTCTTTACGCATCTTATCAGCTTCCAACTGCGCACGTTTCAGTCCTTCATCATAACCATTACGTTTTGCTTCTTCCAAAACCTCACGACGTTGCAGTTCAATTTCTTCTCTTGCAAGCTGCTTAATCTGCTCAACTTCCGCATGCGCTGCTTCAATCTCAGCTTCTGCCTGTGCGCGGATTTCTTCTAAATCCGGCACATCTATAGCTTCTTCCGGTGCTTTTATTACATTGCCGCTTTCCTCGCCGTCATAAAGTAAAGCATCTATCTGCTCACCTTCCAGACCACTCGTAAAGCCGTCTTCTTCTGATTCCCCTATTGGTGCTGCAGCACGATGCAATCTTAACTCTTCCAGTTCTTCTATTCTTTTGGCAAGTTTAGAATTACTGTCAATCACACACTTGTCATCGTTCTGAACTACAACCCAATTTGATTTATACAAATTTCTAGACAATGATCTCGTCACCTCCACCTCTGGAGATAACAATTTCTGCAGAGTCTTCCAGTTTTCTAATAATATTTACAATCTTCTGCTGTGCTTCTTCAACATCCTTCATACGAACAGGACCCATGAATTCCATATCTTCCTTAATCATAACAGCAAGACGTTTGGACAAGTTATTGAAGATAGCATTCTGAACTTCTTCGTTAGAACCTTTCAGAGCGATTGCAAGGTCACTATTATCAACATCACGCAGCACTCGCTGAATAGCTCGGTCGTCCAGAAGCAGGATATCTTCGAAAACGAACATCTTCTTTCTGATTTCGTCTGCAAGTTCCGGTTCTTCGATTTCCAATGTTTCCATAATATGTTTTTCTGTACCACGATCTACGGTATTCAAAATTTCTACAACCGCATCGACACCACCAATAATGGTGTAATCCTGATTTACCAAGGATGCCAGCTTGGATTCCAAAACTTTCTCCACTTCTTTGATAACCTCCGGACTTGTTCTGTCCATTACCGCAATACGTTTTGCAACATCCGCCTGTCTATCCGGTGGCAAAGCTGAAACAATAAGGGCTGACTGTGCCGGCGATAAATAAGACAAAATAAGCGCGATAGTCTGTGGATGTTCATCCTGAATAAAGTTAAGCAGCTGTGTTGCATCTGTCTTTCTGACAAACTCGAAAGGTTTTACCTGTAAAGATGCTGTCAGCTTGCCAATAACATCTCTTGCACGATCGGAACCAAAGGATTTCTCCAAAAGTTCTTTTGCATAGTTGATACCACCTTCAGCAATATACTGTTGTGCAAGACAAATCTGATAAAATTCTTCCACCACTTCTTCTTTCATCTGTGGTGTAATCGTTCTTGTATTCGCAATCTCTAAAGTCAGTTCTTCTACTTCTTCTTCTTTCAAATGTTTGAAAATTGCTGCTGACTTCTCTGGTCCAAGGGCAATAAGCAAAATGGCTGCCTTTTGTACCCCGGTAATTTTCTCGTCAGAAGTTCGTGCCATATTTCTTACCCCCAGTCCTCATTCAACCAGTTGCGTAGCAAGTTGGCTGCCGCTTCCGGATTTTCTTCCACAAATCTGTTGATCAGTTTTCTGGTCTCTGTTTCTTCTTCCAATGTAATATCTTCTAACTGCATCTCTGCGGTAGACTGCAATAAATTCTCCACAGAAAGCTCTTCTTCTTCCTCTTCATGTTTATCGCCACGCATGCTTCTAAGTACTACAAATGCAAGCAATGCCAGAATAATAACAATCAAAGCAATCTGCATTACATCGGTTGCACTGATACTGGATTCTGCATCAAAGAATACATTCTCGCTATAAGCAACAATAGCAATATTTTCTGCATCGATACCGGTTGCTTTGGCAACTACATCAAATAAATCCTCATCAACCTCTATTTTCGTACGTCCCTGATTTGCAAGCTGGTATTCTTCCCATGTAATACCATCTAAAAGTCCCTGTGTTCTTGCATCCTCTTCTTTAATAACATTGTAACTGATAGCTGTTACAGAAAGAGAAGATTCACTATAATCAATAACACCAGCAGGTGTTTCTGTACTGGTAATTGTTTCGTTTGGTAAGTAATCATAAGATTCTTCTGAAACGGTAGAACTGGAATTTGTATCATCCTCTAATACATAAGTTGTTTCATCACCGTTAGAATCTGTTCCCGGAACACCACCGCTTCCACTCTCATTTTCAGAGCTGTAAATATCAGCATGACTGAGCACACCCTGATCCTGTCCATCTGCCGGTGTATATGTATGTTCTGTTTTGGAACTGGTTGAAAAATCAAGTACCAGATTACTTGCAACTTCGATATTGTCAAATTCGTTAGTTCCAAGCAATACCTGTCTTACCGCACTGGTAACAACTCTTTCCGCCTCTGCTTTCACAGACAACTGCGCGTTTGCAGTACCGGATACCGTATAATTATCATCTCCCGAGAAAAGCATATTTCCTTCGGTATCCATAATAACGATATTATTCGTTGTTTCGTTACCGATTGCCGTTGCTACCGCACGTGCCAGATAAGCCGCACTTTCTGTAGAAAATTCATCACTTAACTCTAACACTACACTTGCATATGACTCTTCTCCCGAATCAATCAATGTACCTGTATTTTCCGGAATATTTAAAGTCACATTAGCACTTTTAATAGCTGAAAAGTTCTCTAACATGTTATCTTCCAGATATTTTTCCAGATACAAAACATATTTACGCTGTTTATCAGATTCTGTTGTTGAAAATCCACCATCTGCTACGTTTTCAATGCCATATCCTGCAGAACGGATGCTGTTTGCACCAAGTAAGAGTTCTGCATCTGACTTCTGGGATTTTAAAATTTTGAATTCTAATCCATCATCTGAAACGGTATAATCCAATCCTTCTTCTTCGAGCAAGTCTTTTACTTCTGATCCCTGTGTTGTATCTTCACACTCCATCAAAAGCACATACTGAGGTTGGTTTAATACAGTTACGAGAATAGCAATTGCCAGCACTACTGCTGCTGCCACCATGACAATCAGAGTTTTCTGTTTCGTCGTAAAGCGGTTCCACCACTCCATTATTCGATTGCCTAATTCTTTTAATTTTTCTAACAATTTATCCACAGCAATTTCTTCTCCTTAAGTAATTCCGCCATGCTCCATGCAAAAACTGTCTTACGACTAAATCTGCATCTGCATTATTTCTTTATATGCATCTAACAGCTTGTCTCTGATAGCAACAGTGTACTGTAAAGCAGTAGATGCCTTCTGCAATGCAATCGTAAGATCATGGGTGTTTTCCGTTTCACCAAGTGCCCATTTGATTTCTTCGTTTTCTGCATCTGAAAGATAACTGTTTGTTGTATTAATGTTATCAAGTGCGGTACTTAATAAGTCATCAAAGCTGGCGTCCACATAAGTAGTTTCAGTGGTGGTCGGTGCAGTTTTCGCAGCCTCTTTTACCACGCCAGATGACACATTATATAATGCTGTAATATCTAAAGCCATATTATTTATCTCCTCCGGTATTCCAGTTTACCCCTTATTTATTTGCAATATCTATTGCATTTATTTACATATTTAACATATCCAACCCTTTTGTCGCAATATTCTTGCTTGCCGTAAAAGCAGTTGAATTTGCTTCATAAGCACGGCTTGCATCAATTAAGTTGGTCATTTCTGTGATTGTATTAACATTTGGATAAGTTACATAGCCGTTTTCATCTGCATCCGGATGGGATGGATCGTATACCATATTCATCTCGGTCCATTCATCTTCATAAACACCCGTAACTTTAACGCCATTACCGGAATAACGGTCTGTTGCTTTGTTCAGAACCTGATGGAATGGTGTCTGTGAATTTTTCTCTTCAAACACAACAACCTTTCTGCGGTATGGTGTGCCATCTTCCGTACGAGTAGTATTCGCATTTGCCACGTTTTCAGAAATAATATCCATGCGGTAACGCTCTGCTGTCATACCGGAAGCATTAATATCAAATGATGTAAACATACCCATATTCTATATCTCCTTTATTTCATAACTGACTGTAAGTTTTTAAATTCCTGTGTAATACTCTGTGTTAAACCTTGATATACAATCTGGTTCTTTGCAAGGTATACGCCTTCTGTATCTACATCCACATTATTGCCATCCAGACGATAAGAAAAGCCTGCATAGTCTGTATAAGTAACCGGATTTAATCTGTTCATCTTAACATCTGCAACCTTGTCATCCATAGATGTATAGCGGGATCTTTTTAATGCCTGTGCAAGCTGCGTTTCAAAGTCCACGTCCTGTCTTTTATATCCAGGAGTATCCACATTTGCCAGGTTATTGGAAATCGCATCATTACGAAGCCAGGATGCATCAGCAGCCTTGTCCAATACATTTATGTAATCATATGCATTTGTATCAATTAAGGAACTCATAGTCATACCTCTCCCACAATAATAAAATTCTTTATCTATTATAAAGATTTTCAAATGAAAATACAAGTGCAAACAGAAAAAAAAAGAATTTATAGCCGTTTTTTATACACGCTATAAATCCTTTGTTTTTTTTGTAATTTAATATCTTCCTTGTTCTTTCAGCTTTTCAACTTCTGTAAAAACTACATCATTCAGTACCTTAATATAAGTTCCTTTCATGCCGGAAGAACGGGATTCAATGACACCTGCACTTTCAAACTTGCGAAGCGCATTCACGATAACAGAACGGGTAATTCCTACTTTATCTGCAATTTTACTTGCCACCAGAATTCCTTCCATACCATTTAATTCATCAAATATATGTGTAATCGCTTCCATCTCAGAAAAAGAAAGTGTACTGATTGCCGATTTTACAACTGCAACCTTTCTGTTTTCTTCTGCGCTTTCCTCATTTACCGCACGAAGCATCTCCAGACCAACTACGGTTGTTCCGTATTCGCAAAGAATAATATCATCAATGTCATACTGTTCATTACATTTATAAATGAAAAGTGTGCCAAGACGTTCTCCCGAAATCTCAATCGGTGTAATAATCGCCTGAAACTTCTTGGTATCAATATTTTCAAATCCCAGTGTTTCCAGATTGACATTCTCTTTGGTGGAAAGAACTGCCAGCAATCGCTCATTCAGAAGCGGATCGATAAAACCACCTACATGATCTACAATCAGCTCTGTAATGGATTCCACTTCATTCAAATCGCCTATTCCGAGCACTTTTCCCTTTTTACTGATAACCAAAACATTGGATACCAATATTTCTTTCAAGACATCACATATGTCATTGAAAACAACTTTGCCGGAATTATTGTTATGCAAAAGTTTTCCTATTTTTCTGGTTTTATCCAATAATTGTACGCCGCTCATTACCCATCGCCTCTCAAAAATCAATTCTCAAGCTTTGATATAACGCAAATTCTTAATACATCCATATACTACCACAATTTTTCGGTATTTTCAATGCGTTTTGTTGGTATTTTTGCACAATTTTCATACAATTATCAAATTTTCACTACTCTTTTGCACTTGGCGCATCTTCGACATAACCACAATTTTCATCGGAGCAAACCAGTTTGTTTCCTTTTTGCAATAAAATAGATTCACATTTCGGACATTTCCTATCAACCGGTTTCTGCCATACCATGAAATCACACTGTGGATTATCAATACAACCGAAATACTTTCTACCCTTCTTAGTTTTCTTAAGAACGATGTCTTTACCGCACTTCGGACAAGCCACCCCTATTTTTTCAAAATACGGCTTCGTATTACGGCATTCCGGGAATCCAGGGCATGCTAAGAATCTACCATGAGGTCCATACTTAATTACCATCTGTCTGCCACAGACATCACACACTTCATCCGAAACCTCATCCGCAATTTCTACCTGTTCCAGTTCTTTTTCTGCCTTTTCCACAGCATCTGCCAAATCCGGATAGAAATTGGAAACAACTGTCTTCCATTTCACAGTACCTTCCGCAATTCCATCAAGCAGCGCTTCCATTGTTGCAGTAAAATTAACATCAACAATAGACGGGAACGCTTCTTTCATTATATTATTTACTACTTCACCAAGTTCTGTCACATAGAGATTCTTGTTTTCTTTTACAATATATCTTCTTGCCAGAATCGTTGTAATGGTCGGTGCATAGGTACTCGGTCTTCCGATTCCAAGTTCTTCCAACGCACGTACCAAAGAAGCTTCTGTATAATGTGGTGCAGGCTGTGTAAAATGCTGCTTTTCTTCAAAAGAATCAAATACCAGCTTGGTATCAGAATCAATACTTTTTACCAGTGTATTATTCTCTTCCTTCTCATCCTCATCCGTATAAACACAAAGGAATCCATCAAATTTTACCTTTGATGCTGCTACGGTAAAACGGTGTCCTGCTGCATCAATTTTTACAGAAGTCGTTTCATATACTGCCGGCATCATTCTGCTTGCCACAAAACGCTTCCATATTAACTGATATAAACGGAATTGATCTCTGGATAAAGAATCCTTAATGGATAATGGCGTTCTTGTAATATCCGTCGGGCGAATCGCTTCATGCGCATCCTGTATTTTCTGCGTATTCTTTTTCTCGTTACCAGCTCCGGCTGCATATTCTTCGCCGAATTGTCCGGTAATATACTCTTTGGCTGATGCTTCTGCTTCCTCTGAAACCCTGGTAGAATCGGTACGCAGATAAGTAATAATACCTACCGTTCCATTCCCTTTAATATCCACACCTTCGTACAACTGCTGTGCAAGGCGCATTGTCTTCTGGGTAGAGAAGTTCAACACCTTACTTGCTTCCTGCTGCAAAGTAGAGGTTGTAAACGGAAGCGGAGCTTTTTTAGTTCTTTCGCCACGCTTTACGTCTGCTACTTTATATGCTGCATTTTCCAATGCTTTCTCTATTTTGTCTATTTCTTCCTTTGAGGAAATATCCTGCTTCTTCTCTGTTGTTCCGTAATACTTCGCAACTAACGGCTTCTTTTCTCCCGGAATCTTAAGTACCGCATCTAAGGTCCAATATTCTTCCGGAATAAAAGCATTAATTTCTTCTTCTCTGTCACAGATAATACGAAGTGCAACTGACTGCACACGGCCTGCACTCAAGCCTCTTTTGACTTTTGCCCAGAGTACCGGTGAAATTTTATAACCTACCATACGATCCAGACAACGTCTTGCCTGTTGTGCATCTACCAGTTCCATATCAATTTCTCTGGCATTTTTCAAAGATTCTTTCACTGCGCTTTTGGTAATCTCATTAAATGTAATACGATATACTTTCTTTCCTTCCAATTTTAAAGCCGCCGATAAGTGCCACGAAATTGCTTCTCCTTCGCGGTCCGGGTCAGTTGCCAGATATACTTTATCTGCTTTTTTCACTTCTTTACGCAGACTTGCCAGAATATCACCTTTTCCTCGGATTGTAATATATTTCGGTTCAAAATCATGTTCTACGTCAATTCCAAGCTGACTTTTAGGCAAATCGCGCACATGCCCGTTACTTGCCATAACTTCATAATTTGCACCTAAGAATTTTTTAATCGTTTTCACCTTTGCCGGTGACTCCACAATCACCAAATATTTCGCCATCGCAATTCCCCTATTCGTATTACTAGATTTTGTCTCTTCTATTGACATATATTATTGTGCCACTATTAACGTGACCCACTATACACCAATTTTCTGACACATGCAAGGAAAAATATTCTAAACTTTTTCCAAATAATATCGAATAAGTTATTCCAACAAGAAAAGCTGTGCCCGATTAATCGTAATACAATCACTGCCAACTGCGGTCTGCTCTCTTCCAAATTTCTGGAATTTCGATTGTACTACTACATAAATTCCCGCTCCGGTTTTATTACCATCACGCAAAGCAACCACAGGGGCTTTTATTTTGTAAATACATCCTTGCTTTAACTCTTCATCGCTACCAACTTCGACAAGCTGTCCGTTCTGTACCATCCAGATTGGTGTTGAAAATGCCGTTGCATGTACTGTTTGACCGCCTATTTCCACCTCAGTTCCGGCATCATCATTATAGTAGAAAGAGATTTCTACTGTTTTGGAAAAAGCAATATTGGGATCATTCATTTTAAAGAATACATCCGTAGTCTGCTCTAGCAAACCACCTTCCGCATCACCCGCCTCTTGAATCTGTTGATCAAAAGGAATACATACACTTTCTATCTCCGGCGCATCTTTTGCAAAACCCGCAACAATAGATACGGTAGGATTCTTCACACCGGCATTGTAAGCTGTCATCAGTGCATTGACAAAAATCCTACATTCTGTTGCACCATCCTCTTTCATTGGATCTGCTGTCGTAGTACTGTCAAAAGAGAACGGATAGGAATCCTGTCCCACATAGACAATACTTCCTTTGCTGTACACATAATAATTGTTCGCCGCATCTTGTTTCGACACATCATAGATGCCCGGATTCCCTCCTGCAAAGGAATTACCAAGACTATACCATGCCGTTACAGCACTGCTATCCTGTCCTGAATCATTTTGTGCAAAATCGAGCAAATAATCTCCTGCTTCAACGGACTGATAAATCATAAGATTTGCTGTATCAATCTCATATGGGTAATGTGAAATCACACCATTATTTATCTGTTCCACTATCTGGTTCTGACTTGCTCCGAACATATCTTCTTTTAGGTTATTAAACCGATAATACTTCTGACCACCTTTGGTCTGTCCGAGATTTTCATACGTACCTGTCTGCGATAAACCAAGCATCGCCTTGCTTAAACCCATACAGCCGCTTTCTTCACTGATTGCCACAGAAGATATGACCACCGGGCGATTCGCTTCTATATAATCGGCAACGGCGTCGGTAGCATCTCCCAACTGATAACTTGGACCGAACCCAAGTACGAGTACATCCCAACCTTCCAAATAGCTGCTCTGTTGTGCAAGTTTTTCCTGAAGCTGCTTTGGTGTCAATGTTTTGATGTTAAAACTACTTTCGGTGATTCCTTCTGCTCCATGCAGACAGTAACCCAGCATAGTATTGGACACTTCGTAAGTAGCTTCCAAATTCGATGCCTCATCTGCTGATTCATCTGCAATCTGAAGGATTCGAACCGGTGTCAGATTTTCATGCGAAACAACAAAAAAGCCCTGTAAATCATCTCTTCTGAATGTATTTCCTTCATCCGAAACTTCTAACTTCCACGGTATAATACCTTTATTCGCATCATCAAAATCAATGATAATCGTTCCATTTTCATTACTATATTTATCTAGTCCTACTTCTTCTGCTTCTGTATATCTTCCGTCATTGTTCAAGTCAAAAAACAGACGAAGATTCACTGTACCCGCATAACTCTCTCCTTTATCATCTGTTATACGATATGCAATACTGCCTCTATAATTACCTTCATCGTCCACTTCAACAGACTGCACGCTAGCTGTATCATCTTCCTGATAGCTGATTTGTGGACGACTCATGTTAATTTGTGCCGAAAACATTGCACTACTATGAAGATCAGAAATCGTATAAATATAATCCTGATACTCTGAAATTGCTCTCTGTAAAAAATCGAACATTTGTGAGGTTTCTTCTACATATTGGGTATTGATTGCCCCTGCTCCAACCTCCTTGGCTGTTTTATTCACAAAGAAATCATCTTCTACTACAATCGGATAACCTGCGCGCATAAAGTCAAGCAATGCATTTTTCTTTTCCTGCGTTAAATCAATTCCTGCATAACGGCTTCCACTATCATTTGCAATATCACCTGTTGCCGTATATACTTTGCCATTCAAAGATGTATCATTATAGACTGTCTTTTTATTTTCATAATTAAGCAGTTGCCCATCCAGACCAATAAAAATCATATGATAATTATTATTGATATCACTTGTGTCTCCCGCAAAATCATCAACTGATTTTTGGTCTATCACAATATCAATCACCTTTGTGCTACGAAGAACCTGCTGTCCGGCATTCTTACTATCTGCCTTCTTCCAATAAAGCGTCGTATAATCCTTCTCTGCATTATCAAAAATATGCAAATCAGAAACACTATTACTAGTAGGTTGTAATTCAAGGACACGTATATCCCTGTATTCACTAATTAATCCTACCGCATAATTAATAATATATTGTATCACCTTTGCCTTACTTATTTTCTCCGAAATTTTATCCGCTTCTGATAACGTACTGTTTTCCGCTAAAATAGTAGCCTTAACCTCTTTAAATCCGGCATTGATTTTGTCATCATTAAAAGCCTCGTCAAAATCTTCTCCGGCTACCGGAGTGTCATTTACAATATAAACATTTCGGTTTACATAATTATAGTTGTTGTCTATTTTGTTCGGATAATCAGAAGATGCAATATTCATAAAAAGATTATCCACATTTTCCATATCAGAAAAATATGTTGATAAATCCTTTTTCAACATAATATTCGCCAACTTCTGATAATTTGTATCTGCATAATCTGTTGTATTCGCCACAACACCATAATCAACAATCACCGGAAGTAAATCACTCACCGCACGATATACAATCGCAAAAACAGCATTTCTACTCATATCATTTCCAGTACCGCCTGAAGTATCCATTGTCACGAAATTTTTGACAAGTCCATCACTGCTCCCCGGCACACTAACCATACCATCTTCCAAATAGATCAAATTCGCCTTGGCAACCATCTCCTCCGTCACTTCATTGGCTCTTACTGTCTGAATCTGAATGGTGAAACTATCGGATTCGTTTTCTTCACCGGCAAGAGAATTAAAAACGTACTGTTTTAACCAGTCATTCTGATTTTTGCATCGAATATAAACCGGAGCATTGATTACATTGAGAAGCATTGCATCGTCAGAATCCTCCGGAAGCTGCTGTAACATATACTCGCCTTGTCCAGGGCCCACGTAAAGGAATGTATCCTCTGTGCCACTTCCCGGGCGCAACGAAAATCCAAAACCAAAGCCAAGGCTTCGATTCTCATTAGATTCTTCATCGGATTCCTCATCCGATTCTCCGTTTGCCGTATCCTCATTTTGCTCTAACAATTGATAAGTATCATAAGGCGGAACTTCTCCAACATCTGCCACATCAATAATTCTGCTTACCTGGTATAAATCAATCGGTGTTTCCAAATCACTTACATAAGAAAAAGTCAGCACATAGTAAGTGGTTGTATCACCTGTATTCTGTACATCTCCAGTTCCACTGTCACTTCCGTCTATGTTTTCATTTCCGTCTATGTTTCCACTTCCGTCTCCGCTTCCACTTCCATCTCCGCTTCCACTTCCATCTCCACTTCCACTTCCGTCTCCGCTTCCGTCTCCGCTTTCACTTCCATCTCCACTTCCGCTTCCGTCTCCGCTTTCACTTCCATCTCCACTTCCGCTTCCGCTTCCGTCTCCGCTTCCACTTCCACTTCCATCTCCACTTCCGCTTCCGTCTCCGCTTCCACTTCCATCTCCACTTCCACTTCCGCTTCCGTCTCCGCTTCCACTTCCGTCTCCACGTCCGCTTCCGTCTCCGCTTCCGCTTCCATCTCCGCTTCCACTTCCGTCTCCGCTTCCACTTCCAT